>PKYK01000010.1 GCA_003133665.1 Acidimicrobiaceae bacterium | reverse complement strand
TAGTGGTTGTAGACCGCCACCGAAAGGATCTTCTTCGCGTCAACCTGTCCGATCACGAATTCATCGAGGAATGCGGAGATCTCACGAGGCGTCGGCAGATCCTCGAGCACGAACTCGGGGCGGTCGCCGAACTCGTCGGAGATGATGTCATTGCACAGGTCAATGCACTCATCGCAGATGTAGACGCTGGGTCCCGCGATGAGTTTCTTTACCTGTTTTTGACCCTTCGCGCAGAAACTGCACTTGATGAGGTCGTTACCTTCGCCAAACTTTGCCACGAACAACCTCCGACACGACTTGCGCTCCGACCATCCTATGGGCCACTACGACCGCAATCGGGTACTTACAGGCGAGCGGTCAGAACTTCGTCAATCAGGCCGTATTCCACTGATTCATCGGCGCTGATGATGAAGTCTCGGTCCGTGTCCTTGGTGATCCGCTCGACCGACTGACCGGTGTCGTTAGCGAGCATCGAGTTCAGCATGTCCTTCATCCGAAGGATTTCACGCGCCTGGATCTCGATGTCCGACGCCTGACCGCCCACGCCACCCCACGGCTGGTGCAACAAGACGCGAGCGTGCGGCAACGCGTAGCGCTTGCCCCTCGCCCCCGCACCCAACAGCACCGCCGCGGCCGATGCGGCCTGGCCGAAGCAGAACGTCGACACGTCGGGCTTGATGTACTTCATGGTGTCGTAAATCGCCAACAGTCCCGTGATGTCGCCGCCGGGTGAGTTGATGTACAGATTGATGTCCTTGTCGGGGTCCTCGGACTCGAGGAACAGCATCTGGGCGCAGATCAGGTTCGCCACCGTGTCATCGATGGGCGTGCCGAGGAAGATGATCCGTTCGCGCAGCAAACGGCTGTACAGGTCGTAGGCGCGCTCGCCACGATTGGACGACTCGACGACCGTCGGGACGAGGTAGTTCTGGGCTCGGAAGTATTCGTTCACGTTCCTACCTTATGCGTCGCGTTCTTCGGACTGGTCCGTACGCAGCAACTCGCGGTCAATCTCCACGCCATCAGGGTCGACAAAAGTCACGTGATCGTTGAGCCAACGTGCCGCCTTCATCTTGGCGACTTCGGCGTGGAACGATACGACGCGTCCCGTGTCACGCAGGTTCGTGCGAAGCAGATCGGCCTCGACCCCCATCGATTCAGCGGTGCGAGCCAACTCCTCGTCGATCTCGTCCTCGGTGGGCTCAAGCTGCTCGGCCTTCACGAGTGCGCGCATCGCCAGATCGACTCGTACGGCGCGCATGGCGTCGACCCGGAGTGTCTCGAGCAGGTTGTCCGACGACTGGTTGGTCACTCGCAAGAAGGTCTCGAGGTTGAGGTTCTGCTCCGAGAGCCGGTGGCCCAGGTCGTGAAGGCGCTCATTGGTCTCGCTGGCGAGAAGAGATTCGGGGACCGCGTCCTCGCCCACCAACTCACTGAGCGCCACGAGCACGGCGTCGCGCTGGGACATCTGCGCTTCGCCGATCTTCATGCGCCGCATCTGGCTCAAGATCCCCTCACGCATGTCGTCGACCGTCGCCCACTCGGTGTTCTCCTCGACCCATTCGTCGGTGAGTTCGGGCAGTTCGCGCTCTTTGACCTGCTTCAACTTCAGTTCGTACGTCGCGACGATGCCGCGGTCGACACTGCCGTTGAGCTTGAGCTCCTCGCCGGCTCGCAGGCCGACGATGAGGTCGTCGACGCCCTCGGTGATCGTGCCCGATCCCACCGTGTACATGAAGTCACTCATCTCGAGCGGTTCGACGTCGGTGGCGACCTGCTCGACTCGGATGTCCATTGTCACGAGGTCGCCGGTGACGATGGGACGGTCGACGTCCTTCAACATGGCGTCGGTCTCTCGGAATCGATCGATCTGCGCCAGGATCTCGGCGTCGGTGACCTGGGGCGAGGGTATCGTGACGCGCAGGTCACGCTGACCCTTGATGCTCACCTCCGGTCGGATTTCGACTTCCGCCTCGAAGGAGAGCGGGCCGCTCTGCTCACCGTCGGTGATCGTGATGTCGGGCTGACCAATGGGGTCGGTCAGGGTGTCGGCCACGGCGCGTGCGTAGAAGTCCGGCATCGACTCGCGGATCGCCTCGGCGCGCAAGACCTCGGGACCGCCCAGGTGCGCCACGAGCACGTTCTTCGGCACTTTGCCCTTGCGGAATCCCTTGACGCTGACCTGCTTGGAGAGGGTGGCGGCCGCGGCGTCCAGCGCCTCACCCATCTCGACCTCGTCGATTTCGACGGTCAGCTTGATTCGGTTGTTGTCCAGGGTGGTGGTGGTAGCGCGCATAAGAGATTTCAGCCTACCGGTTCAACTCGAAACTCCTAAATCATGATGCGCAGGTTCTCGGCGAAGGCCTGGGCCATCGCGCGATCGCCGCGGACATCCGTTGCCGATGCCGATAGAAAGGCCGAGGCGCCGATTCGCCCGGCCGCTCGACGCCAGAAGAGGGCAACGGGCGTGGTGATTTCCACGGTCGGCACCTGATTCCCGGGGCTGACCGGCGCGGCGCGGCCTTCGTGCACGCCGAGGACAATCGTGCGGCCCAGCCGACCGCTCAGGTTGAGTTGAATCAGGGTGCCGTCGGGCGCCTGCATCTTCCTGCCCACCACGTAGGGCAGGGCCGCCTCGAACCGGTTGACGACGATCTCCTCTCCGGCCCCGTGATCGTCCGCCGGCTCCAACAGGGCGTCACGGATGTCCTGCAGATGAATCCAGCTGTCGAGCACGCGCGTCTCTTGAAAGCGGTAGTAGGGCCGCTCCCCCTCGGGGCTCCATCCGACCTTCTGCCAACCGGCGTCGTCGAGCGCGCGCAGCGCCACGAGCGAACGGATCCAGGCGTCTCGGAACTGGTCGAGGACCTCGAGCCCCGGCTCGCGTCGATGGGCCGCCACGAACGCTTCGTTGATCTCACCGATGGGATTGTGCACGTAGTCGGGCCAGGGACCGTCGAACTGGGGCACCGGCGCGCCGTGCAACATCAGTTCGAAGCCCAGCAGGTGGCTGATGACGTCGCGCACACTCCACCCGGGACAGGCCGTGGGTGCGTCGTACGCCTCCGGCGGCTGGGGTCGAACGAGACGATCAATGGCGATCCACGTTTCGTCGAGCGCCTCGATTATCCACTCGTACGCCACGACAACCTCCCGCCCTTCTTCAATGCAGCCTACGAAGCGCAGACGTGCCGTGGGAGCATCGGGGCAAACATGCAACGATTGAGCGACGCGAAGAGGCGCAGTTTGGTTAGCGTCTGGTTCGGGGCCGAGGGGCCGCGGGTTCGAATCCTGTGTGGAGAGAACGGCGTCGTAGCTGGATTGGCCCTGCCCGCTTGGCACAATTGGACGCTGTCGCGGTATCGAGGTCCTGGTCGTCACCGGTGCCAAGAGGGTCGTCACGTACAGTGACGTTGGTGACGCCGCTCCAGATCCTTCGACCTGATCACGCCAGTCGCAGTGCGGTGGCGGTAGGTAAGGTGGTCGCCTGGTGTGTGGGCTTGCTCTACGCGGGGGCGACGGTCATACCGTGGCTGCTCTGGCTGCTTGGCGTTTGGCGACCGTTCCGAGATGTTGTGGGCCACCCAACAAGGATCGTCTGGGTCAACGAATTCCACTACTGGCTGCTGATTACGTTGATCGCACTCGTCTTCGTCGCCTGGGGGGCCGCGAGGGTCGTTCTAGAAGGGTGCGGTTACCCTCGGGTGGAGCTCTACGACGATCGACTGGTTGTCAACCGTTGGTTTCATCGCCGAACGATGCCCTACAGCACATTCGAATCCGTCGATCTTGTCGAATGCAGGACCAGACGGCGTTTCGACGCTCCCGGACTGGTGCCCGTGGTGCGTGTCCGAGGCGGTCGACCGGTGGCCCTGAACATCCTGAGTTCGGTGCAAACCAAGTCGTACCCCAAGGACGAGGTGGCGAACCTGGGCATCACCTGGAGCGTCTCGGGCGAGCAGGCGAGCGATGTGAAGTCCATCCGCGAACAAAGCGGTGTCGGCGGGTCCGACTCGGTGCGCGTCCAGGTCTTCTAACGGGGCTCCGTTCCCGACTGCTCCGAGACGCGTCACCCCGCGCAACTCGAATTCCGGCCTCAGGTTCGGCGAACTCGGCGGCTGTCCCGGTCCCGTGAAAACGCGGGGCCCAGCCTGTGAAGAGTTGCGGAGCACGCACCTGATCACCGAGCGTCAGTAGGGCTGTGGAGTTCTGCCGAGTCTTCGATCGTCCAAAAGTCCACGTAGTAGCGTTTCCGACGTGTAAGTAAGAAGGAACGGGGCGTAGCGCAGCTTGGTTAGCGCGCCTGGTTTGGGACCAGGAGGTCCCCGGTTCGAATCCGGGCGCCCCGACTGATGGGGTTGCACCTAAGTGGTGCGACCCCGTCGTCACCGAGACTGGTTGCGGGCAATGATCTCGCCGCGTCGGTAGCCCTGGCTTCTCTCGAAACCCAACAGCTCGTCAATGCCGGCCAAAACGGCTCCGCGCTGCGCCCGGGGCGAAACAGAATCGGGGCACGAAGCGAGAGATCTGGGCCCACCCCGAGACGTCGACCTCGAGCGCAGCCCGGAAAGGCGTATTGAGAATCCACTTCGGGGGAACGGCTGATTCTCGGAGTCGTCGATCACGTCGGCGGCGAACCCGGTGTGGCGCAAGTGAAGCGGCTCAGCTGCGCTTTCTCGACAAGCCGAGGCTGAGGATCGCCAGGACGATGCCGACCCCGAAGATGACGGTGCCGAACACGAAGACCTGCGGCGGGGTGCCGACGCGAGAGGCGCCGTAGACCCATACCGGGAACGGGGCGCTGGAGCCACTGACGAAATTCGACGTCACGAAGTCGTCGATCGAGATCGCGAAGGCCATGAGCGCACCGGCGAGCACGCCGGGCATGATCAGGGGCAAGGTCACCAGGCGGAACGTCGCGAGCGGTTTAGCCCCCAGGTCGTACGCGGCCTCCTCGAGTGATCGATCGAAGCCCGACAAGCGCGCACGCACCGTCACCGTGACGTAGGCGATGCTGAACATCACGTGCGCCAGGACCAGGGTCACGAAACCTCGTGCGACATTGAACGTCACGAAGATCCCGAGCAGCGACGCCCCCATGACGATCTCGGGCGCGGCGATGTTGAGGAACAAGATCTGTTCGATGGCGCCCTTGCCGTGAAACCTCGCCGAGCGGTAGCGCACCAGGGCGATGGCGAGGAGCGTTCCCAGTACGGTCGCGATGATCGTGCTCACCACGGCCAGGCGAATCGACAGCCAGAAGGCGGACGTGAGTCCCGGCACGCTGCTCCACTGCTTGTACCACTGGAAAGTGAAGCCGTTCCAGGCGAAGCTCACGAGCTGGAGACCCGAGGTGACCCGGTTGAAGCTGTAGACCACCATCACCGCGATGGGCAGGACCAGGTACACAATGACCAACCCCGAGTACGTGGGCAATACGAACTTGCCCAGTCGCCTGCTCAGGGCCGATCGCTCACGCCGGGGGGCGTCCAGCCGCCGCGTCGTGGTCGGGCTCATAGGTACTCCTCGATCGTGCGCGATCCCAGCAATCGGGCGTAGAGCCAAATGCCGACGAGCGACACCGCCAAGAGCACCACCGAGAGTGAGGCCCCGCCGGCGTAGTCCGAGTTGACGAGGAAGGAGTTCTGGATGACCGTGCCGATCATCGTGTTGGAGGTGCCGCCCAAGATCTCCTGGTTCACGTAGTCACCGAAGGCGGGAATGAACGTTAGGAGGAAGGCGGCGAAGATGCCCGGGATCGTCAGGGGCAGGATCACTCGCATGAACGCCGCCCTTCGATTCGCGTAGAGGTCATACGCCGCGTCGAGGACGCGGCGGTCGATCCGCTCGATCGCCACGTACAAGGGAAGGGCGGTGAAGGGCAGATAGTTATAGGCCAGGCCCGCGACCACCGCGAAACCGGTGCCCAGAACGTGGAATCCAGACGGCACCAGGTGGTTGTGCTTCAAGAACCCGAGGAAGATGCCGTTGTTCGAAAGGATGAACTCCCAGACCAGCGTGCGGATGATGAATGACACGAAGAACGGCACCAGCAGCATGATCAGGAAGAAGTTCTTGCGGCGACCACCGTGGAACGCGATCCAGTACGCGATGGGGAACGAGACCACCAAATCGATGAGTGTCGCCGCGGCGGCGAAGATCAGACTCGTGACGAACTGGGCGCGGTAGAGGTTGACCGAATGGGGCAACCGCCCCCAGCTCCACGTCATGACGCACGCGCCCGATGCGGGATCGCACGTCTTTAACGACATCGACAACATCATCACGAGCGGGACGATGAAGAGCAGTAACAACCACAACCCCGCCGGCAGACTCAACAGGTACGGCGGGAGTCTCCTTCTCCACGCCGAGAGGCGACGCTGTCTCCCTACGCCCCCTGGATGATTGGCAGGAACAAGCTGTTCCACGCAGTGATCTCCTCTTGGCTCTTGAACTGGTAATACGTCTTCGAAGCCTTGATCCGATCAGGGGAGGGGAACACGTCGTTCGAGTTGGCGGTCACCGAGGTGGCAAGACCAATCTCAGGCTTCAACGACTTCAGCGCAGCCGCATCCCATCCGGTCGGATGGAGCAGTTCCTGCTTGGCCGCAGGAACCGGGCAGATGTAGTCGTTGTAGTACTCAACCACCGCCTCGGTCTTCGGATCGTAGAAGTAGTCCATGCAGGTCATGGCGTCCTTCGGATTCTGCGCGTACAGGGGAATGATCATGTTGTCGGTCCAGAGCATGGCGCCCTCCTTGGGCAGCATCAGCGTCAGATTCCGGTACTTGCTGTTCAGATTGGCCTGGAAGATGTCACCGGAGAAACACATCGACACGGCCAGGTCCCCGTTCTTCAGGTGCTGGATGTAGCTCTGGTCGTAGTAGGCGGCGACGATGCCGTCGCTCTTCTGCTGCTGGAGCTTCTTGGCGGCCTTGGCCCAGTCCTTCTCGGTCGAAGTCGCCGGCTCCACGCCGATGGCGAGCAGGCCGACGCTGCCCAACTCCACGGGGTCGTTGAACATCCCGACGCGCCCGGCGTACTTCTTGTCGAACAAGAGGCCAATGCTGTCGCCCGGGTTCTTCACCTGGGCCTTGTTGTAGCCCACGGCGGTCCAACCGGACTGCCAGGCCATGGAGTACTTGTTCCCCGGGTCCCACGGAGGATTCTTGATCAGCGGACCCGCGTACTTCTTGAAGTTGGGCATCGCCGAGTGATCGAGCGGGGTCAGCCAGCCGAGTTTGATCAGGTAGCCGAGCTCGTGACTGTTGTTCGTCATGACCATGATGTCGTAGCCGGTGGACTGATGCGCCGCCAACGACGGGCGGATCTTCGCGTAGAACGATGGGTTGTCCTGGATCACCTCCAGATACGTGACCTTGATCTTGGTGACGTTGGTGAAGTGCGCGAGCGACGGGTGCTTGCCGGACAGCACGTCGATGTAGAACGGCCAGTTGGCGAAGTTCAACTGGTGGTGCAGCTTCTGCTTCGCCCACCACGACGCCGTACCCACCTTCGCGTTCGGCAGGGCGCTGGCCATCGCGGCGCCCTCGGACAGGAACAACGACGAGAGCAGGCCCGCGCCGGCGACACCCAGCGCCTGGCGACGCGAGACGCGCCGCTGGGTCAAACCCCGCAGGAACGATGGGTCCATCGCTCCGCTCGGCACTCCACCATTTTCAACCTCGCTCATGACAACTCTCCTTCATCTATCGATTCATCGACGCCGTCGTTCTCCATGGGGCGAACGGCAAACGTGTGCTCCACCGGCCAGGTCAACAGCACCTCGTCGCCACTGCGCGGCACGAGCTCCTGGCCGATGTTCTGGGCGTAGACGGTGACGTCGGCGCCGTTCGCCATTTCGACGAGGTACTGATTGCCAACTCCGGTGAAGGTTGACACACGCACTCGTCCGCGCAGTACGTTCTGTCCCGGACCGGCTGTCGAGGCCGCGTTGATGATGGAGATCTTCTCGGGCCGCACGCCGACCTTCACGGTCTTGCTCGAGCGGTGCTCGGGTAGACGTGACGTCGGCACCGAGAGCGTCGAACCACCCACGAGGTTGATCGTGGAGATCGGACCATCACTCCGCGCGATGTCACCCGTCAGAAGGTTCGAGGCTCCTAGGAAGGTGGCGACAAACTCCGTCGAGGGATTGTCGTAGACGTCCTTGGGCGTGCCGATGCCCTCGATCCGACCGCGACGCATCACCACCAGACGATCGGACATCGTCATGGCTTCTTCTTGGTCGTGCGTGACGTAGAGAAACGTGATGCCCACCTGGGTCTGGATCCTCTTGAGTTCGATCTGCATCTGGTGACGAAGCTTGGCGTCCAGCGCCGACATCGGCTCGTCCAGGAGCAGCAGGGTGGGTTCGTTGACGAGGGCGCGCGCCAGGGCGACGCGCTGCTGCTGGCCACCCGAGAGTTGATCCGTGCGCCGGCGTTCGAAGTCCGGAAGGTCGACGATCTCCAACATCGAACTGACGCGCCGACTGATCTCGGACTTGCTGATGTGCTGACGTCGCAGTCCGAAAGCAACATTCTCCGACACGTTCAGGTGAGGGAAGAGCGCGTAGGACTGGAAGACGGTATTGACGTCGCGAAAGTAGGGCGCCAGGTACGTCACTTCCTTGCCACCCAGCAGAATCCGCCCCGAGGTCGGCTCCTCGAATCCACCCAGCATTCGCAGCGTCGTGGTCTTGCCGCATCCCGAGGGCCCGAGCAGGCTGAAGAACTCGCCCTCGAAGATCTCGAGGTTCAGGTCATCGACGGCGGGCGCATCGTCAAAGATCTTGGTGACGTGTTCGAGGCTCACGATGACTTTGCGGCGATCAGCGGCCGCGGGTCCGTCGAGAGGCTGCACCTCATCGGCCGTGCCGACAGAACCGTTCGTCATGCGAAGAATATAACCCCCTGGCCCTCGCTCCTCCGTTCACCGGCGGCGAGCGAGGGCGACCAAACGACGAGGTCTCGTCACCCCGTCCCGCGAGACCCGTGGAGGACAACGTCCGCGGTCGCGTTTCATCGTTCCGCAGCGGCGATTCGGGCGTTCTCGAAGCCGAGGGATCGACCGACGCCGTGATCGCCTCGCGGCGAATCGATCCCCACCTTCGTTCCCCGTCCGGCCCTCCTCAAGCGCCAGCTTGCAATTGATGCCCGTCAGTCCCGCACCCGCGGGTGATGGGCAGAAGTCGAGAGTCCACCAGTCCCAAGAGTCCCGGTCAAGCGCCCGGGCGAGTTTGGACCGAAACTCGACTGGTTGTTCACTCAACAGCATTCGGGATTGGAGTTCGCGCCCGAAACACGGGTCTCGCCCTGGGCATGTGGGGACTTCCCACATCTGGAAGGTGAATTGGACAACCTAGGGTTGGCGAGTTCGGACAAGCCCCGTGGTGGCGGCCGTGGGTATCCTCCTTTAAGGGGAGGTGGCCTTGGGCACCGTTTTCGAAGACGCGATTCTGAACCCTTCGTACGAAGCCCCTAATCGATACTGCGGGTTTGACGATGATGGCATCGCCGAACAGAGTGAGGAGGCTTGCGGGCCGTCAGCCTGCTTCACGCGGGTTGCCACTGCGCGGCGGTGTGCGGCGCCCTCGTCTCAGCGGTCCCTCCCCCATTCATCATTCGCTACCCCCCGTCGCACCTCATCACGAGGTCCGCGGGCCGTGCAGGATTGACGTCGCAATGGTCTTCACGTCACATCGCCTGCTCGCACGTCCAAAGGTGGCGTGGACCTTAGGAATCACCGGACTGCTCGCGTACAACTGGTGGATCCTTGTTCCGCTCAGGCCTGGTCTCATGCACTCGCCGAACGAACTCTTCAGCAACCTTGAGGTCAGCGGCCAGCCGTTGGCCACCGCAATGCAGCACGCCGATCTTCTCTCCGGATTGTTTCTGTTGGGAGCGTTCTGGGTCGTGGGAAGCACGAGCATCCCGGGTGCCCGACGAGAATCGTTGGCCATGATGGCCTTTGCCGCCACAGGAGCGCTCGGTGGGATCTTCCCAGAAAGATGCGCCGATGAAACGAACGCGGTCTGCCGCAAGATGGAATGGACTTTCCAACTTCCCCTCGACCAGTACCTACACATGGCTGCCGGCATCATCGAATTCGGTGGCGTCACGGTTGCCCTCTGGTTCGCCTTCCAACGAACGCGCGGCGAGCAGACCCGCAGCGCCACGGTCTATCGGAATCTGGCCAGAGGCGCATTGGGCGCGTACCCGTTCCTGGGCCTTGCCTACGTCCTGGACCGACTCGGCGGCGTCGTGGAAGCGATCTTCTTCATGGCCTTCACAATCATGGTGCTCGTCCAACTCTTCGAGCGAACGAATTCCCTGCGCGTAATCGAGCATCCGCGAAGGTTGGCACCGTGGCCACGAGCCGCGAAGCGCTGACGGCCACCGAGGACCTCCAGCGCAGCTCGGTCCGGGTGACGGGCCTCCATATGCCGGGCATCCTCACGGGCTTCGCGATTGCCGCCCTGGACCTCCGCTCCGCCGATGCGTCCCGCAGCCGAAAGATGGTCAGGGCGCCACACCCCGCGTCGGTCGTCCCCGCAAGGTCGGCGTCTTGGCGCACAACCAACGTCGAATCGACTCAATCGACCAACTCTCCTCGAACGAGGAGTCCGTGCGCGTCGTGCAAAGGCATCGCACACACGCCGTCAAGGTAGCCAAGGCGATTACGAAGGCCCTCAACGCGGGTGGGGGATCTCCGCCGGGCCGGTAGCCAACACCGAGGCCGCTCGCTCCACGTCGTCTCGACGATCACCCCGAACCGCATCCCGATCCGCCCATGCGGGCAACTCGTGTGCGCTAGCAGCAGAAATACCGCCGCGACAGCCATTGGAGGTCCAACGAAGGCCTCTTGGGCCGACGAATCCGTACCTCTGTCGTTCCAAACCTCGACCTGTGTCGAAGACCCCTCGTGCCCCCGGCAGGAGTCGAACCCGCAACCTGACGGGTAGAAACCGTCTGCTCTGTCCAGTTGAGCTACAGGGGCGCACTCGCAATCGTAGTGAACGCGGTCCCGCTCACCTTGGAATCAGCGGAGCGCTGTGGCATACTGGTTTGGCTTGGTGGGCGTAGCTCAGTTGGTTAGAGCGCCAGGTTGTGGTCCTGGAGGCCGCGGGTTCGACCCCCGTCGCTCACCCCACGCAGCACCCATCTCTCCTCGTCACGGCACGGAGAGATGGGTGCTCAGTTTTCTGGAATGAATTGCGGCCATCACGTGTAGATTTCGCTCTGGAAACCTCGTGTGAGGTTTGACAGGGGGAACCATGACCATCGTTCGCGATTCGTTCTACATCAACGGTGAATGGGTGAAGTCCACGTCGGGTGAGACGCTCGACGTCACCACGTCGGGTACCGGGGAGCTCTACGCCACCATTCCAGCCGGAACCGTCCAAGAGGCCAACCGTGCGGTTGAAGCCGCGGCGGCGGCCTTCACCGCCTGGTCCAATACCAGTCCCAAGGAGCGCGGCGAGTTCCTCGTGCGGATCTCGGAGAAGCTCGCCGAACGAAGTGACGAGATCGCCCTCACCATCGCCAACGAAGTGGGCATGCCGCTCATGCTCTCCAAGGGCATCCAAGCCGGTCTGCCCACGATGACCTTCGCCGACAACGCGCAGCGGGCCAGCGAGTTCGTGTGGGAAGAGGAGGTCGGCAACTCGACGCTGGTGCGCGAGCCAGTGGGCGTCGTGGTCGCGATCACGCCGTGGAACTACCCACTGCACCAGATCGCCAACAAGGTGGCGGCCGCACTCGCGGCCGGTTGCACGGTGGTCGTCAAGCCGAGCGAGGTCGCCCCGATCAACGCCTTCATCCTGGCCGAAATCATTCACGAAGTCGGCCTGCCCAAGGGTGTCTTCAACATGGTCACCGGACTCGGTCCCGTCGTCGGCGAAGCGATTGTCGCCCACCCGAAGACCGACATGGTCTCGTTCACCGGTTCGACCCGCGCCGGCAAGCGCGTAATGCAGATCGCCGCCGAGATGGTCAAGCGCGTGTCGCTCGAGTTGGGTGGCAAGTCGGCGAACATCATCCTGGAGGACGCCGATGTTCCCAAGGCCGTCGCTGACGGCGTCTTCAAGTGCTACCTCAACTCGGGTCAGACCTGCTCGGCGTTGACGCGCATGGTGGTGCCCCGTTCGCGCCTCGCTGAGGTCGAAGACATCGCGGTCGCGACCGCGATGGGCTTCGCGCCCGCCGACCCGATCACCGGTGCGAGCCTGCTCGGACCGTTGGTCAGCGCCGCCCAGCAGCAGCGCGTGCGCGACTACATCACCAAGGGGATCGACGAGGGCGCGCGCATCATCTGCGGGGGCGTCACGCCGCCCGAGGGTCTCGAGCAGGGTTACTACGTGCAGCCGACGATCTTCTCGGATGTCCGCAACGACATGACCATCGCCCAGGAGGAGATCTTCGGCCCGGTCCTGTCGATCATCCCCTACGACACCGAAGCAGAGGCGATCGCGATCGCGAACGACTCCAACTACGGTCTCGCGGGCGGGGTTTGGGCCGCCAGCGATGAGAAGGCGTTCGAAGTTGCGCGCAAGATTCGCACCGGCCAGGTCGAGATCAACGGCGGGGCCTTCAACATCGTCGCCCCATTCGGCGGCTACAAGCAGTCGGGTATTGGCCGCGAACTCGGCAAGTACGGCTTCGAGGAGTTCCTCGAAGTGAAGGCCATCCAGCACCCGTAGTTCGCAGAACACCGGCAACGTGACGGTATAGACTTGTCACGCGCCGGTAGCTCAATTGGCAGAGCATTTGACTCTTAATCAACAGGTTCCGGGTTCAAGTCCCGGCCGGCGCACCAAAGTAGTCAAGCTCTACGGACTCATGCGAACCAACGGTCGTGCCGACTGGGCAACGGGTTGAAGAATTGGAAGAACATTGGTCAATGCGAAACTCGTCGCGATTCAGTCTTGGATCGCAACGTGCACCGGTGCGCGCATCTTGACTACCGATGGAACCGTCAGAGTCGCACAGACGAAGACAACGAGTAGGACTGTCGAGGTCATAATCGTGGTCGTGAATCCGTATGCCCTCGCAATTGGTCCGATCACCGCCATGCCGATCGGCAAGAAGACCAGCGAACCGAACCAGTCGTAAGCGCTGACTCTTGACAGCACGTCGGACGGGATCTCTCGCTGCATGGTCGTTGTCCAGAGGGCGCCGAAGACGGCCAAACCAATTCCGGAGACGAAGGTGCCCGATGCGATCGTGGCCACGGGAGCTCTGAGTGCGAGAGAAATCAGCGGCCACGTCCACGTCAGAGTCGCGAGAGATGCGGTGAGTAATGGTCGGGGGGGATTCCACCGCAACATCACGACTCCGCCGAGCACCGCGCCCACTCCCTCACACGCGAGGATTAGTCCCCACGCCGGTGCACCACCGAGCGACTCCTTGGCGATGACCGGACCGAGGACGAACATCGGGGCGAAGATCAAGACATTCACGAATGAAAATTCGAGAACGATCACCCACAGCCAGGTTCGTAGCCAGAATTCGGACCAACCTCTCCGCAGTTGAAGGAAGAATGATTCCTTCGATTCCTTGGAGATCCACTCGATGGAGATGAGGTAGAGGGACACGACACTTACGCCGTACGTGAGTCCATCGATCAGCACCGCCCAACCGGGACTCCACACCCCCACGACCACGCCCGCCAAGCCCGGGCCAATGACCTGGGCCACCGATCCCGAGAGGCTATTGAGTGCGTTGGCTTGAAGAAGCTTACTTTCGGAGATGATTTGGGGAACGAGTCCCGTCATGGCGGGGTTGAAGAATGCGGATCCCATCCCCATCAATGCCGCCGCCGCCATGAAACCCCAGAGAGGAGGCGCCCCAAAGAGAATCCACAACGCGAGACCGGTTTCGGCCACTGTTCGCAGAAGATCGGAACTCAACATGACGACTCGACGGCTGAACCGGTCCGCAATCACGCCACCTGCAAGGAGAAGAACGACCAACGGGGTGAGGCCAGCCGCAGAGACGTAGCCCACTTCGCTCGCAGTTCCGTGATTTAGGACGGCGAAGGTAATTGCCACCGGCGCCATGCCACCGCCAATTTGCGACGCCGTTTGACCGATGAAGAAGAGGCGGAAGTTGCGTTCGCTGAGCGCACCGACCCACTCGTGGATTCGCATTTCGCAATCCTACAAACTGGTCCACTCGTCGCAATGCCGGTGTTCGACGGTTGCCGAGCGGCATGGTCCATGCAGCGTTTCTCGAAGTAGCGGGGAAAGCTCCTCGTGATTCGGGCGACTTCCGCGGACGAATTCATGGATGAGTCGTTGAGGTCCTGTGGCCCCGGTTGTCGCGAGATACCGGTTTATGAAGGAGTTCTTGGGTCATTCCGATCAGTTCGATCGATGCACCTCGGGTTCGGTACGAGATCGCTCCGGGTCCCTGACCCCCGGTGTGAAAAGCACTACCACGCAGATCAGTCCGGACACCAGGCCACTCAGCACCAACGTCGCGCGGATTCCGATCGTTGTTGCTGCGACACCGCCAAGAAGAATACCGAGAGGTCCTAGAGAGAAGGCCAATAGGTAGACGAGCGACGAGACACGACCCAGAACGTCGCGCGGAACGAGCTCCTGCATCATCGCAACCCACAGGACGTCACCGTAAATAAGGAGTCCGACCTCGACCGCGCTGCACAGTCCCACGACCCACGCGTTGGGTGCCAGAGCCATCGCGGCGATCGCAACGCCTCCCGCCGCGTACGCGCTCCACAGGACCGTCACGCGGAGACGAGGCGAACCCGCGCGCGCCACGACCAGCGACGCGATCACGCCCGCGGCACCTCCCGCCGCGAAGACGAGGCCAAGGGACAGGGCGCTGCCGTGCAGCACGTTTCGAACGAGCAGGGGCAAGAGCACGGTGAGTGGGGTCATGCCGACGAAGTTTGCCAAGGCTGCACCCAGCAATGAGGCCACGAGCCATCGCTGACTTCGCACGTACGCGATTCCCTGCAAGGCCTCGGCGAAGGCCGTGCCGTGATGTTCTGCGCGTGGTGTTCGGACCTTCATCGCGAGCAGACAAACGGCCGAGACCGCGAAACTGAAAGCGTCTATAGCGAAGGACCACGAGTAGCCGATGGCCGAGACGACGAGGCCGCCGATGGCGGGACCGATGAGCCCCTGGGAGAGCTGGCCACTCATTTGGCCGAGGGCGTTACCTTGGACCAAGAGATGGTCATCGAGTAGTTCGGGGACTATCGCCATCGAAGCCGGTCCGAAAAACGCGTCAGCGGTTCCGAAGATCGCCGACATCACGATCAACTCACCAAGTCGCAGATCCTGACGTGCGAGGAGAATCGCCACGACACCGACCGCGAGCCCGCGAACTGCGTCTGAGGTGAGCATCGCCAGTCGGCGCGGGACCCGGTCGACGACGACACCACCCAACAAGGCGAAGACGACTGAGGGTACCGCACGGGCGGCGAGCACGTAGGCGAGGTCGATCGGACTTTGTCCAATATGTAGAGCCACCAGCGCCAACGCGATGGTGAAGACACCGTCACCAAGCGACGAGACACTCTGACCTGACCACAGGAGAGCGAAATCTCGGACACGGAGGGCTTCAAACGTCCCTGATGGCTTAGACCGGTCAGTCATTGCCGTTCATCCTCTCACCACCAGGCTGGTCGTGAGGGTCTTCGACACCAGTCACCGCGTTGACTGGTGTCGAAGACCCGACGCGACAGGAATTCCACCTTGCACTGGCGATTACCTACGTAGTTCAATCCGCGATCCAAGAGACAGGAAGGAGACGGACGCTGTCTACTCAGCGAATCCGAACATAATGATGAAGTGGACATCGCAGAGCCAATCGTCGCCGCAACCCGGGTCATAGAAGAGCGCTTCCCAGCGTCCCGCACGGCTTTCCTGTCCAACGGCGTTCTCAGTTCTCGTCGAACCCCTACTTCAGATCTCGACATCGTGGTGGTCATTGAAGGCCCACCGGCTCCTTACCGTGAGACGATCCGAGCCCATGGATGGATTGTCGAGCTCTTCGTACATACGAGGGATTCGCTGACGTTCTTCTACGATTTCGATGCCCAGACCCGCAAGTGCACACTCGCTCGAATGTGCGCCGATGGCTACGTCCTGCGAGACGCCTGGCACGAAGCTGCTGACCTACAACGCGAGGCGCGCGCAGTCATCGACGCCGGTCCAACCGCTCTGACCGATGAAGAGCGCCTGCAGCGCCGCTATGCGCTGACTGACGTGCTCGACGATCTTCGTGGCACCTCAAACCAGGTTGAGATCATCTTCATCGAGGGTCAATTGCTGCAAATGGCGGGGGAACTTGCTCTTGTGAGTGAGCGCCGGTGGAACGGCGCAGGTAAGTGGCTGGCTCGTCATCTCGATGATGCGCCGGGTGAGTTTGCCGATCAATTGGCCGGCGCCTTCAGGTCGCTCGTTGCCACGGGAGATAAGCAGCCAATGATCAGTGTTGTTGAGAAGGTTCTCGAGCTCGCGGGTGGTCCAATCACTGAAGGATTCAGCACAAGCAAGCCAGTCGGCTAATACACGGCGGCCACTCCGAAGCAGCCAATGCCACCAATTCAGCAGACTCTGCAGATCAAGCAATCGCGCAATCGTTCTGATTTCAGGATCACGTTGTGTCGGAGGCCCGACACAGCCGCCCTGCCACCATCCATTGGCGGCTCGACTTGGCGGGGGCCTGACGAGGGTTCGATTTGGCTTGGAGGAATCGTCATCCATTTCAGCAAATCCAGCGCTCGGGCGATCAGTAGTGTCCTCATCATCGGTTTCTCTCAAAGGAGAACCATTTGAACCGTGGATCAATGGAGTGGAATTTTCCAGTTTCCAAGCGAGAGCAAAGAATGCGCCGCTTGCGATATAGATTTCGGCCGCCTGCGAGACCTGAGTTCAATCGATTCCAAAGAGCGATCTGGCGCCTACAACGACTTCTTCTCGGCGACAATGGTCGTCGAAAGGCCAAGAAGCGTCGGGGTTTGTAGGACCGACCTACGGGGCAGTTCTTCCCAGTGGGATTTGATGAAGACCTGATCGGTGTCGGAGGGCCGACGTCAACGATCTCCGACTGGAGGATTCGGCCGTGGAGTGACGAGTCGAGTACCGTGACGCCAGGCGCTCACTTCCATCCGCGCAGCGCTCGGCGCAGCACGGCGTCGTAACCATTGAGACCTTCGCGGCTCAGGCGAGCTTCAGGTCCCGCCGCGATGCCAACGCGCTCGGGGATCACTCCCCAGATCTCCACTTTCTGGTCTTTCCACCAGGCGATCGCCCCTTCGAGATCGTTCGTACCCAGGCGTGCCGCACAGATGACGACACCTCGCGGAATCCTCGCCGGAATCAATTCGATCGTGGCGTGCACGCGCGAGTACTCAACACCTCCCGCGCGAGTCGGGATGACCACGGCGTTGGCCAGGGCGACCGCCGCCTGGGTGATTCGTTCATTACCCGGAGGCGTGTCGACAACAGCCAAGCCGTCGATTCGACTCATGGCGCGAGTCGCCATACGCTCCGACGGTGCTTCAACGACCGTTATGCCTGGGATTGGCCACATTTCGAGCCACTCGGCCGACGACGCTTGGGGATCGGCGTCAATGAGTGTTACGCGGTCGTACCCTCGCTCAACCGCAGCCGCGGAGAGGTAAATCGACGTCGTGGACTTCCCGACTCCGCCCTTCAGGCTGGTAACGACAATGTTCATAGTGTCGTCATGTTAGACACATTCACCGGCCCGTCGGGGTGGTCGTCCTGGGCGCGATGGAAGTCCCGCCTCCCCGGAGTGTGCGCAGCGCTCCGAGGGAGCATCCCAGAGCTCTGCTGTCACGCTGCAGTGAATTGCTGGTCCATCGCAACCTTCACGTTGCCACAGCGGGGCCGCAAGTCCGCTGACCATTGGTGGCCCGACGCGGCAGTCTTGTTACCTTCCACAAGAGGTTTGACCGGGTCAGGATCTAGTTGGTGTCGGAGGCCCGACGCGAACCCGCACGCGAACCGCAGCGATCCAGACTTGAAAATGGCCAGACAGATTCAGGACTGCTGGGTTCGAACAGGCATCATTGTAGGCCTCATATTTCTCCAACACCACGAGACGAGAACGACAACAGACAACGTCGATTCCGTAAAAACACGGACTACGTCGACCAGACCCACAAGAGGCAACCATCGAATACTTCCTCTTAATCAACAGGTTCCGGGTTCAAGTCCCGGCCGGCGCACCAAAGTCTTACAGGCGCACCAACGAAATGGAAAGCCTCGGCTGATCTCGAACACATCGATAACGCCTGATGTGGAACCTAGTAACGGTTGATGCGTGACGCAGTAACGGCTCACCCTTGACACACCGTCGCCGCCGACCTCGACTTTGAGTCGAGGAGGTGGCCAAAGTGCTCATGGAGATCAGCAAAATGGAACAACGCTATGACGCGATCGTGGCGGTCACTCGAGCCGGGACGAGTTGCAGACCTCTCGCTAGGGACAACGTTGGCGCTTTGAGCGAGTTGACCGACCTGCCACTACCAAACGCATCACATCTGCCCCTAACTTGTAGCGAGCCCAATCATGCTTGTGGTCGCCACCGGAACCGAATAGACGCTAGTGCCCTCTCCCTCAGACAAACGCCGCAGACTCGCTTGCGCTCCGTTGCAGGACGGTCGACGAGGTTCCCGCACCAAGTGATAGTCGCACCTTCCGGCGAACTTTGCGTGTCGTTCCTGATGTGATTACGAGAGTTATCATCTGCAATCTCGACGAGAGCTTGAGCCACGCCAGCAACACTAACCCCAACCCAATGGCAATCGTCAATGAAGATTGCGAAATCTGAAAAGCGTGGACTACTCACGGAGTACCCAAGCCGCCACACAATGTGGACATCGGTGGAATCTTGGCGGTACAATGGACCTGAAATGTCAACCAAATCCCTCAATGGGATTGGATGGTGCTCATCTCTTAATCAACAGGATCCGGGTTCAAGTCCCGGCCGGCGCACCAAGAAACCGCAGATCAGAAATGGTCTTGCTGTTTCCACACACGGATCACGAATCGATGGGCACAAACGGCGGGACCATCTGCTCCCCGAGCCGAAGGTCGACGTTCCGATGCCGACTTCTTCCGCTTGGGTGCAGCCAAGCAACCTACGTCACTCAGTTGCGAGACGAAGCCACCGCCAAACCCAGTCGGGCGATTCCCACTGGCGCTCGTGCCGATCGATCCCGGATTTGGATCAGCAGATTGGAACCCCCTGCGGTGGAACCGTCAAATGCGGCGTCACGACACCGAAGGCCCGACCTCGCTCAACTGGGACGAGGTCGGGCCTTCGGTGGAACGCCGTTGGGTGTTAGTCCCTCGCGAGGTGGAACAACCTGGTCATCGCCGGCACCACACTGTCGCCAGCGTGCGCCAAACGGGGCAAGCCGAAGGCCGCCTCCATGCTGCGCAGCAGGGAATAGTGGTTGTAGGCGGTGTTGTCCGTGATGTGAATTGGGCCCTTGTTGGTGATCACGATGGTAACCACGTGCCCGCCGCCCGGATTGGCGCCGCAGCAGCCCGTGCCGACAACACCTACATCTGAGAAGTCGTCCTCATCCCACGTGATGACGATGGCATTGTTGCCGTGCCGCCACGTCCGCGAGGACATGATCTGGTTGACCGTCGTGCCGACGTACGAATCGCCCGCGGAGATCAGCGAGTTGGTGTTGCTGCAGCTGCTCGTGCCGTGCATGTCGTGGCACTGATCGGGCACGACCAAGCTGAAATTCGGCAGGCTCGACGTTGCCAGGTCCGTTGCCAGCTGGGTGTCGGGAACCATATTCGCCAGCGCGCCCTGAGTGCCCGTAAAGTTGAGGAACGGGTTGTGCTTGGAGGCATAGAGGGCGTTGCCGTTGCTCGGGTACTTGAAGGTGTAGGGCCCATTGGCGTTAGGGCCGCTGGTGATCAGGTTCCCAGGAGCGGGCGCCGGCGGAAGGCTTTGGAAGTAACCCTTCCAGGTCTTCCCGACGGCGGTCAGCTGATCGGCGATGCTTGGCGCGGAAATCGTGTGATTCACCGTGGTGCCCGTGCAGTACGGGTCCGTGGTGGCCAGGGCCGGCGTGCAGTAGAACTGGTTGTCGTCCTGGACCCCGAAAAAGTCGCCGGCGATGTTGGCCAGGTAGTTCGGCTCACTGGGGTGAGTGACCCCGTAGTAGTTGGTGGCAAGGCCGTACTTGCTGGCAAGGGCGTTGATCTGCGGAGCATTGCTGTTTCCGAGGATCGTGGCGTAACTGGTGTTCTCCATCATGATTTCGACGATGTGCTGATAATGGGGAATTGCGGAGTCCTCGGCGCTTGCCGAACTCACGCCTGGAGTCACCATCCAGGCGACCCCTGTGAGCGCCATTACGCCCGCTGCGATCCGATTGAGCCTCATGAGTTGAATCTCCCTTCGCCCTGGAACGAGTGGTGCCGCGAGGTATATCCACGCTGGCCGTTGCCAGACGCGAAGGATGGTAACAACCGAATTGAAACGGACCGTGATGCCACCGCAACCATCGATTGAAATATTCACGAATTCCACGCTGCAAATTCGACGGGTCATTGAGATCACTACTGGCGAGGCCGACGAATCACTGTCACGAGACGCTGATGCAACTCTTGCTCCAGATCAGACTGTGGACCTGATGAGACTCCCATCCAGACACACAGCATCACCGTTCTGGGGCTGCGCGGAGCGATGCCCGTCAGTTGAGTGCTGATGAACAAGAGTGCCGGATTGCTTGTCCTTTGTGGATTGTGAGTCACCGTTGACGTGGTCGGCGTTTCAAGTCATCGTCAATGCGAAGTGGACAGGTAATGGACACATCCCGCGACCGTCGACAATTGATCGTAGTCGCGTTCGGGCATCTCGAGGCCCGTCGCCTCGGCCAGACCAATCACGAAGTTGAGAAAGTCAATCGAGTCGAGATCGAGAGCCTCTTGCAGGGTCTCGCCCTCGCCGACCTCGTCGAGATCCGCCTCGGGCGCCACCTGGCGCAACACCGAGCGCATCAGTACGAGTGCTTCGTCGCTAGTCATAGTTTCCCCGGTTCTTGAAGTAGATGATCGATCTCGGTGAGAAAGCGGCCTCCGCGCATGCCGTCGCTCACCCGATGGTCGGCCGCGAGCGTGACGACGACACACGGGCGCGCGCCAAGCACACCGCCCTCCGCCCACGGCCGCTCCTTCATCCGGCCGAATCCGACCAGGGCGACCTGTGGCGGATAGATCACGCCGAATACCTCGTCCACCCCGAGGTCGCCGAGGTTGGTCACCGTAATGGTGGGGTCGCTCATCTCCGAACTGCGTAGCCTCCCGACGCGCGCTCGCTTCACGAGGTCCGTCAGTCGGGTCATCAACTCCTCCAGCTCGAGCCGCTCCGCGTCGTGGATGGCCGGGGCGATCACCCCCCCGGTTCGCTGGGAGACGGCGACACCGAGATGAACGGCCCCGCTCGGCACGAAGTTGCCGTCGATGAAGAAGCCGTTCATCTCCGGCACCCGCTTGACGGCGCGCGCCGTGGCGCTGAACAGAAGCGTCGCCATGACGAGACGGTCGGCCACCGGCCGCTCGAGGTTTGCCTGCTCGAGCCAGGAAGCGGCCGCGCTCAGATCGATCGTCGTGCTCAGGTAGTAGTGCGGGATCTCGCGCTTCGATCGCGCCATCAGCGCGCCAATCGCGCGTCGCATCGCCGCTTGACGGTCCTCGTTGGTGGCCTCTTGTGGTGTCGTCTCCTTGGGTCGGGCGGCGAGGGCGGCGAGGCGCACGTCCTTCTCGGTCACCGCACCTCGCGGGCCGGTTCCGCGAAGCGCTGCGAGATCGATCCCGAGTTCGCTGGACAGGCGCCGAGCGAACGGCGAAGACGGTCCACGGCGGCCAGTCTGGGCACGTAGCGGCTCGACCTCGCGAGGGGCGCCGACCGCCCGCTCGACGTCGGCGCGCGTCACGGTGCCGCCGGGTCCGGTCCCCGACAACACGCCGGGGTCGATACCGAGCTGCTCGGCCAGGTGGCGCACCAACGGCGATACGACCGCCGCGTGATGGGCTTCGAGCGGGTGGGTCGGTGCGCTTGGCGGAGCAACGGGCGTCGACGGGCGACGTCCACCTTCGTGCGCAACCGACTCTGGCGGGAGTGGGGGCGCCGGGGCGGGGGGCGCCTCGCCCGGCACCAACTCGGGTCCTCGCGCACTGAGGCGCGCGAGGACGGCGCCCACCGGAACACGTTCACCCTCGGCCACGACCAGTTCGTCAATCGTCCCGTTCTCGAAGATCTCAACCTCGATGGTCGACTTCTCGGTCTCGACCACGGCCACGATGTCGCCTCGGTGCACCTGGTCGCCGGGCTTGACGAGCCACTGCGTGACCTTGCCGGCCTCCATGTCGGCACCGAGCGACGGCATGGTGAACTCGCCCACTCAGGCTCCCAGTGCGTGCACCGCGGCCACCACGTCGGCCACCTGCGGGATCGCTTCGTCCTCCAGGTGCTTGGCGTACGGCATCGGGACCTCGGCACCGCACACGCGGGCCACCGGCGCGTCGAGGTCGTAGAAGGCCTCCTCGGTGATACGAGCGGACACCTCGGCCGAGAGGCTGCCGCTGCGCCATCCCTCGTCCACCACCACCGCGCGATGCGTTCGCGCGACCGAGGAGACGAAGGTCGGCGTGTCGAGGGGCCGCAGGCACCGAAGGTCCACCACCTCCGCGGCGACTCCGTCACCGGCCAACTGCTCGGCCGCGGCGAGCGCCGTGCGCAACGTGCCGCCGTAGGCGACGATCGTGACGTCACTGCCGGCCCGACGTATCGCGGCCTTGTCGATGTCGACCGGGCTGACTTCGTCGGCGAGGTCGCCCTCTTGGTTGTACAGCGCGCCGTGCTCGAAGATGAGGACGGGGTCGGGGTCGCACAGCGCCGGCCACAACATGCCGCGGGCATCCTCGATCGTCGCCGGCGCGAGTACGCGCAGTCCGGGGATGTGCGCGTACCACCCCTCGAGGCTGTGCGAGTGCTGGGCGGCCACCTGGCGACCGGCGCCCGTCGCCATGCGGATCACCATCGGCACGTTCAACTGTCCACCGGACATGTACAGCAACGTCGCCGCGTTGTTCACGATCTGGTCGAGGGCGAGCAGGCTGAAGTTGACGGTCATGATCTCGACGATCGGGCGCATCCCGCCGAGGGCGGCGCCGATGCCCGCTCCGACGAACCCCGACTCCGAAAGGGGCGTGTCGCGGATCCGCTCGGACCCGAACTCCTCGAGCAGGCCGAGCGTGACCGCGTAGCAGCCGCCGTAGTGCCCGACGTCCTCGCCCATGACGAACACGCGGTCGTCGCGGATCATGGCCTCGCGGATCGCCTGGCGCACGGCCTCGCGATAGGTGATCTTGCTCACGACGTCGGCGCCTGCGTCGGTGGCCCGGAGGTCACGAACCGCTCAAGGTCCTCGATCGGCTCGTCCGTGCCCGCCTCGGCGAAGGCCACGGCGTCATCCACCTCGGCCGCGATCTCAGCCTCGAGGCGATCGAGGTCGCCGTTGGCGAGGGCGCCGTCGTGGGTCAGTCGGGCGATGAGCGCCGGGATCGGGTCGCGCTCCTTCCACTTCTCGATCTCGTCCTTGTCACGGTAACGATCGGGGTCGTACATGGAGTGGGCTCGGAAGCGATACGTCCGCAGTTCGAGGAAGTGCGGGCCGCCGCCTTCGCGCACGGCCTGCGCCGCTTCGCGGGCCGTCTCTTCGACGGCGAGCACGTCCATGCCGTCGACCTCCCACGCGGGAATCCGGTAGCTCGACGCCTTGAGCGACAGGTCGGTCTCGGACTCGGTGAACTGGAGCGCGGTCCCCATGGCGTACAGGTTGTTCTCACAGCAGAACAGCACCGGAAGATGCCACAGGGCGGCGAGGTTCATCGATTCGTGGAACTCGCCCTCGGCGACCGCGCCGTCGCCGAAGAAACAGGCGGTCACCCGGCGACGCCCCAGCAGGTGGTCGGCCAGGGCGAGGCCCACCGCGAGCGGGAGTCCCCCGGCGACGATGGCGTTGCCGCCGTAGAAACGCGTGGCCGTGTCGAACAGGTGCATCGAGCCCCCCCGCCCCCGGCTGCAGCCCTCGACCTTTCCCTCGAGTTCGGCCATCGTCGCGCGCATCGACAGGCCCCGCGCGAGGGCGTGGCCGTGCTCACGGTACGTGGCGACGACGGCGTCGTCGGGCAACAGCGCCTCCATCACCCCGACCGCGCAGGCCTCTTCACCGATCCCGAGGTGCAGGAAGCCACGAATCGCCGTGCGGCTGTAGAGCTCGACGCAGCGCTCCTCGAAGCGTCGGATGCGCAACATCTCGCGCAAGAGGTGGACGCCGTGGTCGCCAGCGGCCGGTTCGGTCTCGACCACCGGGACCGGGGCCGCCTTCGCCTTGGTCATGGGCGCACCTCCAGGGTCGAGGTATCGCCCTCGGGGAGGCCGAGTTCGCGGGCCTTCAGCAGGCGCCGCATGATCTTGCCGCTCTTAGTGTGCGGGAGGTGCTGATCGAAGGCGATTTCTCGTGGCGCGACCGCAGCGCCGAGTCGCTTGCGCGCGAAGCCGAGCAGGTCCAGACGCAGGTCCTCGTTGCTTTCGTAGCCGGCGTGCAACGTGACGAAGGCCTTGACGACCTCGCCCAGGAGCGGATCGGGTATTCCGATGACGGCGGCCTCGGCGACCGCCGGGTGCTCCATCAAGGCCGATTCGACCTCGAATGGCCCGATGAGGTGTCCGGCCGACTTGATGACGTCATCGCCACGACCGATGAACCAGAAGTACCCGTCCTCGTCTCGTCGGGCGAGGTCCCCGCTCAGGTACCAGCCGCCGACGAAGCAGGATTGGTAGCGCTCGGGGTTGCCCAGGTAACCACGGAACATTGACGGCCAGCCCGGACGCAGGGCGAGTTCGCCCTCCTGACCAACGACCGCCTCGACGGCGGCGCCGTTGTCGCCCACCACGACCTTGCCCTGGTCGTCGCGCACCAGCACGGTGGCCTCGACGCCCGGCAGCGGGCGGCCCATCGATCCGGGCCGGATGTCCATGCAGGCGTAGTTGGCGACCATGATCCCGCCGGTCTCGGTCTGCCACCAGTTGTCGTGGATCGCCAGGCCGAGGACCTCCTGACCCCACACGACGACCTCGGGATTGAGCGGCTCTCCCACACTCGCGATGAAACGAAGCCGACTGAGGTCGTAATCCTTGGCCATCGACGCTCCGGCCTGCATCAGCATGCGCAGGGCGGTGGGGGCCGTGTACCAGACCGTGACGGCCTCTCGCTCGAGCACCTCATACCACCGTTTCGCGTCGAAATCACCCTCGTCGACAATCGCGGTCACGCCGTGCACCAGGGGCGAGATGATGCCGTACGAGGTCCCCGTGACCCAACCGGGATCGGCGGTGCACCAAAAGACGTCGTCGGGATGCAGGTCAAGCGCGATCCGGCCCGTGGCGTGGTGCGAGATGACGGCGTCGTGCACGTGGACGGCACCCTTCGGCGTACCGGTGGTACCGCTCGTGAAGTGCAACAGCGCCATATCCTCCGGATCGGTGGGCCCGATCTCGTATTCGCCCTCGGCCTCGCCGAGCAGCGCCTCAAGGTCGAGGGTCGCCTCCGGTTGTGTGGCGCCCGGGGCCGCGGTTCCTCCGGCCAGCAGGACGTGGCGTAACTCGGCGAGCCGGTCGCGGATCCCCGACACCTTGTGCCGGTACAACGTCGGGGTGGTGATGAGCACACGACCGCCGCCCAGTTCGAGCCGCTGGCGGATCGGTTCGGGGCCGAACGCCGAGAACAGCGGGCACAGTACGCTGCGACGCTTCAGCGTTCCGAGGGCCACGACGTAGAGGTCGGCGGTGCGCGGCATCAAGGCGAAGACGCGTTCGCCGGCCTGGACCCCCAGCGCGGAGAGGACGTTGGCGAAGCGACTGGATCGTTCGTCGAGTTCAGCGAAGGTGACGTCGAGCCGGCCACCGTGGCGGCCGATGCAGCGAAGTGCCACGTGGTCACGCCTCGGGCCCGACGCGTGGCGCACGACGGCCTCGTGTGCGATGTTGAGTCCCCGCCCTCCGGGGAGTCCGTCGAGCGCTCTTCGAGCCTGCTCCCACGTGAAACTAGCCCGTTCAACTTCGTAGTCGACCATGTTCGGATTCGTGCCGCGATAGTCGCCAGACTTGTGGATCACATTGCCTTGCACCGGTCAACTCCCCTCGCAAAACCGCGAACTGCAAACCGCAAACCGTCGCAACCACCTGTTGCCGACCTTATATCGGGTGCCCGGCGCTCCGAAGGGCCGAATGTCACTTTCACCCGCTGACTTGGGGACATTCGCCTCTAGTTGTGCGGATTGGTTCACGAGACGATGGTCTCGGCTGGGAATGTCGCTGGACCGACCGCTCCGGGAGGATCGGCCGGTGAGGCGCAAACCCGGCACGGCTGAACCGTGACTGAAGGAGTGACTAATGGAACTGAGCGTGGTCCCCATCGAAATGCCCGAAGGCCTGAACGTCATCATTGGCCAGGCCCATTTCATCAAGGTTGTCGAGGACCTCCACGAGGCCCTGGCGGCGTCAAACTCGTACCTTCGCTTCGGAGTTGCGTTCTGCGAGGCGTCGGGTCCATGCCTGATTCGCCGCTCGGGCAACGCCGAAGACCTCGTCGAGCTCGCCGCGAGGAACGCCGAATCGATTGGAGCCGGTCACTCGTTCATCGTCTATCTTCGTGACGGCTATCCGGTGAACGTCCTGAACGCCCTGAAGCAGGTGCCCGAGGTGTGCACGGTGTACTGCGCCACCGCGAATCCGGTCGAGGTCCTCATCGCGCAGACCGACCTCGGTCGGGGAATCGTCGGCGTCGTCGACGGGATGCCACCCGCCGGAATCGAAACGCCCGCTGACGAGGCGGCCCGCCGGCTTCTCCTGCGCGAGATGGGTTACAAGCTCTGAGTCTTCTTGGGGGCGAGAGCGTGCTTCGGACTGGGCGTGAGCCGGGCATGAGTCCCTGCGGTTGAATGGGGGAAGCGAGTTTCGTTCGAACGTGGGTCAACGAGCAGGGAGTTCGAAATGCCTTCTCCAACGATGTCCGCGTGGGCGGTACGCGCGCCCGGGCCAATCGATTCGGGTCCGATGGTGCGCATCGAGCGGCCGATTCCCGAGCCCGGCCCTGGACAGATTCGCCTTCGGGTGGCGTCGTGCGGCGTCTGTCGCACGGATCTGCACCTCGCCGAGGGCGACTTGCCCGCCCGTCGTCCATTCGTGATTCCCGGCCACGAAGTGGTCGGTGTCGTCGACGAGTTGGGCGACGGCTCAGACCGTTTCGTCCGGGGCGATCGAGTCGGCGCGGCCTGGCTGGCACGAACGTGTGGCGAGTGTCGGTACTGTCTCGCCGGTCGAGAGAACCTCTGTACGTCACCCGCGTTCACCGGCTGGGATATCGACGGCGGCTACGCGCAGTACGTCGTCGTGAACGAGGATTACGTCTACGTGATTCCCCCCTCCTTCGATGATCTTCACGCCGCTCCCCTCTTGTGCGCGGGCATCATTGGCTACCGCGCACTGCTACGTTCGCAACTGCCCCCGGGGGGTCGACTCGGCATCTACGGATTCGGCGGATCGGCGCACCTGACCGCCCAAATCGCCGTGGCCCGAGGCGCCCGCGTGCACGTCATGACCCGTTCTGACAAAGCACGGGAGTTGGCCCTCGCCCTGGGTGCCAGCAGCGTCGGGGATGCGTCCGACCCCCCGCCGGAACCACTCGACGCCGCGATCCTCTTCGCGCCCGTGGGGACCCTCGTGCCGGCGGCGCTCGCCGCCCTCGACCGCGGGGGTACGCTCGCCATCGCGGGAATCTACCTCAGTGATATCCCGACCCTCAACTACGAGCGGCATCTCTTCCAAGAGCGCACCTTGTGCAGCGTGACGGCCAATACCCGTGACGACGGGCGTGATTTCCTGGCGTTGGCGGCGCAGATTGGCCTGGAAGTGTCGGTCGTTCCCTATCCCTGGGACCAGGCCGATGAAGCGTTGCGCGACCTGTGTCACGACCGCGTCAACGGCGCCGCGGTCCTGGTGAATCCCTGAAATCCGAGACGGTGGTCCTTCAGCCCATATCCATCCAGCCACCGTGTTTGACCAGCCGCAGCCACCGGATCAACGAGGGATCTCCCAAAGCACTTCGTCTGGCTTTCCCCTCTTTTGGGTGTTTGTTGAGGTTTCGTAGGCCACGATTTGACGACGTGACCTGGAACTCGTGTGGGCGACCATCAACCTGGGACACGACATGGGCCTGCGGGTCGTCGCGGAAGGAATCGAGGACGTCGCCACGCTTGACCTGCTGAGCGACCTCGGCTGTGACCTCGCGCAGGGGTACTACATCAGCCGACCGGCGCCGGCCGACAAACTCGCATTCCAGTCCACGATCGTGAAATCATTGGCGGCGCTGCCGGTCGCCTAATCACTCGAATCGCACTGGCGCAGACGCGCCGGAGCGAACAACGTGAAGCGCGAACGGACCCGCTGCGCAGCCGGGTGCCGGCCGCTGGCACACCACGTGCGAGCGTCGCCGCACGTGCTCAAAGTGTCGCGACCGTTATCCGAAGACCTTGGCGTAGGCGATGGTCGACGCGGACGACGGAACGTCCACCTTCACCTGTTCTCCCCATTTGGAGAACGTGGTCGTGCCCCCGCCAGCGGAACTCGTGATGACCTCCTTGATGGGGAGGGTGACCTTGTCCGACGACAGGGTGAGGACGCTCTTGGTCGTCGGGCGCGAACTGGTGGCCTTCGTCGTCCAACTCAGTTTGTAGACCTTCGACCCGTTGGTGCCCGTCGTGGACAGGACGGTGCCCTTGGTCGCCGGCAGCATGGCGACGAGTACGGTGGACGTCAAGTTCGCCTTGAAATTGCTGTAGGGAGCGGTGCCGGCCTTCATCGTGATGGAGAGGCTGCCGACCTTCTTCGACTGGGCCGCCGTGAGTCCCATGATGGTCGTGAGGCCGACCGAACTTCCACTGAGGTAGGCGTAGGTCGGAGTGACGGAGATCTTGATCACCGACTTACCCGAGGTAATGACCTCTGACCCACTGGTCGAACCGATGTCGACGACCACGTTGCTGGCGACAGCGCCCGACTTGGAGTTGACGGTCACGTGGACGCCGACCTGCTTGGAGAGCGCTGTCTTGGCGGCGTTGAGCACCGAAGTCGTCGTCGGATTCTTCGAAGAGGCCTGCGCCACCGACGGTGTCACCACCGCCACCGCGGTCGTGAAGAGAGCCATGAAAGTCAAGAGAAAGCGATAACGTCGGAAACTTGCCATGGTGTAGAGCCTACGGTGCGTGAGATGGGCCAAGGTCATTCACTCCACGAACAGACGAGAGACCCACGGGCTTTGGCCGGTGAAAGTGCTGTTGATCACCAGTTATCGGCGGACACGAAGCGTTCAGCTTCTTGACAGTGGGGCCTGGCCACCGACGAGCGTTGTTTGGGAATCGGCGCATCGGGCACTTGACCGCCTGGTTCAAGGTTCGCGTCCGGTCGGCGTACCGCGGGATTTGCCGATCGGCTCCCGACTGAGTTCGACGCGGCGACGGGATCGAAGCTCTCGACAAGGGCCCGTCGGGGCTCGTCGAAGCGAGATGTTCCATTCCTTCGCCAATCCGGTTCGTTGCCGTCGTTCCATCCCTGATCACAGTAGGTCTCGGACAGGTTCCTCGCCACTTCGAACAAGGTCCTATCGTGCGGAGCGGGGGTTGAACCTCCTCTGCTCCAATAGGGAGGTCATCGATGGCTACACCAGGCGCCGAGCGGTCGGCGATATTCGCCTTGGCCGACCAGTACGTCAATGAGCGCGCCACACTGGATCCTGGCTTCGCAACCTTGATCGGCGTCCACGACTTCGATCACCTCCTGCCCGACTACTCGACCGAGCAGTGCCTTCGGATCACTGCTCACACCCGTGACTCGCTCGATCGGATCAACGCTCTGGCGCCGGTCGACGAGCTCGATCGTGTCGCCAAAGCCGTCATGGTCGAACGGCTCACCGTTCTGCTCGAGTTGCAGCGGACCAGCGAGTACTGGCGGGCGTGGGGCGTCATACGGTCTCCGCTCTCCGACGTTCGCCAAGTCTTCGAACTGATGGACGCCACGAGCGAAGAACACGCCGACGTCGTCCGTCAGCGCATGGCCCAGGTCCGCCCGGCCCTGCAGAGCTGGCGCAACGGGTTGCACGACTTGACGGTCAAGGGACTGATTCCACCGCGCCGCCACGTCGCCGGAGTGGCCGAGCAGGCTCGGGTCCACGCCGAGGGGACCTACGCATCCCTCGCCGAGCGCGTCGCCCGCTCGGCCCCGGTGGACCTGCACAACTCGGGGCTCTTCGCCGCGGCGACGGACGCGGACGCGGCCTGCGGCGAGCTGGCCGATTGGCTCACCGAAACTCTCGTTCCGGTGGCGACCGATGACGATCGTTGCGGTCTCGAGCGCTACCAACTCTGGTTCCAGTACTGGAACGGGACCGACCTCGACGCGCAGGATCTGTACGCCTGGGGCTGGCAGGACCTGCGCCGGATCAGGGAGCGAATGTGGACCATCGCCGCCGAGCTCGCCCCGGGCGCCACGAGCATGGCGGAGGTGGCGGAGGTTCTCGACGCCGACGAGCGACGGGCGGTCTACGGAAGCGATCAGATGCTCGAGCGGCTGCAGGCATTCACCGACGCCGCGGTGCAACAACTCGACGGCGTCCACTTCGACATCGATGAACGAATTCGCCGATGCGACGCCCGCCTCGCGCCCGAGGGCTCCGCGGCCGCGCCGTACTACATCGGGCCGAGTGAAGACCTTTCGCGGCCGGGGACGACCTGGCTGCCCACGCTCGGCGCCGACCGATTCTCGTGGTGGCGTTTTCCCTCGATCTGGTACCACGAGTCGGTCCCCGGACACCACCTCCAGGACGGCACCACCCAACTCCAGGCCGATCGGCTTTCGCGTTTCCACCGACTCGACGGCTGGACGAGCGGCTACGGCGAGGGCTGGGCCCTCTACGCGGAGCGGCTCATGGACGAACTCGGTGCGTTCTCGGACCCGGGCGACGAACTCGGCTTCCTCCAGGGTCAGGCGCTGCGAGCGGCGCGAATCGTCGTCGACATCGGTCTGCATCTGGGCTTGGCCACACCCGATGACCTCGGTGCGCTCGACGACCTGGGCGACTGTTCGGGACGGGTCTGGACGGCCGACATGGCCGTCCAGCTGATCGAGGAGTACGCCATCGAGACCCACGACTACGCCGTCTCCGAGGTCGACCGGTACCTGAGTCTGCCTGCTCAGGCCACCTCCTACAAGGTCGGTGAACGGACCTGGCTCGACGTACGCCGAGCGGCCACGGATCGGCTCGGTGATCGCTTCGACCTCAAGCGCTTCCACGCCCACGCGCTGGGTCTCGGTCCGATGGGGCTCGACCCGTTTCGGGCCTTGATGGCGGCATGGGGCGGACGGTGAGCCTCCACTCCCATTAGAAGCAGTCGGCCAATTCGAACAAGAGTTGCTGGAGCGTGTGGATGTAGTTCAGTAGCTCCTCGTCGCAGGCGGCGAGCTTCTCGTCGCTCATCAGACCGTGCGCTTGGGCCGTCGAGCGCAGCGCCACCTGCAGGGTGGCGAGCCAGGCCCACGCCTCGGCGTCGTTCAAGAACTCCTCGTTGAGTGTCACGACCGCCAGTTCGGCGTTGGTGGAGATCTCATTCTGTCGATTGAGTATCGACAGCGGATCGTCCTGGTCGCGACCGGGATCGATGGGGGCGTTGAGCAGCGTGTGCCACTCGTGCTCGGGGTCGCGTTCGGCTGCGACCACGTGCCCGAAGGCCTCGCGGGCGACCGAGCGACCGAGATCGTTGAGCCGCACCTCGATTCGTCCGTCGCGGCGACGGACGAAGAGTCGGTGACGCCCCACCACTACTGGTCCTGCTCTATCGTGCTCTGCAAGCCAGCGATCTGGAGTTTCACGCAGTAGGACTCGCAGCGCTCGCGCTGGCCCGACCAGACGATCGCGCGACCCTCGTGGTGCACGGTCATCATGAGCTGCGTGGCCTTGTTGTTCGAGTACCCGAAGATCCGCTTGAAAATCACCACCACCACCGACATCGGCGTCACCGGATCATCCCAGACCACCACGTTCCACGGCCGCTGGGTCTCCACCGCTTCTTCGGTCAGGACATCGGTATCGGTCGTCGTGCGACGCAATGGCTTGACGGCTCCCACCCACCCAGTGTCGCAGAGTACCGGTCAAAAGAAAAGCAGAAAGCCCTAAAATGTACGTCGGGTCAGGGAGAAGGTTGCGATGAGCGTTGCGAGTTGGGTCACCGAAGCACCGCTGCGTCTTCGCGAGAGAGCCAACCGCAGCATCCGAGAGGCCGCCGGACTCTCGCAAGAACCACCGAAGTCGTGCGACGACCCCGCCGAAGCCTTCCTGCCCGTCGATGGTGTCGCGCGCCTCGTGCACGGCGATCTCCCGTCAATGATGATCGGGGGCCTGGCGTCGCTCTTCTTCGAGATGCTCCACCCGCACACGATGGCGGGTGTCGCCCAGCACTCTCGCTACAAGGAGGACGCCCTCGGGCGTGTCTTGCAGACGGCGAACTTCATCGGCTCCACGACCTACGGGTCCAAGCCCAACGCCTACGCCGCCATCGAGCGAGTGCTGGCCATCCACCAGCGCGTCCGGGGCGTCGCCGACGACGGCGTGCCCTACTACGCGAACGATCCGCACCTGCTGCGCTGGGTGCACTGCGCGGGGACGTCGATGTTCCTCGCGAGCTATCAACGTTTCGGTGCGCTCACCATCTCGCCCGCCGACGCCGACCGGTACGTCGCCGAAGTCGCCACCACCGCGCGCGCCCTGGGCACCGAGGACCCGCCGAGCACCGTCGCGCAGCTCAACGCCGCGATCGACACCTTCCGCCCCGAACTGCGTCTCAGCGCCGACGGGGCCATCGCCCGTGACTTCGTCGCCCGGGGTGTCCTGGTCGGGGTCCACCAGCGACTGGCCTACCGACTGATTGTCGACGCCGCCTACTCGCTCATGGAGCCGTGGGCGCGCGACCTATTGGGCGTGCCCACCAAGCCGGTGCTCGACCGTCTCGTGGTGCGGCCCGCCGCGAGCGTGCTCTCCTCGGCGGTGCGCCTCGCGGTGCCGCCGAGGAAGCCGGTCACATTGCCATAGACAGTCCGCCGTCGACGACGACGACCTGACCGGTCACGTAGGACGACGACGCCAGCGCCATGATGACCTCGGCGACGTCATCGGGCGTGCCACTGCGTTTCAGTGGCGCTACCGCGCTGACGAATCCACGGACGGCGTCCCACTCGGAGGTCCACGGCGTGTCCACCAGTCCCGGGGCGACGGCGTTCACCCGCACTTCGGGACCGGCGACCTTGGCGAGCAGCAACGTCATGTGGTTGAGCGCGGCCTTGCTCGCGGCGTAGGGAATGGACGAACCCGTCGGGCGGACCCCCGCGAGCGACGAGACGTTGACGATCGAACCGCGGCTCTCGCGAAGAGTGTCCATCGCCGCCACCGAGAGGCTCCAGGTGCCAAAGACGTTGACCTCGAATATCTCGCGCCAGATGTCGAGCGTCGCTGCGGCCAGGTCCGCGTGCGCGATGACCTTGGTCGTTCCGGCGTTGTTCACGAGCACGTCGAGGCGCCCGCAACGCTCACGCACCTCGCGGATGAGTCGGAGGCAGTCATCGGCGTTGGCGATGTCGGCCTGTACGTAGTGCGAGCCGGGCGTCGAGGCGCGGAGACGTTCACCCGCTTCGACGCTGCGCGCCGAGTTGAACACGACGGTGTCGCCGGCCGCGGCGAATCGCAGGGCCGTCGCCTCGCCGATGCCGCTCGTCGAGCCGGTGACGAGTACGACGCGCGCGCTCACCGCTAACGACGCCGCAGACGCCAGGAACCGGCCCAGTGCTGTCCGGGCTCGAGGACGACGATGTCCTTGCCGCTGCGCAGTGCGTCGGGTGGGCAGGTCATCGGCTCGACGGCGATCGCCGTGCGTCGGCGGCCCTTTTCGAGCTTGTCCCCGGTGTAGATCTGGACGTAGGGGAAGTTGCGGTCCATGTTCAACTCCACCGCACCGCCGGTACTGTCGCGTACCACGACCGTGGCGAGTCCCAGGTCGTCACGGACGAGTTCGGTGTAGGTGACGTCCAGTTCGTGACCGTTGACCGACTTCGCCCTGGTGAAGTCGAGCGGGCTCCCGGCGACGGGAAGGATCTCACCCGTCGGCAGTTGGCGCGGGTTCACCGCGACGTAGGCCCTGGCCGGGATCTCCAGGTCAGTCCCCTCGATGGTTGGCGTCGTCACCGCTAGGTAGGGATGGAAACCGAGACCGAAGGGAATCGGCACGTCATCGCGATTGGTCACCGTCGTCGTCACGGTCAGACCGAGCGAGCCGAGGTGGTAGGCGACTTCGATCTCGCTCAGAAACGGGAAGTCCGGTGTGGGGTGCAAGAGCAGCGCCAGCACGCAGCGGTTCTGGTTCACCGACTCGACGCGAAAAGGGCGCCATCGCACGACGCCGTGAATGGCGGTCGCCTGTTCCACGTTGTCCACCGTTGGCTTGGCGGTACGGCCCGAGAAGGACCACTGCCCGTCGCCGATGCGATTGGGCCACGGATAGAGCAACTGCCCGCGCGCGCCGGTCGGCACCTCCTCGCCCGCGAACCCCTCGACGACACTGACCCCGCCCTTCACGTACGTGCGAAGCGTCGCCCCTACCTCGGTGATGACCGCACGTTGGTCGCCGTGCGCGATGGCAATCTGTTCACCGGAGGGAAGCATCAGGGGGTTTTCCTTCTATTCACTGCCTTTTAACTTACGACAGTTATCGTACGCTGTATGCGTATTCTGTTGACGAACGACGACGGTGTGGGTGCCCCCGGTCTTGCCGTGATGGCCCGCAATCTGGTCCGGTGGATCGACGAGTGCCCGTCGGGCGAGATCCGAGAGGCCCTGGTCGCCGCGCCGCACACCAATTACTCGGGAATGTCCTCGGCGGTGGGCGACGTGTTCGACCGCCCGTCGGTCTCGTACCGGCGCCACACGATCGCCGGCGCCGAGTCGATTGCCACCTACTCACTGGAGGCGCCGCCGGCGCTCTGCGCAATCCTCGGGGCCATCGGCAGCTTCGACTTCCAACCTGACCTCATTCTCTCGGGCATCAACGCCGGCGCCAACGTCGGGCGCAGCGTGCTGCACTCGGGCACGATCGGGGCGATTCTCACCGGTGCCCAGCTCGGCCTGTCGGGCCTGGCGGTCTCGGTCCAGTGGGGCGACGAGGTCCACTTCGACACCGCGGGCGCCGTCGCCATCGAAGTGCTCGAGCATCTCATGGCGGCCCCGTCACGGACGCTGCTCAATCTCAATGTTCCCAATCTTCCCGCGGCCAAGTTGAAGGGGGTCCGTCGCGGACGAATCTCGACCGCCGGCCTCATCAAGGCCGCCGGTCCAGGGGCCGGTGGCGAACCGCTCGCCGAGGAGGGCGAGCTCCCGATGCGACTCGGCAGCGCCACTCCCGAGCTGGGCGACGTCAGCGACGAGGCGGCCGATGATGACGGCGCGCTGCTGGCGGCGGGTTACGCCTCGCTCACGCCGCTGAGTGGCCCCCACGAGGACACCGACACGGCGCTCGACGACACCATGAACGCCGCGCTCGACGCCATCTCGCGCCACTTGCACAAGGCGCGTTAGTCGTCGTCGCGTCGACGACGCTGCTCCTTGACCCGCCCCCGGGCCTTCTTCTCGTCGACGCGTCGCACCTTGGACGCCCGCGTGGGCTTCGTCACCCGACGAGGGGTCTGACGCACGAGGGCCGTGCCGATACGCTGCGCGAGCTGCTCGAGCGCCGCCGAACGGTTCATGCCCTGGGACCGAAAACGGCTCGCGCTCGACCGGACGGCGGTGCCCACCGTCGCCAGGAGCAGTTCGCGGTCGGACTCGCTCAGCACCTTGGAGGTGACGACGTGGAACGTCGCGACGACCCGGGTCAGCGCACGATTGGCGTGCTGGCCACCGGGACCACCCGAGGTCGTCACGCGCAGTTCGATCTCGTCGGCGGGAATGATCAGTCGGGCACGGATGTAGAGGGCCCCGTCAGCTTGGACGTGGGGACCCTTCACCACCACGGGTCAGTGACCACCCGGGAATCGGACCATCGCGATCTGACTCGACGAGGCCACGAGCTCTCCGCGGTCGTCGAAGAGCTCGCAACGTTCGTCGACGAGGCCGTCGGCGATGACGACGCACCACTGACGCGCGCGCAGCCACTCACTGGTCGGGATCCGACGCACGTACGACGTCAGTTGCAGCGTGGGCACCCAACCCGAGGAGCCGAGCGGGAAGGTCGCGGGAGGCATCGCGTCGGTCGCGAAGAGCACGCTCCACGGATCCCACGCTGCGTCGCCGTCGTTGAGACGCAGCCAACCGCGGACCTCGCCACGTTCGGAGAGCTCGCCGCTCCACCACCCCGCCGAGTCCGGATCGAGGCGCTGGTCGATGACGCGCATGATGTTGATCTCATCGCTGCCGGTCGGCTGGAGGCACTCGTCAAGGGGCGCCACCACCGGCACCGACGCGTCCATGTAGCGCGACTCGGAGTCGTGGAGGGTTCCGAGCGTCACCAGGGACTCGGTCGACACCACTCCTTCCTGAAGGAGCGTGACGTGCACGAACGAGACGCCGCGTCCGACTCGGCGCACGTCCGCGCGCAGCTCGGCCGGACCGACCGCTGGACCGCCCATGTAGTTGGTCGTCACCGCCGTCGGGTGAAGATGGTGGGCGCCCTCGGCGCTGGCGGCGGCGAGGGCGCCGCTGGCCATCACGCACTGCAGGTATCCCCCATTCGGGTGCCCCACCACGGTGTAGTACTCGGAGAGTTCGACCGCGAAGCGACCGGGAGCGATGGGTTCGACCGCGGCGGCGTTGCGCAACGCTCGGGATTCATCGGTCGCACTCACGGAGCAACCCTAACGGCGAAACCGACGTCAACCGGTAGATTGAACCGGTAGAGAGAGGCTTCAATGCAGACGGTTCCCCACTTCATCAACGGTCAACGACGCAGTGCGAGCGGGGCGACACCGACCTACAACCCCGCCACGGGCGAGATCACCGGCCAGGTGCCCACCGCGGATTCGACGCTGGTCGACGAGGTCGTCCGGAGTGCCCGCCGGGCGTCGCTCACCTGGCGCAACTCGTCGCTCTCGTCTCGCACGAACATCCTGTTCACCTTTCGCCACCTCCTGGTCCGGCACGCCAACGAACTCGCCGCGCTCGTCACCAGCGAGCACGGCAAGACCCTCGCCGACGCGCACGGAGAGCTGGCGCGCGGACTCGAGAACGTGGAGTACGCCTGCGGGCTCACGGGGCACCTGAAGGGCGACTTCTCGAGCCAGGTGGCCGACGGCGTCGACGTGCACTCCGTGCGCGAGCCGGTCGGCGTCGTCGCGGCAATCACGCCCTTCAACTTCCCCATCATGGTGCCGCTGTGGATGATCGCCACCGCGCTGGCGAGCGGCAACGCCGTGATCCTGAAGCCCTCCGAGCGCGACCCGTCGGCCTCGGTTCGCTTGGCCGAGCTCTTGATCGACGCCGGCCTGCCCGAGGGCGTCATGAACGTCGTGCACGGTAACGCGGACACGGTGAACCAGTTGCTCGTCCACCCCGGAATCGACGCCGTGAGTTTCGTGGGCTCCACACCGGTCGCGCGTCACGTCTACGAAACCGGCACGTTGAGCGGCAAGCGGGTCCAGGCCCTCGGCGGCGCGAAGAACCACATGGTGGTCTTGCCCGACGCCGATCTGGACATCGCCGCCGACGCCGCGATCAACGCGGGCTTCGGTTCGGCGGGAGAGCGCTGCATGGCGATCAGCGTGGTCGTGGCCGTGGGCGACGTCGCGGACCCCCTGATCGCGAAGATCACCGAACGACTCGACCGGCTCACCATCGGACCGGGCGACGATCCCTCCAGCGACTTCGGACCGGTGATCACCAAGGAACACCGCGACCGCATCATCGGCTACGTGACGTCGGCACCGGCCGACGGCATCACCGTCGTTCGTGACGGCACCGGCCTCTCGTCGCGTCCGGGCTTCTTCGTGGGACCCTGCCTGCTCGACGGCGTGCGGCCGGGCCAGAAGGCCTACGACGACGAGATCTTCGGGCCCGTGCTCGGCGTGGCGCGCGTCGCCACGTACGCCGACGCCGTCGCGATGGTCAACGCCAACCCCTTCGGCAACGGGGTCGCGCTCTTCACCCGTGATGGCAACGCCGCGCGGCTCTTCGCCCGTGAGGTCACCGTTGGCATGATCGGCATCAACGTGCCGGTGCCGGTGCCCATTGCCTCGTACTCATTCGGGGGCTGGAAGAACTCGCTCTTCGGGCACGCGCACATCTACGGTCCCGAGGGTTTCTCGTTCTACACCCGCGCCAAGGTGGTCACCACGCGTTGGCCCCAGCCGTCGGAGTCCCAGATTGACCTCGGGTTCCCGACGACGCGCTGAGCGATGATCGCCACGATCCACCAGGTCGCCAGTTGGTTGGGCTCGGGTCTCCGGGAGAGCGCCGCCATGGTCTGGATGACGTGGTGGCCGTTGGTGCTCGGCTTCACGTTGTCGGGATTCGTGCAGAGTTTCCTGCCGCGCGACGGTCTGCGCGCCCAACTGGGCGACACGTCGGCGAGCGCGGTCGCCAAGGCGTCGCTGCTCGGCGTCATCTCCTCGTCGTGCAGCTACGCGGCCAGCGCGATGGCCCGCGCCGTCTTCGCGCGCGGTGCGTCGTGGACGAACGCCATCATCTTCATGGTCGCCTCCACCAATCTGGTGATCGAGCTGGGCATCGTGCTCTATCTGCTGCTCGGCTGGCAGTTCGTCGCCGCACAGCTCTTCGGTGGCGTCGTCATGGTCGTCTCGTTGGCACTCCTCACCGGCCTGATGTTCTCGAAGAAGTCCCAGGACCAGCTGCGCGACCACGTCGAGCAGAGCGCTCCCCCGCTGGCTCAGGTCTCGGGCACCAGTTGGCGCGAGCGGTTTCGCACCCCTCGCTACTACCAGCGAGCGTCACAGTTCACGTTGGGCGACTTCACCATGCTGCGCAAGGAACTGGTCGCCGGATTCCTCGTCGCCGGATTCCTCACGGTGCACGTGCCGAACGCGTGGTGGAGCCACGTCTTTCTCACGGGTCACGGCTCGCTCACGGTCGTCGAGAACGCGGTCCTCGCGCCGCTGCTCGCCGTCGTCTCGTTCGTCTGCTCGGTGGGCAACATCCCCCTCGCCGCCGCCCTCTGGAGTCACGGCGTCGCCTTCGGCGGTGTCATCAGCTTCATCTTCGCGGACCTGGTGACGCTGCCGCTGCTGCTCATCTACCGTCGCTTCTACGGAACCCGCATGGCCGCCCGCCTGTTCCTGCTCCTGTGGCTCGTCATGAGCGGGGGCGGACTGCTCGTCGATCTGATCTTCCAGCTGCTGCACCTCGTCCCGCGTACGCGCCATTCGCCGGCGTTGAGCGGGGAGTTCCCCCTCGGCTGGACACTGGCGCTCAATATCGTGGCGACGGCGGTCTTCGTCACGGTCTGGGTCGTCGGGCGTCACCGCCACGACGACCACGAGAGTGCGCGCGATCCCGTCTGCGGCATGACGGTCGACCTCACGGCCCCGGTGGCGGTGCGCCAACGCGACGGCGAGACCTTCTACTTCTGCTCACTGCGCTGCGCCGAGCGATTCGACCGCGGCGAGGATTCCCCGTCGCCCGGTACAATGAACGAGGACGTGCACGGTGACCAGGTCGACCCGGTCTGCTCCATGCGCGTCAACTCCGCCAACGCCATGAGTGCCACGGGGCCGGATGGCACGACTTACTATTTCTGCGGCGAGGGTTGTCGCTCGACGTTCCTCGCCGGTCCCGGCCAACCGGCCGGTCAACAACAAATACAGCTAGGAAGAAAACCATCTCATGAGTAAGCAGCACACCAGCGTTCGCGCCTATGGCGTCCTGATTGACGAAGGCCGCGTGGCCCTGGTGCGTTCGAGCAACCCCAACCACGTGCCTCCCCTTTGGTGGTTGCCGGGGGGCGGGATCGACTTCGGCGAATCCCCCGAGGACACGCTGCTCCGTGAGTTCAACGAGGAGACCGGTCTCGAGGTCCACCAACCCTCGCTGCTCGGAGTGTCGAGCGACGTGCGGCGTCGCGACAACGGCGACCGGATTCACACGGTGCGGATCGTCTACACCGTCGAATTGGCCGGCGGCGAGCTGCGGCACGAGGTCCACGGCACGACCGATCACGCCCGTTGGTTCTCCGTCGAGGAACTCGACGCGATGAATCTCGCCGAGTACGCCCGCGCGGCGATCGCGGTCGCTCAGTCGAAGTAGCGCTTCGGCATCTCGCGCTTCAGGAACTTGCCCGCGGCGTTTCGCGGCAGCGGCTCGTTCGTGAAGGCGACGCGCGTGGGGATCATGAAGTTCGCGAGTCGCCCGACGAGATGGGTGCGCAGCTCGTCCTCGCTCAGCGTCGTGCCGGGCTTCAGCATCACCGCACACGCCACTTCTTCCCCGAGTCGTTCGTGGGGCAGGCCGAAGACGGCGGCCTCGTAGACGGCGGGTTGCTCGTAGATGGCCGATTCGACCTCGGCCGAGTACACGTTCTCTCCGGCGCGGATGATCATGTCCTTCACGCGGTCCTCGATGTAGAGGAAACCATCCTCGTCGACGTGCCCGATGTCGCCCGTGCGCACCCAACCGTCCACGATGGCCGTCGCGGTGTCGTCGGGCCGGTTCCAGTAGCCGCGTATCAACGTCGGAGACTTGAGCCAGATCTCGCCGCTCTGATTGGGCGCCAGCGGCACGAGGTCCTTGTCACGGATCTCGACGTCCATCACGATCGTGGGCGTCCGGCCGGTCGACGTCGGGTTGCTCACGTAGTCGTCGCCGTAGTTGCCTGGTCCGTAGGCGTTCGTCTCGGTCATGCCGTAGCCGAGCGACGGACGGCCCTTCGCGAACGAGTTCTCGACGCGCGCCACCAGCGTCGGCGGGGCCGGCGCGCCCCCACCGCCCACCGCGGTCAGTGAGCTGGTGTCGTAGTGGGGGAAATGGGGACTCTCCACCAGGTCCCACGCCTGCGTGGGCACGCCCACGAAGGCGGTGACCCCGTGGCGTTCGATGAGCTGCAGGGCCCGCTCGGGCTCCCAGCGGTGCATCATGACGAGCTTGAAGTGCCACGTGAAGCACGACATCATGACCGGGATGCACCCGGTGACGTGAAAGAGCGGCACGATCAAGATGAAGCACGGCGCCTGGCCCGAGCCGGACTCCGTCGGTCCCCGGCGGGAGTCGGTGACCGAGGCATTCGCGGTGAAGGCCATGATCGCCTGACAGATGGCCCCGTGGGTCGAGACGGCCCCCTTCGGGAATCCGGTCGTGCCGGACGTGTAGAGGATCGTCGCGTCGGTGTCGGCGGTGAGTGCCACCTCGGGCATGGGAACGTCGCGCACCAGGACGTCGTTCCAGCGCTCCACGTGCGGACCGAGTGGCTGCAGCTCGTCGAGTCGGACGCCCAGGATCGGCACGCCCGCGCGTTGGCAGGGGCCCTGGGCCCGGGTGATCCGCTCGGTGTCGGCGATGAGGACCTTGAGGCCGGCGTCGTTGATGGCGTATTCCAGTTCTTCCTCGGTCCACCACGCGTTGAGCGACACCGAGATTGCGCCGATCGAGAGGATCGCCGCGAACGAGACGGTCCATTCGGGCAGGTTGCGCATGGCGATGCCCACGCGGTCGCCGACCCTGACGCCGTAGTGGTGCACCAGCGCGTACGCCAGCGCGTCCGCCTCGCTCATGACCTCGCTGAACGACCACTCCTCGTCCTCGTAGACCAGGAACGAAGCGTCGATCCCCCGCGCCATGTCAAAGATGTCGCGCAAGTTCGCCGGCGCATTCTTGAACACGCGATTGGTCACGCCGTCGACTTGCACCAGTTGGACCTCAAAGGGCTGCCCGGGTGCCGTCACCGCCGCGATGGCCTCTTGCATGCTCAGTGCCACGAATCTCCCTCCGAGTGATGTCAAATCCTAGGCTCGCGTTCGCGGGGCCGAACGCATTGTTGCTAGAACGGGGAAATGCTATACGGCGCGGTGGACCCGACTGGTGGCGGGCGCGCGTGATCCGCTTCGCCGTCCACGTCCATCCCGGCTCGCGCCAGCGCCGGGTCGGCGGCTCCTACGACGGGGCGCTCAGCGTGCACGTCACCTCGCGCGCGCTCGAGGGCGCCGCCACGAGAGAGACCCTCGCGGTGCTCGCCGACGCCTTCGACGTTCGCCCCGGGGTGGTGCACTTCGTGCGAGGGGTGAGGTCGCGAACCAAGCTCATCACCATCGAAGGCGACGACGGACAACTGCAACGGCGTCTCGACGAACTACTCGGTGAGACGAACGGGTGACGTAGGGTTTGGGTGGCAGTTCGCCGCGGTAGGAAAGGACTTTCCCATGTTCGGTGCCGACTATCCGTTATTCGACGTCTTCATCTCAACGCTCTACATCGTGCTGTTCATCTTCTGGATCATGCTGGTCTTCCAGGTCATGATCGACATCTTCGCCAGCCACGACCTCAGCGGTCCCGCGAAGGCGCTCTGGGTCCTGTTCATCCTGGTGCTGCCGCTGCTCGGAGCGCTCATCTACCTCATCACCCGGGGCGGTTCCATGCACGAACGCCGGATCCACGCCATGCAGGTCCAGCAAAAGGCCTTCGAGGACTACATCCGCACGGTCGCGAACTCGAAGGAGTAGTTGGCGCATCCGGCTCGCATCAACGGGCGCGAGGTGGATTACGTGAGAGCGGTCGTCGCGCCGGCGGCCTTCTGCGCCATCCGGTCCACGGTGACCGTGATCTTCTCGACGAAGGCCGCGAGGTCCTGACGGGCCCGTTCGGCTTCGGCGGACAGCCCTTCGAGCTGGCCCACGTCCCAGAGTGCGAGCACCGGTTCGAGCACGTCGTGGAGGAACTGCCCGAGACCGTAGATACCCTCTCGGGCGATGCGCACCGCGTGACGGGTGAAGTTGGGGATGCCGGTGCCCGGCATCGCGAAGGCGCTGACCTGCTTGGCGGTGGCGATCATCATGGTGGACGGATCGATCGCGAAGGCCGCTTGGGCGAGGTCGCGGTAGAAGAGGTAGTGCTTGGTTTCGTCCCCCGCGACCAGTGCGAGCACGTTGCGGCCCGCCTTGTCGGTCTTCGGCAGGTGCGCTCCGGTGTTGCGGTGCGCGATCTGGGTCGCGCGTTCTTGGAACGAGACGTAGGTCACCAGGTCGGCGAAGGTCTCGGGTTCGGGCACCTCACCCTTGGCCATCTGCACGCGGCGACCGACCTCGAGCATCGTCGGGTCGATGCAGCGGCTGACGTGGACCCAGTCGCGCATGACCATGGCGTGGCGGTTCTCCTCCATCGTCCACTGGTGGTTCCAGTCGCGGATCGGATGGCCCTTCGGGGCGTGGCTGAGCAGGGTGCTCGTGTAGTAGGGCAGGTTGTCCTCGGTCAACAGGTTGACGTAGATCGAACTGCGCACGCCTTCGGCGAGGGGGTAGTCCGACGCCGACCACGGACGATCGGCGAAGCTCTCGCCCTGACCCCAGTCGATCTGCTCGTGGGGGAACCAGAGTCGAGGTGCTTCGAGGTGGCGATTGTAAAGACGCTCAACGTCGGGAGCGATCTCGGTCAGGAGATCGTTGCGGCTACTGGGTAAGCGCTTTGAAGCCAAAGTGACCCTTTCGGTCTGCTGCGGCGATGCAGCCAATACCAGCGTAATGCGAGGGACCGACTTCTTCAGCGAGGAGCTTCGTCGACTTGTGATTCGACGCACAAGAGACGCAGTATCCTCTCTCATTCGTGAATCTGATCGACTCGCTGGTCCCCGCGGACTTTCGCAGCACCTTCAACGCGACGCTCCGTCGCTTCTACCTCTGTACCCTGCTCGCCTGCATCGGCAACGGCCTCACGCTCTCGCTGTTCGTCGTCTATCTGCACAACGTGCGTGGGTTCTCCACGAGCTTCTCGACGCTGCTGCTCGCCGTCTCGGCCGTTGCCGGGCTCGTGACGAGTCCGTTGTGGGGCACCCTGACCGACCGGGTCGGACCGTTGCGGATCATCTTCGTGGCGTATCTCTGCGACGCCGTGGCGCTGGTGATCTGGGCGTACGCGCACTCCAAGGCCCAGGCCGCGGGGGCCGCGATGCTGCTGGCGATCTTCGGCGGCGCCGGATGGGGGCCGGTCAGCACCATGCTGAGCCGTCTCGTGCCCGCCGAGCATCGCCAGCGCGCGTTCGGCTTCAACTTCATGCTGGTCAACCTCGGCATCGGATTCGGCGCGCTGATCTCGGCCTCCATTGTCGACCTGCACCGCCCCGAGACCTTCACGACGCTGTACCTCTTCAACGCGGGCGTCACCATTGTGACGGGACTGCTCTTCCTCACCCTGGCCGCGCACGGCGGGCCGGTCAAGGAACACCGCGACGACCCGGTCAAGAGCGCCGAGGGCTGGCGCCACGTGATGGCCGACCGTCGACTGGTGCAGATCGTCCTCGCCTCACTGGTCATCATGATCGGCGGCTACGGCTCCCTGGAAGCCGGCGTCAGCCTCTTCGTCGTGAACAATCTCAAGCTCTCCGTTCACGTCATCGGCGTCATCTTCTTCTTCAACACCTCCACCATCGTGCTGGTCCAGCTCTGGGTGCTCAACCGCGTCGAGGGACGAAGCCGCACCCGCGTCATGGCGTTGGTGGGCCTGCTGTGGTTCTTCTTCTGGGTGATGTTGGACGTCGCGTTGAACCTGCCCGCGTACCTCGCGACCATCTCTCTCTGCGTCGCCATGGTCGTGTTCGCGATCGGCGAGACCATGTGGTCACCAATGGGTTCGGCCCTCGTCAATGAAATCGCCCCCGAGCACCTGCGCGGACGCTACAACGCGGCACTCGGTCTGACGTGGGGCGTGGCGGGCACGGTGGGTCCCGCCATCACGGCGCTGTACTTCGACAACAACCTGGCCAACTGGTGGCCCCTCGCCACGGGGCTCACGGCGCTGGCCGGTTCGGCACTCATGTTGAATCTGCGACGAGGACTCAGTGCTCGTGAAGACGGCCGAACGAACGTCGCCGCCGCCGACTAACCCTGGTCGATCAACTCCTGGACCCGCGCGCTCCACGCCCGTCCCTCGGTGCTTTCTCCCAGGGCGTGGATCGCCGAGCGTTCCTCGCGCAGCTGACGCGCCACCGTCGCGAGGTTCCTCGGCAGGGTCCTCGCGACCGCGTTGCGAACCCACTGGGCGAGTGCGGGCGACGCGCCACCGGTTGACACCGACACCACGACGTCGCCGTCACGATGCACGGCGGTGAAGAAGAAATTCGAACGCCCCGGATCGTCAACCACGTTCACGAGCAGATTGCGCTCGTTGGCCTCCTCGACGATCCGGTCGTTCACCTCCGCCCTTCCCGTCGCGACGACCACCACGAAGGCGCCCGCCAGGTCGCCGTGTTGATAGCGACGCAGCAGCACCGTTTCGACACCATCGGGAATCGGGGCGAGCGCCTCGTCGCTGATCACGGTCACCCTCGCGCCGGTCTCGACGAGCTGGGCGGCCTTGCCGACACCGACCTCGCCCGCACCGATCACCACCACTCGCCGATTCGTCAGGTCGACAACGAGGGGGAACACTACGAACTCAACGCGAACGACGCCGCTAACGGGGCGACCCGGCCCAGTTCCAATGCGGCCACCGCACCGATGACCAGCACCGCCGGCGCACTGACCGAGAGAGGTCCCAGCTCGTCGAGGGCGCAGCGCAGCACCCGCTGTTCATCACTCGACGCCCGCTCGATGACCGCGACGGGCGTGGCGGGGTCGAGTCCGCCCTCCATCAGCTCGCGTGCGATGATCCGTCGACGCCGCACCCCCATCAACACGACCAGGGTGACGTCGGGATTGGCCAGCGGGCGAAAGTCGACCGTGGCGCCGGGGACCGCGCTGCCGGTCACGACCGTGACGCCGTGGGAGAGACCCCGGTGCGTCACCGGGATACCCGCGAGCAGCGGTCCGGCGAAGGCCGACGTGATGCCCGCGACCACCTCGACGGCGACGCCCTCGGCGCCGAGGGCGACGGCCTCCTCGCCGCCGCGACCGAAGACGAAGGGGTCCCCGCCCTTTAACCGCACGACGCACCCGTAGCGGCGCCCGAGTGAGACGAGCAACTCGTTGATCCGCTCCTGGGAATGCGAGAGTCCCGGCGCCTTGCCGACGTCGTGGAGTCGCGCCCCGGGCCCGATCAACGCCATCACCTCGGGCGAGATCAGCCGGTCGTGCACCACGACGTCGGCCGCGGCGAGCAGCCTCGCGGCTCGCACCGTCAGGAGTTCGGGGTCACCGGGACCGGCGCCGACGAGGAACACGGTCACGGTTCGACCACCCGCCCGAAGAAGTCGCCGAACGATTCGTCCGCGAGCCCTTCGAGCTTCCAGCGCTCCAGCAGCGGCCGCAGGACGCCCGGGATGTCATCGAGTTTGACCTTCTCCTGGTAGAGCGACGCGAGACGGTCGCCGCGCGGACCGCCGCCGAGGTAGAGGTCGTACGAGTTCTTCGTGCGTCCGACGACGCCCACCTCGGCGACCGCCGGCCGTGCGCAGCCATTGGGACAGCCCGTCATGCGCAACTGGAGCCGGCGCTTGGTGAGACCGTTGGCGTCGAGTTCACCCTGGACCAACGACACCAGGTCCGGCAGTTTGCGCTCGGCCTCGGCGAGCGCCTGGCCGCACGTCGGCAGCGCCGGACAGGCCAGGGCGGAGCGCTCGACGGTGCCCAACTCGTCCGCGCGACGAACCCCGTGCGTGGCGAGCAGCGCGTCGATTGTCTCGCGGTCGCTCGGGGCGACCTTCGAGATCACGATGTCCTGCTGGGCCGTGATGAGGAACGTCACGTCGAAAGACTCGGCGATCTCGCGCAGCGCGCTGCGCAGTCCGTGCCCCTCGGTCACGTCGCCCACCCGTCCGGCGCCCACGCGCACGCCGAGCTGGCACGATCCGTCAGCGTTGGTCCGCCATCCCAGGTGGTCGTCGGCGTCCTCGAAGGCGAGCGGCAGGGCCGGGCGAAGGGCCCGTCCGTAGCGCTGCTCGATCTGCGCGCGAAACGGCGCGAGGCCCAGGTCGGCCGCGACGTACTTCATCCGGGCGCGTCGACGGTTCGTGCGGTCGCCGAGGTCGCGGTACGTCGCGAGCACCGCACGAATGACGTCATTGACCTCTTCGTGGGTGACGAACGTCAGCGGGTCGGCCAGGCGCGCGAACGTGTCGGGCTGCGCGTACGAACGTCCCAGTCCGCCCGCGACGACGACGTTGAAGCCCTCCCCCAACGAATCGTGGGTGGCCGGGATGAGCCCGAGGTCCTGGGCGAGGACGTCGACGCAGTTCTCGTGGGGGTTCGCAATGGCGATCTTGAACTTGCGCGGCAGGTACGTCGCGCCGTAGAAGGAGTGTTCGCTCGCCGGCTCGCGCGAGGCGCTCTTGTCGCCGTTGACGAAGATCTCCCAGTGCGCGTTGGTCGTTGGCTTGAACGTCGCCGCGATCCGGTCGGCCATGTCGAGCAGGCGGCGATCGGTGGCGTTGCTCAACAGGTCGGGACACATCACGGTGTTTCGCACGACGTCGCCGCACGCTCCGAACGACGTCATCAGACGGGCGTCGAGTTCGTGGGCCATGGGTCGAAGTCCCTGCTTCAGCACGCCGTGGAACTGAACCGCCTGACGGGTGGTCAGGCGAATGGTGCCGTCGGCGATGTCCGAGGCGACGGCGTCGAGGGCCAGCCACTGCTCGGTCGAGAGCTTCCCGCCGGGAATCGCCACGCGCACCATGAAGATGTACTCCAGCGATTCGCCGGCCAGCGAGCGCTCGCGGCGGACGTCTCGGTTGTCTTGGGCGTAGATGCCGTGGAACTTCAAAAGATGCTCGGAACCGCCCGAGACGGACGCGTCGCTCCGGGCGATATCCGACGAGAGGTCGCCGCGAAGGAAGTCGCTCGAACGCTTGATGTCTTCTTCGGCGGTGTGCGAACCCTCGATCAAAGCCATTGCGTTTTCCCGTTTCTGGTCGTGGTCTTCTGAATTACCTTAAATCCTATCGGAATAGTCATAATTCAATCAAGTCAATTCCCCGCTGTTCTCCGGTCCTCGAGAATGGCCAACCGGTGACGGCGCCGCGTCGCTCGCCGTCGGGGCTCGGGGGACCGCTTCAGTTGTCGTTCGAAGCGTTCCAGCGGGCCGATTCGCGGACGGCAGTCGGATCGGGGTGTGGCGGTGAACGGGCGAGACGCACGCGTGACTGAGGTCGAAGTCCCATCTCTCCGGCGCAAGGTTCGCTCAGGGTGTCCGCACGACGCCGCTGCCATGAGACCACGACGTCGAGCGCCGCGCACGCAACGTCCCTAGGTGAGCTCCCCCTAGGGCGTCCAGAAGTAGTTGCCCGAGGCGATGGTCAGCGCGCAGAGGCACATGGTGGAGATCGTGAGAATCGCTTCGAACCACAGCGGCGGCAGTCGGGCGCCGACCACGCCAAAGAGCGGGAAACTGCGCAGCAGCAGTCGTGGCGTGATGCCGATGATCGGGGAGGCTATTCCCATCGCCACCACCGCGAACACGTAGCCCACCCAGGGTCTGGGCGGGTGGGACCGAACGAAGTAGACCAGCATGCCAATTGCGGCGAGTGCACTGAGGGTCTTCACGCCCGAGTTGACGTCGTGGACGCCGAGGCGCAAGAAATGCGTGAGCGCGGTCGGGACGCCGTTACCGAACGCGCCACCCTGCCAGCCCGCCCGCTGGGCCCGAAACCAGGTCAGCGGTGATCCGGTGTGAACCCACAGGTACCCGAAGAAGAGTCCGACCCCGAGGGGTGCGACCAACGGAGCCACGATGGCCCGCCACTCGCCTCTCGATCGAACGGCGAGCACGGCGGCCACGACGCAGGGCACCACCGCGGCGCACCCCACGGGGTCGGCGGCGGTCGCGAGTGCGGCGCAGAGTCCCGCCACCAACCAACGCCGGTGGTGCAGCGCGAGCAGTGAACTCGCCACGAAGAGGATGATGGCGCCCTCGGAGTAGACCATGCTGAAGACGAAGGCGGCGGGGGAAAGGAAGACGAGGGCGGTCCCCCGATCGGCGCCACCGCGGCCAAAGACCTCGTACAGCATCCACCAGACGGCAATGGCGGCGAGCAGACCCAGCGAGGTCGTGGTGAGCAGGCCGGACACGCTGAATCCGAAGCCGGTGACGGCGTGCATCCCTCGGATCATGAGCGGCAGCAGCGGGAAGAACCCGAGATCGCTCTGGGCGCGGTTGCCCGTGCCGGGCGGGATCGCGTGCACGTAGCCACGTTGGGCGATCATCAGATACCACTTGGAGTCCCAACTCACGAGGTGCGTCATGACGGTTCGGCGAGTGGTCAGCGCCGTCGCTCCGACCACGCTCATGACGCCGACACGCGAGAGCAGGAAGACGACGACCGGACGCAGGGTGAGCCGCCACCTCTCGCTCGATCGAAGTGCCTCGGTCGTCGTTGGCGTGACGGCGTCGGCGCCCGTGTTGCTCATTGCTCAATCCCTTGTTCGACTTGGCCGCGAGGAGCAGGAAGCCCACCCGTTCGGAAACGCGAAGCGTAGACCCCGAAACTACTTCGGGTGTCGCCACGATCTGATCCGCGTCGGGCTCGTCGCGGAGAGGACTCCATCTCGGAACTAATGTTCGTACCAGCAAGATGGGCCGTCGGAACTCGTCCATTGGCGTTGACCGCAAGGGAGAATTCGCTTCGTGCTTACCACTGCCGTCCGTGCTCGAAGCGAGCGACTCGTGGGTCCCCTCTGGCGGCCGACGGTGCTCGGGACACTGGGTTCGCTCGGGATCGTGCTCTTCGCCTCGCGCATCGGGTCGACGCCCAGACCCCCCACCTACCGGTGGTGGCTTCGCTTCGCCGCGGGGAACTACGACGTCGCCCACGTGTTCTTCTACCTGTCGGTGTCGCTGCTGCTGCTCGGTTGGCTGGGCGTGGGAGTGCACGCTCTCGGAGGACGACTGTCGCCGGCGCGCGCGTGGGCCGTCCTGGCCCTCTGGGGTGGTCCGCTCTTTCTCGGCACGCCGGTCTTCAGTCGCGACGTCTACAGCTACATCGCCCAGGGCCAGTTGGTCCGTCACGGCTTCAACCCGTACCTCGTCGCGCCTCGCGCCCTCGGCCCCGGTCCCCTCCTCTCGTCGATCGCGTCGGTGTGGCGAGACACCACCTCGCCGTACGGTCCGCTCTACGTCGCACTCTCCCACGTCGCGAGCGCGCTGTCGAGCAACTCGCTGATCGAGCAGGTGCTCGTCTTTCGCACGATGGAACTCATCGGCGTGGCGCTGCTGATGGTGGCGCTGCCGGCCCTCGCGGGTCACTTCGGCGCCGACGGTGGCGTCGCGATCTGGCTCGGCGTGTTGAGCCCCCTCGCCCTGTTCAGCGCCGTCTCGTCGGCCCATAACGACACGCTGATGCTCGGCCTCATGGCCGTGGCGCTGCTGTTGGGCGTGCGCGGGGCCCGCCGTTGGGCCATCGTGCTCTTCTCCCTGGCCGCGACGATCAAGCTGCCGGCCCTCGCGGGCGTCGTCTTTCTCAGTGCCGGGGCGTTGCGAGGAACGACAAGCCGCGAGCGGGCGCGACTGATCGTCGAGGCCGTCGCGATACCCGGGCTGATCATCACCGCGGTGACCGAACTCTGCGGCTTCGGCTGGACGTGGCTCGGGCCCACGGCCCTGCACATTCCCACCGAGCTGCGCGTGCTCACGACGCCGATGGTGTCGGTCGGCCAGTTGCTCGCGTCGTCGTTGCACGCCCTCGGACTGGGGGTCGCCACGAGCACGGCCGTGACCTTCACCCAGCACGTCGGTGAAGTGGCGGCGGCGGTCGTGATGGTGCTGCTCGTGCTGCACACTCGCGCCGACAACATGGCGCGGCTCTTCGGCGTGGCCCTGATGGTGATCGTCATCGCGAGCCCGACGGTCTGGCCGTGGTACTTCTTGTGGGGAGTGACGGTACTCGCCACCACCAGCGCCCAACGATCGCTCTTCCTGGCCCTCGTGGCGGCCCTCGCCATGTTGCTCGTCGGTCCCGGCGGCACCCCGATGATCGGGGGCAACGGCTTCTACGTCAGCGGTCCTTTGGTCCTCGCCGGTCTGGTGTGGTTCTTCTGGCGCGGCGAGTGGCGAACGGTCCTTCGCGGAGTCGACCGTGTCGACTGAGCACCTGGACCAGACGATCGACGACCGTCGGCGGTGGCGCCGTCTGCCCTACGGCCGGGCCATCTTGGTCTACCTCTTGGTCCACCTCGCCACCCTGCTCGGCGTCGCCGTCGTCGACCTCTTCACCCATCACGGGCTGATCGACAACCTGTCCATCTGGGACGGCACGTGGTTCCTTCGGGCCGTGCACCACGGCTGGCCCAGTCACCTGCCGATGGCCCACGGTCAAGTGCTCGCCAGTCCCGTCGCCTTCTTCCCGCTCCTTCCGATCGTCCTGCGCACGATCGCCGTCCTGACGGGGCTCAACGCCGCGGTGGTGGGACTGGTCGTGAGCGGCGTCACGGGACTGAGCGCACTCGTGGCGATCGCCACGCTCGCCAGAGAGTTCGCCGGCGAGGTGAAGGCCGAACGGGCGGCGCTGCTCATCGCCCTCAGCCCCGGCAGCTTCGTCTTCAACCTGATCTACGCCGAGGGCTTCCTGCTCACCTTCGTCGCCCTGGGCCTCTGGGCGCTGCTACGCCGTCGGTGGTTGCTGGCCGGTCTGCTCGGCGCACTCGCGACCGCCGCGTCGCCGGTGGGCGTCGCCTTCGTCGTGAGCTGCGTCGTGACGTCGGTCCTCGCCATCGGTCGTGATCGAGAGTGGCGATCACTGTGGGCGCCGCTGCTCGCGCCCCTCGGATTCATCGCGTGGATGGCGTACCTGTGGATCCACACCGGCAACGCGATGGCGTGGCGTCTGACCGAGCGGGGCGGTTGGAACAGCTACCCGTCGTTGCTCTATCCGTTTCGCATCCTCGCCAAGTTCATCGCCAATCCCCTGTCCCCGACCATGACCGGCCAGATCCTGTTCGCCGGCACCGTGATCACCATCGTCATGCTCGTCGTGGCGTTTCGAGAACGCCAACCCGTTCCCGTGCTGACGTACGCCACGACGGCGGTGGTGCTCTTCGCCATTTCGTACCCGGTCGGGTTGCGACCGCGTTTCGTGATGCTGGCCTTCCCGCTCACCATCGCCGCGGCCACCCGATGGAGCGGGTGGCGTTATCGCGCCGTCGTTGCCGCGTCGGCAGTGTTCCTCGTTCTCATGACGGTCGAGACGCTCAACTCCTTCGCGGTGTTCCCGTGATCGACGCAACGTCGACCGAGCAGCCCTCGCTGATCGAGCGGGCGGCGTGGAGCCTCGCGTGGTTGGCGATCCTGACGACCGGGGTGGACGTCTGGGGACAGTGGACGGCGTGGCCGGGCATGGCGATTGTCTCGCCGCTCGTCGTGCTGACGGGCCTCGTGGGCGCCGTCGTGCTCTGGTCCGTCGGCGATCCCGCCTCGAAAGCCCTCCAACGATTCGCCTTCGCCGCGGCGACGGGCACGGTCCTGGCGACCCAGGGTCCCGCCATCGGCGCGCGTTCGTTCTACAGCACCGATTCGGCGGCCTTCAACCACGTCGCCACCCAGTTGCTCTTGCGCGGCCACGATCCCTACACGTCGTCCATGGCGAGCGCGGCGCAATTCCTGCCAACGCCGGCGGACTACTGGACGTACACGGCGAACGGCGCTCACGTGACCCAGGTCTCGTACCCCGCGGGTTCGTTTCTCCTCCAGGCGCCGCTGATGGCCCTCGGCCTCCACCACCTGCCCACCGACTGGCTGGATCTGGCGGCGTGGCTCGTCACGGGCGCCCTGCTCTTTGCGATCCTGCCCCGGTCGATCCGGTGGCTCGCCCCGGTGCTGCTGCTGGCCGACGCCTACGTGGGGCCCTTCGCCAACGGCGGCACCGACGCCCTCTTCATCCCCTTCCTGGTCGTCGCCGTGTGGCAGTGGGACCGGTTCGCGACGGCAACCCGACCCTCAATGGCGCGATGGTTGAGTCCGGTGGCCCTCGGGGTGGCGTGCTCGATAAAGCAGAGCCCCTGGTTCTGCGTGCCGTTCCTGCTCCTGGGCGTCGCGCTCGAAGCGAGGGCCGCGCGAACCGGTGTCCTTCGAACGACCATGCGCTACGCGTCGATGACGGCCGGCGCGTTCCTCGTGATCAACTCAGCATTCATCGTGTGGGATCCGGGTGCCTGGTGGCACGGAACGATGCTCCCGCTTCTCACGCCGCTCGTCCCCGACGGCCAGGGACTCGTGACCCTGGCGCTGCACGGGCTGAGCGGAGGAGCGGATCTTCGCCTCCTCTCGCTGGCCGGCGGTCTGGTGATGTTGAGTCTGTTCGCCGCGATGCTGCTCAAGTATCCGTCGCTCAAGCGAACGTGGCTGTTCGCGTTGCCGATCGTGCTCTTCGTGCCGGGGCGAAGCCTCACGAGTTACCTCCTCGACTTCTTCCCCGTCGCGGTGGTCGCGGCCGTGAGCGTGCGGCCCGGCTCACCTGATGCGGCGTTGACGATGCCGACGTGGGCTCGTCGATCGCTCATCGCAACGCCGATGGCCGGCGCCGTGCTCCTCGCGACGCTCGCCCTTCGCTCCGCCCCACTGGTCGTGACCGTGGATTCGCTCACGACCGCCGACGCCCATCAGGCCGTCGCCGCCGTCACGGTGACGGTGCACAACAGGTCGGGCCGATACGTGACGCCGAACTTCATGTACTCCCTCGACGGTGGACACCCCTCGGGCTTCTGGCACCAATCGCTCGTGAGCGGCGTGCTGCCCCTGGCGCCCGGTGGCTCCGCCACCATCACCATCCGACCCGACGCGTGGACCTGGGCGCCCCAGCGTGGCGAGTACTGGCTCGTCGAGGCCTACACCTCGCCCGACGCGCTCAGCACGTCGTCACCGCAGCGGTGGCCCTTCGGTCCTCGCTGACCATCGCCACGGATGTCGCCACGACGGTGATCGAGGTCTCGACCACCCGGTCCGGCGATCATTCGTTCCAACGATTCGGGTGCACCGGTAAATCCCGGCCTCGAGCGGACATAATCGGTAAACAGCGGAAGGTGGGTCGTCATGAGGTCAGTGAAGTCAGTAGTAGTCGCCGCCGGGTTCATCGCCGGAAGTCTGGCGACGGGCGGGGCGATCCCCTTCGCTGGAGCCCTGGCGGCGGCGTCCGCGACGACGGTGAAGTCGTGCGTCCCCGCGCAGATCAAGGTCTCGCACGGCCAAGCTCAGGGCACGGCCGGCACGACCTACATCCCCATCGTCTTCACCGACACCGGTTCGAAGTGCGCCATCTGGGGCGTGCCGGCGATCCACCCGGTCGCCGGGGCCGCGCACCATGCGGTCGGTCCCATCGCGCGCAACATGTCCATGGGTCAGATGCCCGTGCGCCACGTGCTCGCGAAGGGCCGTTCGGTCAGCGTCGCCTTCGGTGTCGTGGACACGGGCAACTACCCACCGTCGACCTGCGTTGCGCGTTCGGCCAGCGGGGTCATCGTCACGCTGGGCTCGTTCGTGCACTCGAGGTACCTGCACCTGCCGATCACGGTGTGCACCAAGCGCTCGAGCACCACGACCAGACTCCTCGTCGCGGGCGTCACCGGCTACTAGGCGGAAACGCACGTTGTCCCATCCGCATCGTGCGACCGTCACCAAACCCGCGCCGTGTCGACGACGGTTCAGTGAGGTGTCTTCGTGCGCTCTCGAGCCTCGCTTGTCGTGCCCCCACCCTTGACGCCCCGCGACTGCGTCGCTCGCCAGATGACCACACCGACCAGCGCGACCCCTAGGACGAAGGCCACCAGCATCGTGCCGGGTCCGCGAAGGTAGAACGAGAGAAGCCGCACGACGAAGACGAAGAAACTCAGCACGCCCACGGCGACGACGGGCGGACGCCGCTTCGACAGACCGAGGCCCACGCCGGCGGCGGCACCAACCAGACCCAGCGCCATCCCGAGCGCCCTACTCGAGGTCGTCACCGCGAGTGCCGTGATGAAGAGGCCGCCCTGGGCGAGCACCGTCGCGACCAGCGATGGATGAATGATGTTGATCGCGAGAAGTCCCAGGGCGACGGCAACGAGCCACAGGAGCGCGTTCGCCGTGGTCACGCTCGGTTGCCAATTCACGAGATTCACGAGACCACCCACCGTGAGGCCCAGGCCAACGACAGAACTGAGGAACTGCAGAGGCCGTTCGAGGTTTCGCCACAGTCCCACGCTCAGCGCCAGGACAACGAGACCGGTCACCAGCAACGTCCAGCCCGGATTGTGCGAGCCGATCCGGTCCACCGCCGTCGCCGTCGACATCGCCACGCCCCCGGTGCCGCAGAGCCAGAGAAACCAACCGAGGCGGGTGGTCCCCTCGTCGCCCAGGCGCGAAACGGCGTAACCACCGAAGAATCCGAGCAGGGCGATCACGGCCCCGACGACAACTCGTCCGCCGAGCCCGAGGCTGTTCCAGAGTCGGGCGACGAACAGCCCGCCACTGGCCAGTACCAGCACGATGCCGAGGTAGGACACCAACTCCGCGACGGGTGAGAGCCGACGCACCGGTGGCGCCCCCGGGGCTCCGGCCGCGGCGGCGCTCTCGCCCATTTCCTGCTCGAAGTGGACGATGCGCTCGCCCTGTTCGCTCGAGACGATTCCGACGCTCACCCAACGCTGCACCTGATCGCGCAGGTTGTCGAGCGACGAACGAATGGCTTCCGAAGGCATCCAGGCCCCCCCTCTGTCGTCGCTTCTCGCCAACGTGCGGCCAGACCACACCCGGTGCGAAGCGACACTACCGTTATACCCCTCCCCAGGGGGCCCTGCCAAGCGCTTCACCCGGACATCGGCCGATACCGCGAGGTGCCCTCGCAGCGCTGCCGGCGAGGTGACGCCACCGCACTCTCGGACCAATCGAATGCGGCCGCTGCGCTCAACGACTCACGTCCCGAAGTTCCAGCCGGTGCCCTCCTCGTAACGGTGGATGATGTTCTTGGCCATGAGGATCTTGTGCACCTCGTCGGGTCCGTCCGCCAAGCGCAGCACCCGCGCGGTGAGGTACATCTGGGCGAGCGGGAGGTCGTTGCTCACGCCCGCCCCGCCCCACACCTGGATCGCCCGGTCGACGACGCGGTGGAACGCGGCGGGCACGAAGACCTTGATGGCCGAGATGGCGGTGCGGGCATCGGGATCGTCGTTGGCCACCTTCTCGGCGGCGTTGATGGTCATCAGTCGGGCGGACTGCAGGTCCATGTAGCTCTCGGCGATGAATCCCTGGATGAACTGCTTGTCCTTCAGCAGGCCGCCGTGGACCTCGCGCACGAGGCTGCGCTCGACCATCAGGTCGAACGCGCGCCACATCTGGCCGATCGAGTTCATGCAGTGGTAGACCCGGCCGGCGCCGAGCCGGTCCTGCGCGGCCTGGTGGCCCTGACCGACGAGACCGAGCGTGTTCTCGATCGGGACGCGCACGTTCTCGTACCGGATCTCGCAGTGGTCGGAGGTGGCGTGTCCGAAGACGCCGATTCCCCGGATGATGTTGACGCCGGCGGTGTCGGTGGGCACGATGATCTGGGTCATCCGGCCGGGGGTCCCCATCTCACCGGTCGCGTCGTTGGCCCGACACATGACGATGAAGAAGTTGGCGTCGATGCCGTTGGAGGTGAACCACTTGTGCCCGTTGATGACCCAGTGGTCGCCGTCGCGGACCGCCTCGGTCTCGATCGAGCGCGGATCGGATCCGGCGTGGTCGGGTTCGGTCATCGAGAAGCCCGACTCCATCTCACCGGCGATGAGGGGAAGGAGCCACTTGCGCTTCTGCTCCTCGGTGCCGTACTTCACCAGGATGCTGGCGTTGCCCGAGTTGGGCGCCGCGATGCCAAAGAGCGAGGACGCGCCGACCGCGTACGCGAGGATCTCGTACATGTAGGCGAGCGACAGGAAGTCGAGCCCAGCGCCTCCGTACTCCTTGGGCAGGTGAGGAGCCCAGAGCCCCGCCTGGAAGACCTTGGCCTTGATCTGCTCGCGCAACTCGATGCTCCGACGCCGGCTGGTCTCGCGCTCGTCCTCGGTCAACTCGGCGCCGCGGCGCGATCGCCACATCTCCTCCTCGTTGGGCAGCACCTCGGTATTGATCAAGTGGGCCGTGCGGCGGCGCAGGTCGTTGATGGCGGGGTCCAGGCCGGGTATCGGCGTCACGTTGATGGCCACGGGAGTCTCCTTGTCGGTGGTTCGAGTCAGCTCTCCTGATTATTGCCGAGGCAGCGACGTATCTAGCGCGGCTCGCAGATGACCAGCGGGATGTCGCGCTTGGCACGGCGCCGGTAACTGCCGTACGGCTTGTAGGCCGCCATGACCCGAGGCCACAACTCGGCCGCCTCCTCGCGCGTCGCGATGCGAGCTCGCATCGGTCTCCGATGACCGGCCGTGGTCAACTCGACGTCCGGATGGGCGACGATGTTGCGATACCAGTCCGGGTCGCGGTCGTCGCCGCCCTTGGACGCTACGAGTACGATCCGGTCGCCGTCGACGACCGGTGCAGTGAGCATCGTCGACCGGGCCAGACCTGATCGACGCCCGACGGTGTGCAACTCGACGGCGGGCATGCCAAGGGCCGACCGTCCGACCCGCCCACCGCTGGCGTGGAGAATCGTCCGATGGAACCTGTTCAGCGCCTTGAACGCGACGTCGGTCATGGTCTGTTGGAAGCTCACGCACCGAAACTATCGGGCTGGCTTGGTCGGACATGGTCGAGTGTCGCCTACCGGTGTTGCCCGAAGCGCAGGGGCGGCAAGCACTCCGCCGACGACGGGGTGAAGAGACCAACCCGAGGGCTCGCGAGGTCGCGTTGCGATATCACCGTCAGGAGTCGCGAGCGGGGCAGAATCCATCCCAGAAGCGGCCTCCCCTCCTTGGGCAGGGTGAGGATCTCGGGCTCACACCCGAAGAATGCGCACGTCACCTGAGACAGTGGCGATCGTGACAGCGAGCAACTCGCCGCCCAGGCCACTCCCCGCCGAGTCCAACGGCATCTCTGATTCGAGCGAGCCGGCGACGCTCCTGGCGTCGACGTCGACGACGAGGCCCGGAGCGACCTTCAACCGTACGTCGCCGGACGCAGAGCGCACGTCCAGTTTGCCGGTGTGGAACGCGGTCAAGTCAACGTCGCCAGAAGCAGTCTTGAACTGGTTCGAGGAGGCGGTCGAGGCGCACCGAACGTCACCCGAGGCGCTCGTCACGCTGAGCTGTCGGGTGATCGAGTCGAGGAAGAGATCGCCCGATGCCGTGGCGCTGGCAAGTGACGCAATCTCTCCACTGGTGATGAGGTTCCCCGACGCGGCTTTATGCGTAACCGACGCGAACGTGCCTCGCAGGTCAGATGAACCCGAAACCGTTTCGATCGTCGCCGAGGAACCAGCGGGTATGAGCAGTTCGACGTCAACATCGGACCGGCCGATTTGGAACCATGATCCCCACGCCGTCGATGACGTCGGCCCGGTCCGGTGGTTCTTGTGCCGCGGCTTGCCCGCACGGATGTCGAGGGCCTTGGTATCGGGATCAAACTCCACCGTCGCCTCGGCCAGGAGAGAGTCGTCGCCCGCGCCAGACGAGGTGAGCCGAACCTGGATCTGGTCGACCTCTGCGGAGTGGATCGAGATGTCGCCGCATCGCGTCACGATGCGGGCCTCGATGGGTCCGGCGACCGCAAAGGTCTCGACTCGTTCGTCGGCGAGAGCGCTCCCCCCATTGGCTGTTCCGGTGAACCCACGCTGCCATTTGTTCCTGCTCGCCATCTCGTTGCTCCATTCTCTTCGCTGTTCACGTTCCGATTCACTTCGTGCACCGAGGCCTCAGCCGCGTCCGATCCCCTTCAGTCGCTTCACCCCGAATGAAGGAGCCGACTGTTCGCTCGACCTCAACGACCGATCGAGGGCCCGGACGATCAACGAGTTCACCGAGATGCCCTCGTCACGTGCGGACCGGTCGATGTCTCGCTTCAATTCCTCCGAGACCCGCAATGCGATTCGCGCAGTGAGGTCGCCGGTGGTCGGCAACTGTCGCGAGGCATCTTCGTAGGCGTACTGGATGAGTCGCACGTGGTTCCCCTCGAGGGTGAGGGTGAGCGGCCGCTCCTCGCTGAGGTTGAACTCCTGAACCAGGTCATTGAGCGCCTCGAGGAAGCGGTTGCGCAGTGCGGGCTCGATCGCGACGGAGAGACGGCTGGCCAACGCGGATGCCTCGGGACCACCCAGCTCCCCGAGGACCGTCAGATCCGCCTCGACACTTTCGATGAACTCTGATATCAACATGATGTCATAATAACATCGCTATGACAGCGAAGTTGGGAATTGTGGTGATTCGGTCGAATGAGGTGTGCCGCCCGCCTTCCGAGGCACGCTTTCCACGGGTACTACTGACGAATCAGAGTGGCCGGATCTGAACGCAAAAGAGCCCCCCAGCTGGTGGCCGTAGACCGGTCATTTCCACGTAATCGCCGTCGACCAGGGTAAAAACATTTCAGAAGTCCTGATCAGCGGGTGCATACCCGTCAAGACACGCCAGGGCGGGTGCCGCCAGCGAGCTTGGCCCAGGTAGGCTCTTCCAAGGCAGCACCGACTGCTTCGTTGTCGCGCCACAGACCTGTGGAACATGTGACCAACCAAACTGCGCCCCTTGGTGGGGGACTTCATTTTCTCGCCAGGGTTCGTGCCGTACGCCAGCGCCCTCGTGGCTTGTCGGCGTTTCGGACTGTGTGCGTGGATCAAGGAGAGAGTTATGCGACGAATTCTGTTCGCTTTGCTGGTATCAGTCATCACGGATGTGGCCCCGCTGGCACTGCCCGTGAGTGCCGAGGCGGCCAGCCAGCCCCTGGAATCGGTGGCGCCATCGCCCGTGGGCGCCTCTCACCGGCCACACCATGGCGTCAGCGCGATGTTGCGTGAGCGCCACGCGGTCGCAGCCGCCACCCTGCACGTTCTGGCCGTGGCCGCCAGGTCGCTGCGCGTCTCGGTCAATGGGCTGCGCGCCGAATGGCAACACGTCGCCATCTGTGAGGTCGGCGGCAACTGGTCGATGACCGGCCCGGCGTACTCGGGCATTGGCTTCTTGAACGCCACGTGGTCCGCGTACGGTGGCACGCGGTATGCCCCGCTCGCCGGCCTCGCCACCCGGGACCAGCAGATCCTCATTGGCATGAGGGTGACGGGCGGATGGGTCCCTGATCAATACGGGTGCTCCCGCACGGGCTGGTAGCGGGGCCACTCACCCGAGCGCCCCATCCCTGCCCCAATCGATCAGGCGGGCCCCAACGAAGCGAGATCGTGGTTCGTGACATTCGACCTAGGACCGGTCGGTGACCTCCATGTCACACTCGACGCTGCCCGCCTCGCGCTGTCGTTCGACTCGACCGAACGAGGCGATTCGGCGGCTGTGCAATAGTCGCACCATGGACCCGAGTGCCGCGAACGCAAGTTCCGAGCCCGTGGTTCACATCGAGAACTTCAAGATGGTATTCGACAACCGGGTCGTCATTGATGGTCTCTCCTTTGACATCAAGCAGGGAGAGACTTTCGGATTCCTGGGCAGCAATGGCTCAGGCAAGACCACGACGATTCGGGCGCTTCTTGGCATCTATCAGCCCACCGCGGGAATCCTCCAGATTGACGGCCGAGTGTTCAAGCCAGAGGATGGCAAGCGGTTGGGCTATCTCCCCGAAGAGAGAGGGCTCTACAAGAAGGAGTCCGTCATCGACGTGATGGTCTACTTCGGCCGCCTGAAGGGCCTGTCGCATGAGACGGCCCGCGAATGGTCACTGTCGTTCCTGGAGAGGGTGGACTTGGCGGATCAATCCAGGGTCCGTCTCGACAAGCTCTCCAGCGGCCAACAGCAGAAGGTCCAGCTAGGCGTCACGATCATGAACGATCCGGAACTGTTGATCCTCGATGAGCCGACCAAGGGCTTCGATCCGGTCAATCGACGTCTGCTGATGGGCATCATTGAAGATCAGAAGAGGGTCGGGGCGACGGTCATGATGGTCACCCACCAGATGGACGAGGTCGAGCGACTCTGCGACCGGGTGATACTGCTCAAGAACGGTCGCTCGGAAGCCTACGGAACCATCAACGAGGTCCAGGATCTCTACGGCGGAACGACGATCCGGATTCGCTACTCGGGATCGATCCCCGACTCTGCGCACTTTGCGGTGTCACTGCGCGAACGAAACTACGCCGAACTGAAGTTCACCGACGGCGCGGACGCGGCCCTGATACTGAAGGAGCTGGTCGACGCCGGGGTGCAGGTCCGAGAGTTCACCACGAGCAAGCTCTCGCTCGACGAGATATTCCTGAAGGTCTACGGGCAAGAACATCGATCGGACGTCGCCCCATGAGCCACCACAACCTGCGCACGGTCGTGGGCTTCGAAGTCCGTCGCACCATCACCAGGAAGCGGTTCTGGATCGCCACCTTGATCGTCCCACTGGTCGTCGCAGTCGTCTTCGGGTTGATCTACATCAGCAACAGTTCAACGAACAGAAGCCTGGCCGCCCAGAAGCACGCGACGTTCACGTTCGCGTACACCGACGCCTCGGGACTCGTTCTCGGCCCCGTGGTGAAGAAGTTCGGAGGCGAGAGGGCGCCGAGTGTCGCCCAAGGCATCGCCGACGTGAAGTCCGGACGACTGGACGCATTCTTCGCGTACCCGGCCGACCCGACCCGGCGGGCCGTGAGGGTCTACGGAAGCGACGTCGGGATCTTCAACAACGGGAAGTACGCCTCCGTGGCGACCGAGATCCTGCAGTTGAGCGCTGACGTCAAGATCGCCTCGCCAACGCTGGCCCTGCTCGCCCGGGGCGCCGTGAAGGTGGACTCGACGACGTTCAAGGATGGCGTCCGATCGCCGGGGCTCAACGGGCTCATCCCGCCCCTGATCTACCTGCTGATCTTCTACGTCGTCTTGGTGATGCTGGGCAATCAGATGCTCAACAGCACCCTCGAGGAGAAGGAGAACCGTGTCACCGAGATGATCCTCACGACGGTGAACCCGAACACGCTGATCACCGGGAAGATCCTCTCGCTCTTCATCGCGGGCGTCGTCCAGATGATGGTCTTCATCAGCCCCATCATCATTGCCTACCTCTTCTTCCGCTCCACGCTCAACCTGCCCAACCTGGACCTGTCCGCCCTGGTGTTCAACGCGGAACGGATGCTGATCGGGGCGCTACTGCTGCTCGGCGGATTCACCCTGTTCACCGGGACCCTGGTCGCCATCGGGGCCGTCATGCCAACCGCGAAGGAGGCCGGCGCCTTCTTCGGCGTCATGATGGCTTTGATCTTCATCCCCTTCTACGCGGTGAGCCTGATCGTGAGCCACCCGGGCGCACTGATCGTCCAGGTCTTCACCTACTTCCCCTACACCGCGCCGATCACCGGAATGATCCGCAACGCCTTCGGTTCGCTCAGCATCGTCGAGTCGCTGGTTCTGGTCGTCGAACTCTACGCCTTCGGGTACGTCGTCATACGGTTGGCGATCCAACTCTTCCGGTACGGTTCGATCGAGTACACCCGGAAGGTTTCCATTCGAACCGCCCTCGGTTGGGGCACGTCGCGGCCGCGTTCGTGAGGCGCGTCGGATTACCCGCCTGGCCGCCACGACGCAGCGCGACCCGGCTCTGGCAGCTCGGTCGCATCACATGCTGCATCAACGAGCCGGACTAGGAGCGCGGCTCGCTGAAGGTGATGGTGAAGGGAGACGGGTGGGAACCACCGATGGCCGAGATCGGTCTGGTCTTGGAGCCACTCGTCACGAAGATGCTCAGTGACGCACCGAAATAGTGTCGGGCAAGGCCGCTCGCCCTGTACTGGCCCGTTGAGTTGGCCTTCACGCAGAAGCTCTGCAAACCCGCCATGTAGGACGTGCTGATGCTGAGGCCGTAGCACGCCCGGTGCGCGCTCGTGTTCTTGACTCGCACGACCTCGGTGACGGTGCCGGACGCCGTGGGGGCGTTCGGGATCTTGTACCGGCAGACATCGGTCGCCGTGCGCACGCCCGCCTGGGAGCACACCGCGATTCGACCCAGGGTTCCCGAGGCTCGCCACGACCACGTCGCGGTGGTCGCGGCGAACGCGGCCGACGCCGACGCCGCCGAGAGCACCGCGCCCGTCAGAGAGGCCCGGACCAGACGCTGGCCCGAGATGCTCCTCATGCACGTCCCTTGTCGAGCGACGCCGACGGCGTGCGCCACGCCGGCTCCTCCTTCACGGGTTCGACCGGCGCGAATTCGACAACGAAGCGGCCGGCGCTTTCAGAGACCTCGGTGCCGAGTCTTGCGCACGCGCTGGTGAACCGTCGCCCGATCCAGGCCGCCTCGTCCGAGTCCGCGAGGCGCGTGTGACAGAAGTCGAGGGCGAGGGGGACGGCCTCGAGTCGGGTCGGGGTGGCGTTCTCGAAGTCGACCAGGAAGAGCAGGCCGAGGTCGTTGCGCAACTCGGCGTCGGTGGCGTAGTCGTCGATGAAGTCACCGAGGTCGTACAGGACGCCGTCCGCGACTCCGTGGAACACGTGGGCGGAGTGACCGGCGACGAGCGTCGCGCCCTCGGCGCGAAACGCGACCGCCGCCGCCCTGACGTGGGCGACGGGATCGCTGACCATGTTCGGCCCCCAGTGGGGCGACACGATGACGATGTCGGCCTCGACGCCGCCAATGACGCTGCCCAGCCAATGAGGCACTCCCTCTCGCAGGTCGGCGTAGGCGACTCCGGGCCGATCGGGCGCGGCGGCGAAGTCGCGGGGATGGTCGGTGACGGCGACGATGCCGATGCGAGAACCACCACGTTCGAGGAACTTCGGTGCACGGGCCGCTGCCTCGTCGACGCCGGCACCGACCCAGGCGATTCCCGCGTCGGAGAGGTGTCGAAACGTGTCGCACAGCGCGTCGGAGCCGTAGTCCAGGGCATGGTTGTTGGCGAGGGTCACGCAGTCCACGCCCAGCAGCTGGAGCACCTCGGTGGCGACCGGCGGAGCCCGGAAGAAGAACGGTTTCCCGGGGTCGGGCCAACGCCTCCCGCGGTCCGAGATCGCGCACTCGAGATTGAGGACGAACAGGTCCGCTTCGTGGGCCGCGGCGACGACCTCCTTCGAGAAGAGTGCGTCGGGGGGCTCCGTGCCCAGGCGCTCGGCGACCTTGCGCCCGAGCATCGTGTCACCCGCGAGCGCGAGTTTCATTGGCCGTCGAGCGCGGGTGGCGCGGCCTGCAGGTGGCTCGTGAGCCAGTCCCGGGCCACGCCGGCCGCGGCCTGCAGCGTTCCGGGCTCTTCGAACAGATGCGTGGCGCCGGGGATCACCACCAGGTCGCTCTCGCAGCGGAGCCGGGCCTGGGCCTGCCGGTTGAGGTCGAGGACCACGTCGTCGCGGCCGCCCACGATGAGCAGCGTCGGAGCGACCACCTCGGCGAGGCGGGGTCCGGCGAGGTCCGGGCGGCCACCCCGCGAAACCACCGCCGCGATGTCGGCACCCGGCTCCGCCGCCGCCCACAGGGCCGCGCCAGCGCCGGTGCTGGCGCCGAAGTAGCCGACGGGCAGGTGAGCCATGTCGCTCTGGGTGCGCAGCCATTTGGTGACGTCCACCAGGCGCCGGGCCAACATCGAGATGTCAAAGACGTTGGCTCGGTCGAGTTCCTCCTCGACGGTGAGCAGGTCGAACAACAGCGTGCCCAGCCCCACCTCGTTCAGCACGGTGGCGACGTAGCGGTTGCGGGGGCTGTGGCGGCTACTGCCGCTGCCGTGAGCGAAGACCACCACCCCGGTGGCGTTCTCGGGCAGGGTCAGGTGGCCACCGAGCCGGACCGGGCCAGCCATCACCTCGACCTCCTCATCACGCGACGGAGGGTCGTCGCCCGCCGGGTTCGTCGTGGCGGCTGCCGGGGCCGCTTGGGCGGCGCGGGCGAGGCAGGCGATGACCTCTTCGTCGGAGGTCTGGGTGAAATCGTCGTAGAACTGCCCGACCGCGTAGAACGGCTCGGGCGTCTCGAGGCAGACGTACTCGTCGGCATCGGTCCCAAATCGGTCCTTCCAATCCGGCGGCGCGACCGGCACCGCGAGCACCACACGCGCCGCACCCCGTGCGCGGGCAACCTGACACGCGGCGCGCGCAGTCGACCCGGTCGCGACGCCGTCATCGACCAACACCACGGTGCGGCCCTTCAGTGCGACTGGCGGTCGGTCGCCGCGAAACCGCCGGACCCGATCCTCGAGTTCGGCGCGTTCGTGAGCCTCCACCTCGTCCAATTGACTCGCGGACACGCCAGCGAGGCGCATGACCTCTGCGTTGATGATGCGCACGCCGTCCTCGCCGATCGCACCCATGCCGAGTTCGGGCTGGAAGGGAACGCCGAGTTTGCGAACGACGATGACGTCAAGCGGCGCGCCGAGTGCTCTGGCAACCTCGTCGGCGACGGGCACGCCGCCCCGGGGCAGGCCCAGCACCACTACCTGGTCGCCTCGCAAGTGCGCCAGCCTCGCGGCGAGGCGACGTCCCGCGTCGGCCCGATCGACAAAGGTCATGATGACCTCCCTTTTCTCTCACCTTCTCGCGGCCAGGTTCACAACGCCAGAGTCGTTGGTCCCAACCTCGATCACTGGCAACAATGCGCGATGGGCCCCGTGGCGACAGCGCGGGCGCTAGGCAGAGCGCCGCGAGAGCCCGCGGACCATGCTCACGCCGGCGACGGGCACGGGTTCGAGGTGGCGGCCCGGGAACCAGGTCCGGCGCGCGCAGCCTTCTGGGCCGACTCCACCGCTCGCTTCGGCGATCTTCGACGTCACCTGGGATGGTCGGAGAGTGCGCTCGGCATCACGAGGCCCTCCACGGAAGCCGTGGCTGGACCGAGCTCGGCCCAGCGGCTCGCCACACGAAGCGTCGCCAGTGCGCAGGTGGGGAATCCGGCGCGCACTTCATCCAAGCGAGCCGGATCGCCGTCGCTGGCGAGTTCGATCAGCAGGTCCTGGACGCCGGGATTGTGACCAATGAGCAGCGCTGACTTCACCTCGTCGGGCAGCGCACGCAGGCGCATGAGCAACTCGGTGCCACTCGCGCCGTAGAGCTCGTCTTCGATATGCACTTCGACCGATTTACTCAGAAGCTTGGCGATCGGCTGATACGTCTGGACGGCGCGGGTGGCCGAGGAGCAAAGGACAAGCTCCGGCAATGGGACCGCCCGCGCCAGCCAATGAGCCATGCGCCCGGCGGCCTTCTCCCCTCGACGGGCCAGTGGCCGCTCGAAATCGGGCAAGTTGGAATCGTTCCAACTCGACTTAGCGTGGCGCATGATGTACAGGGACTTCTTCATTTGCCAATTCCACCCACCCATTTGTCCACGTCGTACCGGCGATCCTACGGAATCTCGAAACCGAAGGGAAGTGCGAGCAGCCACCCGGGCCCTCACGCTCGCCGGTCCGCAAATCGCCGGTAGCTGAATCTACGCCGGCCCGACGATACCAGCGCGGCCCCAACCGCGTCAGCAGGAGTCCGGGAGAGAACCGCCCCCTTGCGCAAAAGATATGGTGCTAATTGAAGGGAGCGAGCGGGTCACCAGTCTCCTGAGATGACCAGACTCGTGAGAGCGACCAGATGCCCCGATCGAATGACGCAGCCGCCGAGATGCTCCAGGAGTTCGCCGACCTGCTCGCCATCTCCGGTGGCGATCCTTTCAAGGTGCGGGCCTACGAGAAGGCGGCCCAAGCGGTCGCCGGCTATTCGAAAGACGTCACGGACCTGGACGAGAAGGGACTGGACGCGATCCCGAGCGTCGGTTCGCACCTGGCCCGCAAGATCGTCGAGTTCCTCCGCACCGGCACGGTCGAGGAACTCGAAGAACTCCGCGCCCGCGTTCCCGCCGGACTGCGCAGCCTGCTCAACGTGCCGGGCCTGGGGCCGAAGCGGGCCCACCAGGTCTACGTCGAACTTGGGATCACCTCGGTCGGCGAGCTGCTCGACGCCCTGCATGAACACCGTCTCCAGCATCTGCCCGGCTGGGGAGTGCGCAGCGAGGAGAACCTCGCCCAGGCCGTCCACGACGCCCACGCCAGCGGCACGCGTATCCAGCTGGCCGTCGCCCTCGGCCTCGCCGAGGAGATCCTGGCCATTCTGTCGGCCCTGCCCCACGTCCGCCGGACCGCCTACGCGGGGTCGCTGCGACGGATGTGCGCCACGGTGGGCGACATCGACCTTCTGGTCGCCTCCGAAGAGCCCGAGCCGGTCATGGGGGCCTTCTGCACGATGCCGCTCGTCTCGCGCGTCCTGGCCCGGGGCACCACGAAGTCCTCGGTCCTCACCACCAAGGGCGTCCAGGTCGACCTGCGGGTCATCGAGCCGCCCGTGTGGGGCTCGGCACTGGTGTACTTCACCGGATCTAAGGCCCACAACATCCATCTGCGCGAGATGGCCGTGCGGGCGGGCCAGAAGCTCTCCGAGTACGGCCTGTTCGACGCCGGCACCGGACGGCTGATCGTCGCCGAGACCGAAGAGGAGGTCTACGGAAACCTTGGCCTCTCCTGGATCCCCCCGACGATCCGCGAGGACACCGGTGAGATCGAAGCCGCGCTGTCGGGCGAGCTCCCCGACCTCGTCGAACTGAGCGATATCCGCGGCGACCTCCACACCCACACCGACCTGACCGACGGCGTCGCGTCCCTGGAGGAAATGGTCGCCGGCGCCAAGGCCCGCGGCTATCGCTACTACGCGGTCACCGACCACGCGCCGCTGCTCTACATGCAGCGCATGACCACTGAGAAGGCCCTCGAACAGCGCGACCGGATCCGCCAGCTCGAACACTCCGCAGGGATCAAGCTGCTCCACGGCACCGAGCTCAACATCCAACCCGACGGATCCCTCGACTGGGACGAGGACGTCCTCGCCGACTTCGACATCGTGGTCGCCTCCGTGCACTCGGCCTTCCACCAATCCCGCGACGCCATGACCGCCAGGATCCTGCGCGCCGTCGAGCATCCCGCCGTGAACGTCATCGCCCACCCCACCGGGCGCAGCATCGGCCACCGCGCGCCCATCGACGCCGACTGGGACGAGATCTTCCTCGCCGCGGCCCGCACGGGCACCG
>PKYK01000014.1 GCA_003133665.1 Acidimicrobiaceae bacterium | reverse complement strand
ACGCTCGTGGTCAATACACCTAGACCGGATCGACCCACAGGGTCGTGCCGTAGGCCATCTTCACGACCACCTGCGCACCGTCGGGAATCGCCTCGGGCCAGTCGGTCACGGCCTTCCACGACTCTCCCTGAATCTTGACCTTCCCGGGGTGGCGTTCATCGCCCACCGTCAGCTCCACGTAGCCCCGCAAATCGGTCATGGAATTTCGCGTCGGACGCGACATGTCGATTTCGAACGTGTGATGGTGGAACTTGCGCATGGCGAAGGGTCGCAGGAACCAGATCGTGGCGCCCGAGAAGGCCAACCACGCGACGGCTTGCAGGGCGAAGGGAATCCCCGCGAGCGCCAGAATGAAGGAGATTGTCGCGCCGAGGCCGATGAAGAGTGCGATGAACGCGGTCGTGTGCACCTCGAGGGCGATGCAGAACACCACGATGACCGCCCAGAACAGTAGTGTCACCATGATTCGCAGTATATGACCGGGTACGCGAAATACCGTGGCCGGCCGCTCGGTGCATCGCCATGGCAGAAGCCTCAGAGGATGCCGGTGGACACCTGACGTGTCGCAGCGGCGGCGTCCTCACCAATCAGCGGTGTGCCCCTCGATCAGGCGATGTAGAACGTCTTGACGTTCGTGAACTCCCGGATGCCCTGGGCGGAGAGTTCGCGACCGTAGCCCGACCTCTTGATCCCACCGAACGGCAACTCGGGCGTCGAGGCCACGATGGAGTTGGCGAACACCATCCCCGCTTCGATTCCGGCGATGGCCTGGTCGATCTCGCTCTGATCGGTGGCCCAGATGGAGCCGCCGAGGCCCCACGGCGTCGAGTTGGCCAGTTCGATCGCTTCGCTCAGGTCTTCGACGACCTCGACGATCGCCACTGGCCCGAAGAGCTCCTCGCAACCCGCCCGTGAATCCCGGGGCACGTTCGTGAGAACGGTCGGCGGGTAGAAGTAGCCCTTGCCCTCGATCTTCTTGCCGCCGGTGCGAACCACGGCGCCCTTGGCGACGGAGTCCTGGACCTGGGCGTCGATGAGATCGCGCTGCTCGGAGTTGACCAGCGGACCCACCACCGTGGCGGGGTCCATCGGGTCGCCCACGACGGCCGCAGCCATCGCCGCCACGAAGCCGTCGATGAACTCGTCGGCCCGTTCCTTCACGACGATGAACCGCTTGGCGGCGATGCAACTCTGCCCGTTGTTCTGAAGGCGGCCAGTGACGGCCATCGGGATCGTCCGCTCCAGGTCGGCGGAACTCGCGACGACGAAGGCGTCCGAGCCGCCCAGCTCCAACACGCACTTCTTGAGATTCGCGCCGGCGAGCTGGCCGATCGCGACGCCCGCACCCTCGGATCCGGTCAACGTGACCGCCGCAATGCGGTCGTCGCCGATCATCGCGGACAGTCCGTGGTGGCTGATGAAGAGGTTGGCGAAGACTCCCTTGGGGAAGCCCGCCCGCAGGAACAGATCCTCGAGGAACTTGGCGGTGCCGGGGACGTTGTGGGCGTGCTTCAGTATTCCGACGTTGCCGGCCATGATCGACGGCGCGATGAAACGGATGGCCTGCCACAGTGCGTAGTTCCAGGGCATCACGGCGAGCACGGCGCCGAGCGGTTCGTACCGAATCCCGCTGCGAGAGGCCGGCGAAGCGATCAACTCGTCAGCCAGAAGTGATTCGGCGTTCTCGGCGTAGTAGCGCATGGTCATCGCGCTCTTGGCGACCTCACCCTTCGCCGCGGCGAAGGTCTTGCCCATCTCTGACGTGAGCAGCTGGGCCACGACGGGCGCTTCGCCCTCGAGCAACTCGGCGGCCCGGATCATCAGTACCGCGCGCTCCTCGAACGACGTCGTGCGCCACTTCTTGAAGGCCTGGGCTGACGCCGCGAGGGCCGCTTCAACTTCCTCTGGGGTGTGCGCGGGATACTCCGCGATTACTTCTTCGGTGGTGGGGTTTATGGCGATGAATGACATGAGTCCATTATTACCGAACGGGCGGTTGGGCGTCAGGGCTGTCTCTCGAACGATTTTCAAGCGGTCGCGTGGTTGCCGCGCATATCCAGCGAAACGCGCCTCCGGTTCGGATTGCGCGCTGGGTTGATCGACCCTCCAGGCGGACGCCAGGTCAAGGGCTGCTCCGGCCCGCCGTGTCGGTAGTCGTGTCTTGTCCCCAGGCTAGGAGTGGCGATGTGGATGAAGAGAGTTCAGACCCCACGCAGTTTGACTGGTCCGTCCCGTGGCGGCGCAATCGGTTGCGTCCCGGTCCCGGTGAGAGGAGAACGCTTGGCCGATCTGCTCGGTCGGCGCCCGAAGTCCACTTCCGCCCGAATGCCTACGGGCGCCCTCTGCCCGTTTCGCCAGTGCCGTCGGGTCTGAACCCGTGACCGACTGGGCAGCGGGACCGCAATCCGTTTCACGGCCGCGCCGTCACTGTCGTCCAAGGCCGAAAGACGCTGGTTGGCCGGCGTCTGGCGAGAGGTCACCGTCGCGACGCTGTTGCGACGTCAGGGGCGGGGCGTCGCCCTCGCTCGGTCCATCTACGCTGACGACATGTAGATCTCGTTGCACGTGAACGGAGAGACCCATTTGAGCATCGACCCTGAAGAACAGAGTTTGCGGCATCGCCAGGGACCGCTCAACGGCATCCACGTGCTGGACTTCTCCCGGGTCCTGGCCGGTCCCTACGCCACCATGATCCTCGGCGACTTGGGCGCCGACGTCATCAAGATCGAGCAGCCCGGCAGCGGCGACGACACCCGGATGTGGGGGCCGCCCTTCATGACGACCCCGGCGGGCCGCGAGAGCACCTACTTCCTCTCGGCCAATCGCAACAAGCGCAGTGTGACCCTTGACATGAAGGACCCGGCCGAGCGCCCGTTCATCGAAGAACTGGTGAACTGGGCCGATGTCGTCGTGGAGAACTTCCGACCCGGGGTCATGGACCGGCTCGGACTGGGCGACGACCGGTTGGCGGAGATGAATCCGAGTCTCGTTCGTCTCTCCATCAGTGGATTCGGCGACGACGGTCCCGAGAGTCGACGAGTCGGCTACGACCATATCCTGCAGGCCGAGGGCGGGCTGATGTCACTCACCGGACCGCCGGAGGGTCCAATGGTCAAGGTCGGCGTCCCGATTGCCGACATCACGGCCGGCCTCTACGGGGTCATCGGCATACTCGCCGGACTGGTCGAGCGAGCATCGAGTGGCATCGGCCAACGCGTCTCGACGTCGCTGCTGGCGGGCCAGATCGCGCTGCACACGTTTCAGGGCACCCGGTACCTGGTGGCCGGTGAGGTCCCGCCACCTTCGGGGAATCAGCATCCGACGGTCTGCCCCTACGGCGTCTTCGACGCGAGCGACGGGCCCATCGTCATCGCCGTTGGCAACGATGCGATCTGGGGTCGGTTCGCGCCCCTCGTGGACGTCGACCCTCGAGAAGTCCGCTTCGCGACGAATGACCGGCGCATCGCGAACGCCAGGGAGCTTGGCGAGCTGATGAAACCGGTTCTCGCCGCCAGCACCGTGCGCGAGTGGCTGCGCCGCTTCGACGAGGCGGGCGTTCCGGCCGGCGAGGTGAAGAAGATCGATGCGGTCTATGCGGGTGCGCAGGTTCGCCAGCAGAATCTCGTATGGACCGCGGAGCACTCGACGCTCGGCACCATTGAACTGCCCGGCAGCCCACTTCGCTACAGCCGCAGTGACGTTGCGCTTCGACGCGCACCACCGACGTTGGGCGAACATTCGGACGAGGTGCGCGACGAGTTTCGAAACGATGAGGAGAGTCAAGACTCGTAACTCTGCCCGGGCCAAGATTGCAGCGACTATTCCGGAAGTCATTGCGGGGAGACGAAAGTGGCGCCGATCTCCCGGATTGGTCGGTCGATCGCACCGAATCGGACTTTCGCCACCATCGTTGACGTGGTTCCGCGACGTGGTTTTGAGATGGCCGCTGTGGACGCCTGGCGCGGCCGTCGGCCACCGGCATCGAGACCCATCGAATGGGACGAGGCGTCTCTTCGGTCCGTCTGGTTGGTGAACGGCGAAACGACCTCGGTCGTTCGACCATCGGCCGAATCGAGCATCCAGTCGGACCGGTCGAACGTCGCCGATTCGCCCAAGCCGACAGTTGAATCGAGGGAAGCACTCGGTCGAGTCGTCGCACCGCCCCCTTTCAACGACTCCTTGATGCAACGTCAATACGACACTGGCGTGCGCGGAACGTTGCGAAAGGCGATCCCAGTTGCCGACAGAATCGACGAAAGGGTTAGGTTATGTGCGCGCACTCATCTCGAGGTACGTCTCGACCGTATTCAGGTGGGCCGACATCGCCTCGTAGGCGCCTCGTCCGTCGCGGTTGCGCAGCGCGGTGACGATTTCCCGGTGCTGATCGGTGTAGTGGACGCGTCGCTCGCTCGAGTCGCCTCGTCGCTTCAGGTCTCCCCAGAGTTCGCCCTGTCGGGCAACTTCGATGAGCAGATACATCCGAATCAAGAGGGTGTTGTGCGACGCGAGAATCAAGCAGCGATGGAATGCCAGATCCCACTTCTCGAATTCGTCGTAGCTCGTTGCTTCCTCACGACCTCTGAGGCATCGCTCCATCTCCTCGAAATCCTCCTCCGTCGCCTGGGTCACCGCCACGTACATTGCGGCCGGTTCGAAGAGTTGACGGACCGCCATGACGTCAGCGGGACCGACGTCTTTCAACGTGGCAGATGGATTCGTAATTGAGGCTCTTGACTTCAACCCCTCGGCTTCGGGATCGTGACGGAGGAATGTTCCTCGGCCGACCTCGCGCGAGACCATACCGTCGGCCTCCAAGAGCGCCATCGCGTTTCGAACGGTCGATCGGGTGAGCCGAAGACTCTCGGCGAGTTCCCGCTCGGTCGGCAGGCGACTTCCGGCGAGAAGTCCCCTGTGGCCCGCGTCGGCGAGGACGGCCTCAGCGACGCTGCGCGTTCTCTCACTCGAAGCAGCTCGCATACCGACCCTTTCGCCTGATGATGGCCTTGGACAACGTTTCGCCCAATCCTACCAATTGACAAATAATCTCGGTGAAGAAAATTCAGAATAATTCGGTCCGTGCGATTGACTAAGCCAAAACACTCGTCTATCATTCACCCAATTCAATAAATCAAGACCAATATAACCAAATTGGTTGCACATCGGGGGGGCTTTGTTGTGAGGTTTGCGACTATCAGGACGGCGCAGGGGCTACGGCTCCATGTGAAAGCAAGCAGTGGCTACGTCGACGTGGCCACCGCCACCGGAGACCCCTCTCTCGTCAGTATCGACGGGTTGATCGCTGGCGGTAGCGCAGCGCTCGCCGCCGCCAAGACCGCAGCTTCGGGAAGTGGTCCCGAGTTCTCTGGAGAGGACTTCGCTGCCTCGACGCCGAATCCTCCGAGGATCCTCTGCCTAGGCGTCAACTACGCCGACCACGCCATCGAGGGCGGACGAGAGGTGCCGACCTGGCCCGAGTCGTTCGTGCGAGGTAGTGGCAGCGTCATCGGGGCCTACGACGACCTCGTGAAGCCGGCCCTCTCAGAGCGATTCGACTACGAAGCCGAACTCGCCGTCATCATCGGCAAGGGAGGTCGCTACATCAAGGCCGCAGACGCGATGGACGCCATCTTCGGCTACAGCGTGATGAACGACGGTTCGGCTCGTGAGTGGCAGCGCGCGGCGACGCAGTGGACGCCGGGCAAGAACTTCGAGGGCACGATGCCCATCGGTCCCGAAGTGGTCACGACCGATGAAGTCGACGTGACGAACCTCGCGATCTCCTCGACTCTCAATGGACAGGTCATGCAGTCGGCGAGCACCGCGGACATGATCGTCAGCGTCGCGCGGGCCGTTGAGTACTTCTCATCGTTCACCACTCTTCGTCCGGGCGACGTCATCGCCACCGGTACTCCGGGCGGCGTCGGTTTCGCCCGAACACCGCCGGTTTGGCTGATGCCCGGTGACACGATCGAGGTCACCGTCGAAGGGGTCGGCACGATATCGAACCACGTGGTTGAAGAAGTGGGGGCGCCTACGGATTGGCCGTGGATGCCGCTCGGGGCTAAGACGTCAACTTTCTAAGGTTCTGCATAAGCAGTAAGACAAAAACAACAAGGGGGGATGTATGAGGGATACAACTTTGGCACGGCGGGGGGACTCCGTCGTCGCGCGAACGAGGCTGCGCCTGACGCTGCTCATGGCCGTCATGGCTCTGGTGGCGTCGACGATCGGTTTGCCCGGCCTGACGTCGGGGGCGGGTGCGTCGTCCCGTGGCACTATCACTATTGCCGCGGTGGCCCCGTTCACCGGTGCGGATGCGGCTCTCGGGCCGAAGTACCAGACCGCGTGCTACGCGGCCATGCAGGCGATCAACCAGGCCGGCGGTGTCATGGGCAAGAAGGTGACCTGCAAGACGGTTGACACGCGTGGCGACCCCGCCGACGCCGTACCGGCGGTGCGCCAGATGTACGCGACCACGCCGAACCTGGCCCTGGTCATTGGCTGCACCTCGGACGAGGCGTCAACGGTGGTGCCGGTGTTCGCGGCCCACAAGACCGTGTCGTTCTGCATGACGGGTGAGTCGGAGTTCGACAGCATTCACTTCCCGTACTTCTTCCGGCTCGTCCCACCAGACGCCGCGGACTCCGTGGCCATGGTGAAGATTGCGAAGAACAAGGGGTTCAAGAACATCGCGCTGGCCTTCGGCAATGACGCCGGGTCGCAGACGTTCGTGACCCCGGCAATCTCCGCAATCAAGGCGGCCGGCATGACCGTGGTGTCGAACCAGACCCTCGACATCAACGCGACGACGTTCCAGACCGAGGCCCAGGCCATCGTCTCGGCTCACCCCGACGCCATCTTGATGGAGGCGCTGGGTGCGGCAGGTGTGGCGCTGCTCACGGAGGTCTACGCGCTGAACGGCAACAAGATGATCCCAGTGATCGGCACCTCGGCCATGATCGACCCGGTCTTCTTCACCGGGGTCACCACGGGCCCGATCGGCGTCCAGAACTTCATCAAGAACTTCGACGCGGACAACCAGACGGTCAACTTCGGAGGACCGGCCTACCCGCTCTACAAGAAGCTGGTGCTGGCCCAATCCGGGAAGATCAAGGGCGTGCCGAACTTCCAGGGCCTGCTCACGGCCAACGGGACCGTCCACCTCTACGACGGGATCAACCTTGCGGCCCTGGCGATGGTCATGTCGCACTCGACCGCGGGCTCGAAGTACAAGGGGGACATCTTGAAGATCGCCCAGGGGACGAAGGGCGCGGTCAGCGTGTCCTCCTTCGCCGCTGGCGTGAGGGCCCTTAAGGCTGGCAAGAAGATCCACTACCTGGGTGTCGGCGGGTCTTACCAGTTCGACAAATTCCAGACGGCATTCGGTCCGTTCGAGGACGACCAGTTCCTGGCCGACGGGACGACGGTCGCGGCCGGCGCGTCGCTCGGCTACTGCAACTTGACGACCTGCAAGGCCACGCTGTAAGTGAGTTAACGAAATAACACGGCCACGGCCGCGGACCTGGTTCGCGACCGTGGCCGTGCCTCCCCCGGGGCGATTGGCGCCTCGGGGAACCAGCCCCGGAAGGGGCACCACCGAGAACAGCCGTTGAGGGGGATTTCCAGTCGTGAGTGTCTTTATGTCGTCGTTCGGGTTCGGCCTGATCACTGCGGCCGTTCTCGCCATCGCCACCGTGGGCTTCACGATGCAGTTCGCGGTGACGAACGTGCTGAACCTGGCGTACGGGTCGGTGATGATCAACAGCGCGTTCGTCTCGTACTACCTGAACGTCCACGGGATGACCGCCTGGGCCTCGCTGGTCGGCGGCGTGGTGACCGGCGCGGTGGTCTCGTGGGCCCTCAACCGTTTCATCTTCACCCCGTTCCAGCGGCGCAGCCTCGCCCCGATCACGGTGGTCATCGTCGCCCTGGGCGTCGACCTGGTCGGCACCTTCGGCCTGCAGGCGATCGTCGGGGGCAACTACGTCTCCTTCCACCAGTCGCCGGGGCGGGAGTTCCACTTTCTCGGCATGATCCTGAGCGGCCTGCAACTCGTCATCCTCGCCATCTGCGTGGTGGTCCTTGGGCTGGTCCACTGGGTGCTGAAGTACACCCGGCTCGGAAAGGCCATGCGCGCCACATCAGCCAACCCGAATCTCGCGCGCAACAGCGGCGTGAAGGTCCAACGGGTCATCTCGACCACGTGGCTCATCTCGGGGGCGCTCTGCGGACTGGCCGGGACAGTCTTAACGATGAACACCGGCGTCTTCGAGGCCACCAGCGCGCAGTTGTACATCGTCTTGCTGCTGGCGGCGATGTTCCTCGGCGGTCCGGGCGAGCCCTACGGCGCGATGTTCGGCGCCCTCACCATCGGCCTCGCGACGGAGATCAGCGCGGCCTACATAAACCCGCAGTACAAAGAGGTCTTCGCCTTCCTGGCCCTGCTCGGGATGTTGACCTTCCGACCCTACGGCATCTTCGGAAGTGAGAAGACCAACTGATGAACGCCTGGGCCTTCTACCTCACCACCATCATCGTCTACGGAGCTGTCGACGCCATGGCCTGCATGGCGCTCAACGTGGAGTTCGGTTTCGCGGGTATCTCCAACTTCGGCTTCATCATCTTCCAGTCGGCGGGTGCCTACACGGCGGCCGTGCTCTCGATGCCGCGGGCGGCCACGTCCAACGGTGGCTTCCAGCAGTACGTGCTCGGGTGGAGCCTCCCGTGGCCGCTGCCCTGGATCGGGGCGGCCCTCGTGGGCGGGCTGCTGGCCCTGCCCTTCGTCTTCCTCGTGGGCAAGCGTCTGCGTGGCGACTTCGCGGCCGTGGGCCTGCTGGTCTCGGCGGTCCTGCTCAACGTCCTCGTGAAGGACTACGTGCCATTCCTCAATGGGGATGCCGGCATCTCGATCGTCCCAGCGCCCTTCCAGAGCTTCTGGGACCCCCAGGCCCTGGGCTACCAATTCGCCTACGGTGGCGTGGCGGTCGTGCTGACCATCATCGTCTACTTCTTCTTTCGGCGCCTCACCGAGTCCCCCTACGGTCGGTCCCTGCGGGCCATGCGCGACAACGACATCGTCGCGGACTCCCTCGGCAAGAACCTGCGCCTCCAGCGGACCACGACGTTGGTCGTGGGCGGGATGGTCGCGGGGCTGAGCGGGGCGATCCTGGTCGGCTTCATCAGCCTCTGGGCACCGGGGGCGTGGGGCTACGCCGAGACCATCGTCCTGTTCGCCGCGATCATCCTCGGCGGCGCCGGTAACCACAAGGGCGCGGTCCTCGGCGCGATCCTCGTCCCGCTCGGCTTCGAGGAGGTCACCCGCTTCTTGCCCCCCGTCGCCAACCCGACGCTGGTGCCGGCCCTCGAGTGGGTGGCGATCGGGCTGCTCATCATCCTGTTCCTCTGGTTCCGGCCCGAGGGCATCCTGCCAGAGCGTCGCCGCATCCTCAGCGGAGCTCCGGCGAAGGGTGCCGCCCCGGTTGCCTCCGCCCCGGTTCCCGCCGGGCAGGAAACCGATGCCCTGATCAAGCTCGGCAATCTCGACGAGCTCAACTTCCGCCAGCTCCTTCGCCTCGGGGACACGACGAACGACCACCGGGTCGTGCTGTCGACCCAGGGCCTCACGAAGACCTTCCACGGCGTAACGGTCGTCAGCGACGTGAGCATCGAGGTCCGCCAGGGACGCCTGACTGGGCTCATCGGACCGAACGGGGCGGGCAAGTCCACGACGCTGGCGATGCTCGCGGGCACGCTGCCGTCGTCATCGGGCAGCATCTTCTACGAGGGTCGTGACATCACCGCCATGCCTTCCAACGAGCGGGCGACGAACGGGTTGGTGCGAACGTTCCAGCTGGCCAGCGAGTTCAAGAAGCTCACGGTGCTCGAGAACCTCGTCAGCGCCATTCCGGACCAGTCGGGTGACTCCTTCTGGGGCGCGATGCGCGGGCGGCGCCACTGGGGCCGAGAGGACAAGGAGAACATCGAGCGCGCGATGGAGGTCCTCGGAGGCTTCGGGCTGACGCAGTACGCCGACGCCTACGCCGGGGGTCTCTCGGGCGGCCAGCGCCGCCTCGTCGAGATCATGCGCGCGATGCTCGCCGAGCCGAAGGTGCTGTTGCTCGACGAGCCGATGGCCGGGGTCCACCCCAACCTCGCGCACAAGATCGGCGACCAGCTCACACGGCTGTGCGAGGCGGGCATGACGGTCCTCATGGTCGAGCACGAACTGTCGATCATGGATGCGTTTTGCGATCCGGTGATCGTCCTGGCCGAAGGCAAGGTCCTGGCCCAGGGCACCATGGCGGAACTTCGAGCGAATTCAGAAGTGGTGGAGGCGTACCTTGTCGGTTGAACTAACCCAGCCCGGTCTGGTACTCAGCACCACGGCACTCGCGGCCGGCTACGAGGGCCGCGCCATCGTGAGCGACATCTCTATTGAGGCCACCCCTGGCAAGGTCGTCTCCATCGTCGGGCCCAACGGCTCGGGCAAGTCGACGCTGCTGAAGTCGCTCGTCGGGGTCGTGCGGGTCCTGGACGGCAGCGTGACGGTCGGCGGCAATGACGTCACCAACCTGCCTCCCGAGGAGGTCGCCAAGCTCGGCGTGGGTTACGTGCCCCAGATCGACGACGTCTTCCCGCCGCTGTCGGTCAAGGAGAACCTGGAGATCGGCGGCTATCTGCTCAGCCGATCCGAGATCCCCGACCGGATCGCGGCCGTCGTCGACCGGTTCCCGAGGCTGAAGGAGATGATGCACCGCAAGGCCGGCAAGCTCTCGGGCGGCGAGCGCAAGATGCTCGCCATGGGCCGGGTTCTCATGCTCTCCCCCTCGGTCCTGGTGCTCGACGAGCCGACGGCAAACCTCGCCCCCATGATCGCGACGCAGTTGCTCGAGGAGTTCGTCAGGGGCTTCGCGGACCACGGCTCGACCGTCCTGCTCGTCGAGCAGCGGGCGAAGTCGGCGCTGCGGATCTCGAACTGGACCTACGTGCTCGGCGGTGGCCGGGTGGTGCTCCAAGGGCCGCCCGAGGACCTCCAGGAGAATCCGGCCTTCATCGAGTCCTTCCTCGGCGGCGGAGCGCGTCACTGACCATCCTCGGCGGCTTGGTCGAGAAGTGCGCGATGCGGCTGTCGTAGACTGCAACGGTGAATACACTCCCTTCTGCAACAATCGTCGTCTGTGACGGCGACCAGACCGGCCAGGAGCTCCTCACCGAGTCACTGCGCGCGATGACCCCCGAACTGCTGGGCGTGAACCTCGACTTCGTGCACTACGACCTCTCGCTGGAACGACGGCGGGCCACGAACAACGACGTGGTCCGCGAGGCCGCCGCGGCGATGGTCGAGGCCGGCCTCGGCCTGAAGGCCGCGACGGTCACCCCCCCTGAGATCGGCGGCGTCGGCTCGCCCAACCGCCTACTGCGCGAGGGCATCGGCGGCTCGGTGATCGTCCGCACGGGACGTCGAATCCCCGGCGTCTTGCCGGTCGTCGCCGCGAACAACCCGATCATCGTCATCCGCATGGCCGTCGGGGACGCGTACGGCGCGGCCGAAGGTCGCGAGGGCGACGCCGGTGGCTTTGGTGAGATCGCGTGGCGAACGGAGCGGATCGAGCGGTCCGTGTGCCGCTTCGTCGCCGAGTACGCCTTCCAGACCGCGGAACAGGCGAACGGCATGGTGTACGGGGGACCGAAGTGGACCGTCTCACCGGTGTACGAGGGGATGCTGAAAGAGGAGATGGACGTCGCGGCGCAGCGTCATCCCACCGTCATGTACCGCCCCACGTTGATTGACGCCGCCTACGCGGGCCTGCTGACGGAGATCCACGACCACACGCTCGTGATCCCGGCGCTCAATCGTGACGGAGACTGCCTGAGCGATCTCGTGCTCGCGATGTTTGGTTCCATTGCCGGCTCCGAGTCGGTCCTGCTGTCACTGGACGAGAATTTCCACCCGATCGTTGCCATGGCTGAGGCGCCGCACGGAACGGCCCCGTCGCTCGAGGGGAAGAACGTGGCCAATCCCATGGCCATGATGCTCGCTGGGGCCGCGCTGCTGGACCAGGCCGCGGCCCGGCTCGACGACCCCCGCTTTCGAGACGCCGGCGCGCGCCTGCGCTCGGCCACGCTCCAGGGTGCGCTCGAGGGAGTGCGGACGTTCGATCTCGGTGGTGACTCCTCGACGAGCGGCGTGGTTGACGACGTCATCGAGAGACTTCGTCGCTCGCGTTAAGAAGGTCCGGCTAAGCTCGCCGAGCGCCGACGTGGCCTCGGCTGGTCGGCAGCCGTCCATTGGACTCGTTGGTGAGAGCAGATTCCTTGCCCGAAACTCAGCGTGACGACGACCTCGGACGGAGGCTACGTGCTGATCGCCAGTCGTATGGTGGTTGCGGCGCCCACCACGATGACGAGGGCCCGCACGACCTTGGGAGAGACGCGTCGAATGAGCAGTGTCCCCAGCCATCCGCCGATGAGCGTGCCGACGAGGAGCATGTAGACGGCCTCCATCGCCAGGTGGCCGCGAATGATGAAGACCGCCGCCGCCACGGCGTTGATCAGCATGGAGAGCGCGCTGCGAAGGCCCTGGAGGACGTAGATCTCGTAGGGCAGCGTGAGCGCCATCACCGCGAGCAGCACGATTCCCAGTCCCGCGCCGAAGTAGCCCCCGTAGGCCGAAGAGATGAAGATCCCGATGAAGAGTGCGCGCCGCCGGATCGGCTCGGTGCCTTCGTCGATCTCGTGTTCGATCTTGGCCAGTCGCTTGGTGATGCGTGGCGCCATGGCGAAGAGCAGGGTGGCGATACCGATGAGCCACGGAACGACGTTGCGGAACGTTTGGGTCGAGCCGAGCAGGAGCAGGGCCGTACCGGTCAGCGCGCCCAAGAAGCACGTGGGAATGAGCGAGCGAATCAGTTGCTTGTGCGCCGACAGTTCGTGTCGAAATCCCCGAATCCCGCCGAGCGCGCTCGGTAGGACGCCGACGGTTGAAGAGACGTTGGCCTGCAGCGTCGGAATGCCGAGGGCGAGCAGTGTCGGAAAGCTCAAGAAAGTCCCCCCACCGGCGATGCCGTTGGAGATGCCCGCAGCAATCCCGGCGACGCCGAAGATGACGAGGCGCCACGCCAGGGGAAGTGCAGTGGCGACCATTATTACCACTCTACAAAAAGTGGTCCCGCTCAATCGAGACTGACCACTTCATCTTGGACACGATCGCCGCCTTCGAGGAGGCTTCGACCGGAGGGAGTGCGCAGAAGAGGCCTTGACCCCGAGACCCGTCGACCATCGTCGACGAAGTCGAGCGACGAGGCCGCTCTTGCCCAAGGCAGCAACAGAATTGCGGACAACCTATCCTTGGGTTGCTCACCACTAAGAGGAAGCGACGCAGTGACAACTTCACGTGAATTGCCCAAGGTGGCCGTTCTCTCCCTGGGCGGCACGATTGCGTCGACGAACGAGGGTGCGAGCGGCGCGGCCGATGGGGTGACGCCCCAGTTGGACGCCGACGATCTCGTCGCCGCTGTTCCCCAGCTGCGACGGTTCGCGGACATCGAGACCACGGCGTTTCGCCAAATCCCCTCGGGCGACCTGACCCTGACCGACCTCGTTGCGTTGGCCGGCGAAATCGACCGGCGCTTCGAAGCCGGCGCGGTCGGGGTCGTGGTCACGCAGGGCACCGACACGATGGAAGAGACGTCGTTCGCGCTCGACCTGCTCGTGCGAGCGGAGCGACCCGTCGTCGTCACCGGCGCCATGCGCAACCCCACCTTGGCCGGTGCCGACGGGCCGGCCAACCTGTTGGCGGCGGTGCAGGTGGCGGCGTCGCCCGACGCGGTCGGTCTGGGCACGCTGGTCGTCGCCAACGACGAGATTCACGCGGCGCGCTTCGTGCGAAAGACCCATTCGTCGAGTCCCGCCACCTTCCGCTCGCCGACCGCTGGCCCGCTCGGCTGGATCATTGAAGGGCGGCCGCGCATCGTTCTTCGCGTGGCGAGGCTGAAGGGCGTGCCGAGCGGCGCCCACAGCATGGTCCCGGCGGTGGCGCTGCTCACCGCAGTGCTCGGAGATGACGCCAGACTGTTGGCGACCCTCGAAGGTCTCGGGTACGCCGGCCTGATCATCGAGGCCTTCGGGGGTGGCCACGTGCCGGCCGTGATCATGCCCGCGCTCGCGGACGTGGCTTCGCGTCTCCCCGTCGTTCTCGCCTCGCGCACGGGAAGCGGAGAGGTGCTGCGCGACACCTACGGTTTTCCGGGCTCCGAGAGAGACATGCTCGAACGTGGGCTCATTTCCGCAGGCTTCCTGGACGGACCGAAGTCCCGAATCCTGCTCAGTCTCCTGCTGTCCGACGGCCTCGACCGCAGCGAAGTCCGCAGGGCCTTCGAACTGGTGAATTCGTCGGTCTCCTCCTTCGGCGATTGATCGGCGATCAGAGCGATGCCGGGAGATTCGTCGGCCCGACGGTCGAACGCGATGTCAGCCAAAGCCCCTCGACATCTGTAAGCGACAACCTGGGTCGACGAGGCTTCGCGACGCACCCCGTCGCGGCGACCTCGCGTCACCCCCGCGGAGGCCAACCGGGGATTGCGCCCCGACCCGAGGGGAATCGGACATTCTTCGCCCGCACGAACTCGTGCAACGTCTCGGGTCCGTATTCGCGTCCGTAGCCGCTGCCCTTCACGCCTCCGAAGGGCGAGCCGATGAAGGTGCGCCGGGTGTAGTTGTTGACGAACACCATCCCCACCTCGAGACGTTGCGCCAACTGACTGGCGCGGACTTCATCACGGGTGCAGATGGCGGCGGTCAGGCCGTATTCGGTTCCGTTGGCGATTGCGACCGCCTCGTCATCGTCTTCGAAACGCAACAAGCAGGCGATCGGACCGAAGATCTCTTCCTGCGCCACGGTCATGTCCGGCGTCACGTTCCCGAGCACGCTCGGAACGACGAAGAAGCCGTCCGCCAACTCTGGATCGTCAGGGATCGTGCCCTCGTAGAGGAGTTGGGCGCCTTCTTCGATGCCCAGTTTCGCGTAGTGCTGGACACGTGCCTGCTGCTTCGCGTCGACCATCGGTCCGATGTCGGTTGAGGCGACGAGCGGGTCGCCGACCACCAGCGTGGCCGTCTTCTCCACGAAGCGGCGGGCGAAGTCGTCGTAGAGCGATGAGTGAACGAGGATACGCGAGGTCGAGGTGCACGCTTCGCCTTGGTTGTAGAACATTCCTTCGATCGCAATGGCGACGGCATCGTCAAGGTTCGCATCGTCGAGGACCAGCAGTGCGTTCTTGCCGCCCAACTCCAAGGTGGCGTAGGTGAGATTCTTCGCGGCGCCTTCCATGACCTTGCGACCCGTAGCGGTCGAGCCGGTGAAGGAGATCCGCTCGACTCGCGGATGGGCGACCAACGCCGCGCCGGCGCTGATCCCGCATACGGCATTGATCACGCCCGGCGGGAGGACTTGGTTGGCGATCTCGACGAGTCGCAACACGGTCAGGGGCGCCTGCTCGCCGGGCTTGATCACCACGGTGTTGCCGACGGCCAGCGCCGGTGCGGATTTCTTCGAGAAGTGGATGGGCGGCCAGTTGAAGGGAAGGATGGCTGCCACGACCCCGTACGGTTCGTACGCAATGCGCGCTTCGATCGGCCCCTGATCGAGGATCTCCCCGTGGACCGTCTCGGCGATGCCGGCGTAGTAGTCGAAGCTCGAATGGCTGGAGACGACGTCCACCCTCAAGGCGTCCCGCTTCGGCTTTCCCACTTCGCGTGCACAGAGTTCGCCCAGCTCGTCGGAGTGCTCGCGAATGCGCGCGGCGACCTGACGCATCAGGGCGCCGCGCTCCTTCGGCGAGAGGTGGCGCCAGACGTCTTCGTAGGCACGTCGGGAGTCGGTGACGGCGAGATCCACCATCTCGTCGGTCGCCACGACGATCCGAGCCATCGCCAGCCCGGTGGCCGCTTCCAGGACCTCGAAGGTGTCAGCGCCGTCGTGATCGATGAAGTGGCCGCCGATGAACGCGCCCCACACCGGCCGGTCCGCCAATACGGCGTCGGTGACACTCGAGTTGCGGCTCGGCTTGTTCTCGGTGACTGTCATGGAATTCCTCTTCCTGGATTGGCTGTCTGGCGGCGTTTTCTTCCCTGAGCCACCGCACACGTGGTCGAAACGGAACGAACCGTCGCGATGCGGTCACATCGACGCGACCGCATTCGTCCGCATGAACGATTGCACCCGCAGGGAGTTGCTGTCAATAGCGAGACTCGATTCTAAGGCCACAACGGGACGTCGTCGTCCCGGATGTTCGAATTGACGTGCGCTTCGACGAGGGTTTCGGCTTTTCGACCCGAGATCATGAAGACTTTTCAAGAGCGCTCGATCTTCGTCGGTCATCCAAGCCCCGATGACGCGGCGAGCAGCTCCTTCGCCGGCATGTGGCGCCGGGTCGGCGGGGCACGTCAGGCCAGTGAAAGGAATCCGGACGTGATGCAGAGCCCGGCCGCGTTGATGACGAGAATGCTCGCGACGATCGAGATGACCACGAATTTCGTTGCGCGCCCTCGACCGGTCGCAATTGGACGCGGCATGTACCAGTCCGGCAGCGGGTTTCGGTCCGAGCTCATGTTGTACTGCCACGGCACTGCTCGCGGGTCCAGCGGTGCCGTCGGGTCAGCGGCCAACGCGAGAGTGGTCAACTCTTCATCGGTGAGGTCCGCGGGTGACGAGGAGTCGTCGGTCGGGATCGGCTCTGGATGATCCACCGCACCCTCACTCTGTTCGTGACTCGTGATTCGGTCGTTGATTGTCACCGTACACCACCCTCACCGGATTGCTGGGGTCGACGGCCGACCCGGGCCGACCCGATCTCGAACGCGGCGTGCCTCACCTCGAGTCACGGGCGGCCGCCCCTTGGGGCGGATTCGCCTCAGCTAACTTGGTCGCCATGACCGACGGACTTCGAAATCTCGATCCAGCTCTGCGCTCGGCGTGGCATCCGCTCTGCCGCTCTGGCGAGGTGACGACTACGCCTCGCGCCTTCGCCCTCCTGGGCGAACGTTACGTCACGTTCCGTTCGCCCGACGGGGACCTGCGCGTCTTCCGTGACCGCTGCCCCCACCGGTTCGCGCCACTCTCTCTCGGCCACTGCGAGGGTGACGTCCTGCGCTGCTCGTACCACGGCTGGGTTTTCGACGCGGACGGCGTCTGCATCGAGATCCCCGCCCTCGGGCCGGACGCGACCCTGCCTTCGCGCGCCAAGCTGGACGGTCCGTCCGCGGTGGCTGAATCGCACGGCATGGTCTTCGTCGCGCCCGAAACGCCATTGACGCCGATGCCCACGATTGCGTCGGCCGACGACCCGGCGTTCCAACGTGGCGACCTGCCAGTCCTCGAGACCCGCGCCAACGCCGGCCTCTTGGCGGACAACTTCCTCGACATGGCGCATTTCCCGTTTGTTCACGCCGCAACGTTCGGCGCCGGTGAAGCCCGGGAAGTGCCGAACTATACGGTGGCGCGCGAGGGCTACGCCTTCGCCGCCGCCTATGAACACGAGTTCGCGAATCGCGAGGATCCCGGTGTGGCCGAGGGGATTCGTCCGTTGCTGCAACGGCGAAGGCTCACGTACCGATACACCGCGCCGTTTCACCTCGAACTCGCCATTGAGTTCCTCGACGCGGGCGGCACCAATGTCATCGGATTCTTCCTGACGCCGATTGACGACGAGACGGTTCGCGTCTACTCGAGCCTGTGGCGTGACGACCTCGGCGGCTCCGAGGAGCGCATGCGCGACGCGATTGACTTCGAAATCGCCGTCGTTGCCGAGGACCTTCGATTGCAGTCGCGGTTCGCGGAGCTGGTGCTGCCACTTGACATAACAGCGGAGATCCATACCCGCGCTGACAAGACCACGGTGGAACTGCGCCGTATCCTGAGCGACCTGGTCCAGGCGGTTCGGGGAAGCGCTCCGGCGTCATCTGGCAACTGATCTCGCCGGTCGGCACTTGGATCGACCAGCCCTCGCGCCAGGTTCCAGATTCGTGACGTTTCCGCCGAATCGGCCAGGTTCCGGAACTGGAGCCGGAGCGAAAGACCCGTCGGGATCCACGAATCTCTGTGTAACTTGGGGCAGGTGGTCGCAGCCCCCCGCGGCGACCGTGAGGTGATTCATCAGGTGACTGTCGATTTGGTCGACTCTCATTCGTCGGTATCCATGAAGCCCGACAGTCGGGTCTCAAAGAAAGGAGCCTGGACATGTCCGAGTACTTAGTCCTCATCTACGAGAACGAGGCCGCGTGGGAGGGCGCCGATGCCGAGACGATGGGCGAGATGATGAAGGGCCATCAGGTCTTCGGGGAACGCAACGCCAAGGCGCTTCGCGGCGGAAACGCCCTGGAGTCGACAACGACCGCCACGTCGCTGCGCCGTGACCCGTCGGGCGGACTTCTCGTTTCCGACGGACCATTTGCCGAAACCAAGGAGGCGCTCGGTGGCTACTACGTCATCGAAGCCGCCGATCTCGATGAGGCCATCGCGATGGCCGGTCAGATCCCGGCGCTGTTCGGAGGCGTCGAGATTCGTCCGATCAGAGTCTTCGACTGAACGAACTAACGCGTTCTCGTGACATCGAGGCTGCGGTCGCCGACGCGTACCGGTCCGAGTGGGCGTACGTGCTCGCGGCGACGATTCGCGTCACCGGCGACATCGACGTCGGTGAGGAGTGCGTGCAGGAGGCGTACTCACGGGCCTTGACGACGTGGTCGAGAACGGGGATTCCGCGCAACGTGGGCGCTTGGCTGACGACGGTCGCCCGTCGGCGGGCCATTGACGTCCTGCGACGTCAGTCCGCGCAGGAGCGACTGCTGCCAATGATCGTCGAATCCGCCGAGGACGCGACTTCGAGCGAAGCGGAACGCACGAACATTCCCGACGATCGCCTTCGCCTCATCTTCACCTGCTGCCACCCGTCGCTGGCGATCGAGACGCAGGTCGCGCTGACCCTGAGGTTGCTGTGCGGACTCACCACCTCGGAGGTGGCTCGGGCGTTCCTGGTCACCGAGTCGACGATGGCCGCCCGCATAACGCGAGCGAAGAAGAAGATCAAGACGTCACACATCCCCTACCGGGTGCCGACGGCGGAGGACCTGCCGACGCGCATCGATGCGGTTCTCTCGGTGGTCCATCTCGTGTTCACCACCGGTCACACCGCGCCGTCGGGGTCTGGTCTCATGCGTCGAGACCTTGTCGAGCGAGCGCTCGAACTCGCTCGCATGCTGCGGGCACTGTTGCCCTCCGATGCCGGCGTTACCGGTCTGCTGGCCCTCATCGTCCTCACCGATGCTCGCCAGCGGACCCGCACCGGCGACGACGGCGCTCTGCTGCTCCTGTCCCAGCAAGACCGTAACCAGTGGGATCGCGGGGCCATCGTTGAGGGAACCGAGTTGGTCCGCGAGGCGCTTCGTCACCGGCCGGCCGGACGCTTCGCCCTCATGGCCGCCATCGCCGCGGTGCACGCCGAGGCGCCCTCTTGGGAGGCCACGGACTGGCCCGAGATTGTCGCGCTGTACGACCTTCTCCTGGTCGCCTGGCCATCGCCGGTGGTCGCCCTCAATCGCGCCGTCGCCGTAGGGATTGCGGATGGCCCCGAAGCGGGGCTGCGGGCCCTCGATGAGCTCGCGACCGAGCCGCATCTGTCGACGTACAACTACCTCGCGAGCGCCCGCGCGGATTTTCTGCGTCGCCTGGGCCGCAGCGACGAAGCCCGGCTGGCGTATGAAGAGGCATTGCTGCTGAGTGAGAACGAAGTCGAGCGTGCGTTCCTGGCCAGTCGCTTGACTGAGCTCGATGACTGAGCGGCAGGCGTGCGAGGAATCCAGACATCGAAGTCGAATGGCGACGAGCCCGACCGGATCTCGTTCGAACCCTCGGACATCAGAATCGGCTTCCGCGTTCTCGAGAGCCGCTCGACATTCGTACGGTCCGTCAGTCCCCGTTGATCTGCCTGATCTCCATCAAATGGTGAGTGGGGCGCTCGGGTCTCGATCTCGAAGGTGGATCGTGACGTAGCGCAATTGGGACCAAAGCCTCTGGATGATTCGGGCCCGTCGACGGAGGATTGACGGAGAGTCGAGATCGGTGTTCGGGTCGTGGCATTGAAAAGGGGATGGTCGTGCGAGCTGGCAGAGTGGTCCTCGTGATCGCAGGGGCACTCGCCCTGCTGATCGGAATCGCCGTCACCGGTGCGGGAGCCACCTTGTTGTGGGCGAACGCGACGCAACGCGACGCCACCGGTTTCTTCAACTCGCCCAACGAGACCTTTCACTCCACGGGCAACGCACTCACGTCATCGGTCGACTTCGCCACGCCCCCTGGGCCGAACGACTGGCTTCCCTATCAGCCCTTGGGTACGATCCGGATCAAGGTCGCGGTGACGCGGGGCGGCACCTTCGTCGGCATCGCCTCGACAACCCGGGTCGACCAGTTCCTCGCGGGAGTGCCCCACGACCAACTCACGGGAGTGACGGTTCTTCCCTTTCGAGCCCAGTATCGATACGTTCCCGGGACGACACCGCCCGCCTCGCCGAATGTCCAGGGATTCTGGGTGGTCTCGGCGACGGGCCGCGGGGTGCAGCAAGTCACGTGGAAACCGACGCCAGGCAACTGGACGGTGGTGGTGATGCGGTCGGACGCCGGGTCTGGCGTCGTGGCCCACGTCGCCGTCGGGACCAACTCCGGATGGGTCGCACCGATCGGCGTGGTGCTTTCGGGTGGCGGTATCCTCCTCTTGATCGCGGGTGGTCTCATGCTCGGCTTCGGCGTGGCCGGGCTCGAACGCTACCGCCGGCGCGACGTTTCTCGCGTTGAAGGCGACCACGCCGAAGCCAAGGGCGCCCTGGGTGAGCCCCAGACTGGTGGAGCGGAGCCAAACGCCTATCCGGTTCGCCTCGATGGCCAGCTTGATGCGACGCTCAGCCGTTGGCGGTGGTTGTTCAAGTGGTTTCTCGTGATACCCCACGCCATTGTTCTCACGTTGCTTTGGCTCGCGGTGATACCCCTCACCTTCTTCGCCGGATGCGCGATCCTCTTCACCGGCGCGTACCCGAAGTCGATATTCAACTTCAACGTCGGGGTCATCCGTTGGACGTGGCGGGTGGCCTTCTACGCCTTCAGCGCGCTGGGAACCGATCAATACCCGCCATTCTCGCTCGAGCCCGATTCCTCGTTTCCCGCCGCGTTCGCCGTGGACTATCCGCAACACCTGTCACGGGGACTGGTGCTGGTGAAGTGGTGGCTGCTCGCGATCCCGCAGTACGTGATCGTGGGCATCTTCGTCGGGGGCGGGATTGGATTCTCTGGCCGGTTCCACCATTCGTGGTCGTACGCGACCGGAGGGGGCCTCATCGCTCTCCTGGTCTTCGTCGCCGCCCTCATACTGGCCATCACGGGCCAGTACCCCCAGTCGATCTTCGATTTCGTGATGGGCATGAACCGCTGGTGCTACCGGGTACTCGCGTACGCCATGTTGCTTCGTGACGAGTACCCACCCTTCCGCTTTGATCCCGGAGGCATCGATCCAGGGAGTCTTCGCCCGCCCGCACCGGCGCGAGGGCCGGACGGAACCGAGACGCCACCGGGAGTTCTGGGACAACCGGAGGGCAGCAGCGGCGCGCAGTGAGGTCACCGTTGAAGAGGGGCACTCCGGTTCGGCGTCGAGAGGCCAGACTCCCGGAACGATCTTGCCGAGGCGCCGGCGGATACATGGCACGGGCTCGTCTTCCCAAGCCCCCCGAAGCCGGGACAATGAGACTTTTGCCTCTATCTCTCCCGATCAAGTCTGGCGAGGCTACGCGGGTAGGAGGGGAATGGAGGAGGCGTTGATGCGCGCAGTGGTCGTCTACGAATCGATGTTCGGCAATACCCGCCTCGTCGCCGAGACGATTGCCGAGGCATTGAGCGGTGAGATGGAAGTCCGTCTGGTCCGTGCCACGTCGAACGTTGACGTCGGTCTTAAGGACGTTGATCTGCTGGTCGTCGGGTCGCCGACCCACGCTTGGGGTCTGCCCCGTCCCGCCACCCGAAGGGGCGGTCCCGGCTACGTTCGTAAGCCCGGGAGTGGTCTCGCCCTCGAGCCAGGCGCCGACTCGAGCCCCGGCGTTCGAGAGTGGCTGGCTACCGTTGGCGACTTCCACATGTGCGGTGCGGCCTTTGACACTCGGATCAACAAGTCCGCAGCGCTCACCGGTCGAGCCTCAAGGAGCATCGCTCGATCCCTCCAGCGTCACGGGATCGCCATGGCGGTGCCTCCCGAGAGCTTCCGCGTCGATCGAAAGAACCATCTGCTGGCCGGCGAGATTGATCGAGCACGGGCCTGGGCGGTTCGACTCGGTGCTGCTGTCCTGAGCCAGGGGACAACGAGGCGATAGAAATGCCCGCCGCTGAACTCGACGCCGAGCGTGAATGGGAGCCGACCGTGGAGCATGCCGCTGATTTGAAAGTTCGACCGGAGAGTTCTTGCGCGGGGACCGATGAACCACCAACCCGCTCCGTTTCGAGACTGCGGGCGCTGAAGCGCGAACAGAGGATTCTCGTCGCCGTAGAGAGTCTCGTGTCGATCAGCGGCCTGGCCGGGGGCATCCATATGGCCACCCACCCGATGACGGCGATGCCGCTGGAGTATCTCGAAGGCACGTGGTTTCACACTTGGCGCTGGCCCGGGTTGGCCCTCCTGTTCTTCGTCGGCATCTGTCCAGCCTCGGTGGTCATTGCGACCATTCAGGGTCGGAAAGTCGAGGTGTGGGGTCATCTTGCAGTGGGGATCGGGCTTGTCGCGTGGATACTCCTGGAGGCCGCTTGGGTGGTCGTGTCACCCGGCCTGCAGATTCTCTTTGGGATGATTGGCGTGTTCATCGTCGTCCTCGCCGTTGCCGAGCGGAAGCGCTCCCGTCGGGAGTCCGGCAATGTCTAGCTCCCGGAACTTGAAGTGGCGGGAGATGAGTGCGGGTCGCAAGATGGTCTTCGTGGCCGCCACGGCCGTTCAGCTCTCCTTGGCGGTGGGGGCCTGGATCGATCTGGCTCGGCGCCCCTCCTCTCGGGTACGGGGCCCGAGGGCGGTGTGGGCCCTCATCATCGGCATCAATTTCGTCGGACCGTTGACGTACCTTCGATGGGGCCGGGTGCGAGGGGAGGAGCCCGCTGGCGACGCGCACGAGCTCAAGTTCGAGCCGACCGCTGGCCAGTGAAGCCGGCGACCGCGACTGCGCGGGTGGCGACGTGGCCAGGGGCGAGAACGGGAACGTCGCCCGGCTCTTCGATCCATGAGACCCGCGTCGGCAGTCAAGATTGTTGAATGTCGAGTGGATGTACTCTGGACGCGACCGACCAACGAGGTCCCAACAGAGGGCGAAGAAGCCGGGGCAAGACCGCTCTTGGCAGTGGAGAAAGGGGGCCGAAGTTGCTTGAGGTCTACGCCGACATCTGGTGTCCATTCGCGCACGTGGGCCTCCGGGCGGCTGTTCGTGAACGAGCTCGTCTGGGTCGAGACGACGTCGAACTGGTTGTTCGCGCCTGGCCGCTGGAACTCGTCAACGGTGCGCCTCTCGATCCACAGGCGACCGCTGATCACGTTGCGGACCTCCGAGCCCAGGTCGCCCCGGAGCTCTTCGACGGGTTCGATCCAACCGCATTCCCCACGACAACACTGCCGGCGCTCGCGCTCGCTTCAGCCGCCTACGGGCGCGACGCGGCGGTGGGCGAGGCGGTCAGCTTGGCGCTTCGAGACGCGCTCTTCGAGCACGGACTCGACATCTCGGACGCTGGCGTGTTGCGCGACGTGGCGTTGACCTACGGCATCGACCCCGCCAGCGCGCGCCACCACGCGACTGTTCTCGAGGAGTGGCGGGGCGGCCAGAAACGCGGCGTCAAAGGCTCGCCTCACTTCTTTTGCGGTGTCGCCGAAGCGTTCTGCCCCTCGCTGGACATTGAGCGAGACGCTGGGGGTCATCTCCTCATGCGGCGCAGCAGCAAGGAACTCGCGTCGTTCCTTGAGGGGTGCCTGCGTTCCTGATCACGTGGGTCTGGCGACGTGCCGCTCAACCATCGTCGCCCGGTGAGGTCACGGCGTCTTGGCTCAGCGCTTCAATGTCGATCGCCAAGGCTTGATCAATGAGATTGACAAGAGCGGCTTCGGGAAGGGCGCCGGCCTGGGAGTAGAGAACGAAGCGCTCTCGAATCACCATGAGGGTAGGGATCGACATGATGTTGAACGAGGCCGCGAGGGACTGCTGAGCCTCGGTGTCAACCTTGGCGAAGACGATGTCCGGATACCGTTCGGAGACCTTTTCGAAGGTCGGGGCGAATGTTCGACAGGGTCCGCACCACGATGCCCAGAAGTCGATGAGAACGGCCCTGGCGGAGGTGGCGATCTCCTCGAAGTTCTCCGCCGTCATTTCTACAGTTGCCATAAGTTGGTCTCTCCCTCAATCGGTCGGTGCATCCGCCCAACCTGGTGAGCGCTTGGAACTCACTGCGGATAGTATACCCGTGGGGGTATATATACTGTTCCGATGCCCACCAACCGAAATGCCCCTGTGCCCTCTTCCGCCGCATCGTCACCGTCCACCCCGCCAATCGAACCCACGCCCGGGCTTCTCGGCCGTCTCGGCAGCTGGTCAGTGACCCATCGCCGTCCAATTTTCCTCGCCTGGCTGGTCATCGTCGGCGTCTTCGGGGTGTTCGCGCCCAAGGTCGAAACGGCGCTGAGCGGTGCCGGGTGGCAGGCCAACGGCTCGCAATCTGTCGCCGTCCGGAACCTCGCTCAACAGCACTTCGGCGGACAGGCGAGTTCGGCCATCGAGGTTGTCGTTGCCTCGACCCAGCCGGTGTCCAGCCCCGCGGTTCAATCGGTCCTCACCAAAGTCGAGCGGATCCTCAAGGCCGATTCGCGAATCAGCACGGTCGTGCCCCCGGTGCCCGGCGTCTCGATCAGCAGCGATGCCAGGACCGCCATCGTGCTCGGGGGCGCCGGAGCCGATCCGAACACGATGGTCCGCGCCGCTGACGCATTGAAGGGTCCACTCGCCGCACTGAGCTCGCCCGGCATCAAGGTCACCGCGACCGGCGCCTCAGTTCTGTGGTCGGACTTCAATACCGCCAACCGCACCGCGATGCTCCGATCAGAGATGTTCTCGTGGCCGGTGACGCTCGCGATCCTGGTGCTGGCCTTCGGTTCTCTCGTCGCCGCCGGACTTCCGCTCCTGCTCACGATGGTCGGACTGCTGTCGGCCGCCGGGATGCTCGACATACTGACCAAGGTCACGCCAATCTCGATATGGGCGATGAACTTCGCGCTGATGTTCGCGCTCGCCCTCGGGATTGACTACGCGCTGTTCATCGTCGTCCGCTTCCGGGGCGCGCACTTCGGACGCAACCGGGACGTGGTGCACTCCGTCGCCGAGACGATGGATTCGGCCGGCAAGGCCGTACTGTTCTCCGGACTGACCGTCCTCATCTCGCTTTCGACGGTGATGCTCGTACCCTCGCCGGCGTTCCAGTCGATGGCGGCCGGCATCATGTTGGCGGTCGCGTTCGTCCTCGCGGCCACGCTGACGCTTCTGCCCGCGACGCTCGGCGCGCTGGGTGACCGGGTCGACGCCTTGTCGCTGCCGTGGGTACACGCCGGCGAGCACCGATCCAAGCGTTTCGCGGCCTGGGGCGAGCTGCTCTGGCGACGGCCACTCGTCTTCGGCGCGGGTGCCCTCGTCGTTCTCCTCGCCCTGGCCGCCCCGATCTTCGGACTCAAGACGGCCATGCCGTCGATCAACGTCGTACCGGTCTCTTCGTCGTCCAGCATCGGCTACGCCGAGGTCCAGGCGGCGTTCGGAGTCGGTGCGCCGGGGCAACTCGAGGTGATTACGAATCCGTCCAACGCCGCGGCCGCCAGGGCCGTGCTCTCCCATGACCCGGGCATCGCAGCGGTACTCCCGGATCGCCAGTCGATCGACGGGTCTCCGTTCGTGCTTGTTTCTGCGGTTCCTAGCGTTGATCCCTCGAACCCCACGCTCGGCGTGACGATCGACCGACTCCGCGCCAAGCTGCCCCGGGGAAGTCTCGTCGGCGGCGCCGCAGCTGAGAACCACGACCTCCAAGCGGCGCTCGCCTCCAAGACCCCCCTCGTCATCGGACTGGTTCTGCTGCTCGGCTTCCTGCTGCTCGTCGTCGCACTGCAGGCGCTGCTCGTCGCAGCGATCGGCGTGCTGACGAGCCTGCTGGCCACGGCGGCCGCCTTTGGGGTTTCGAGACTCATCTTCCAGAATGGTCTCGGCCATCAACTCCTCGGTTTCACGCCGCAGGGCTTCCTCGACGCGTGGGGACCGGTCTTCTTCTTCGCCATGATCTTCGCAATCTCCATGGACTACACGGTGTTCCTTCTCTCGAGCGCCAAAGAGCACTACGAGCATTCCGGCGACCCGAAGGACGCGATGGTCAACGGTGTCGCCCACTCGGGTCGGGTCATCTTCGCGGCCGCTGCGGTCATGGTCGCAGTCTTCTTCACGTTCGCCCTGTCAGGTCCACTGCCTCCCAAGGAGATGGGCGTCATCTTGGGAGTAGCCGTGCTACTTGACGCCATGCTCGTTCGGCTGCTGCTGGTGCCGGTGCTCTTGCGCCTTACCGGCAATGCCGCATGGTGGATGCCCAAGTGGCTCGGCAGGGTGCTGCCGAAAGTGAGTTTCTCCCACGACTAGGAATGCCCCGAGCATCCCGAGGAGCCCGAGGCGCCCGGCTGCCCGATCGACGGGGCTCGGCGCCCGTCCGCCAAATCGGTCCGGCGGCGAGTCGGCCCCACGTCGATTCCGGTGAAAGAGGCTCGAGACCTCAGCGGGGTTGCCGTTCGAGCCAATCGGTGACGACGGCCCGACATTGGAGACAGGTGAGGTCATCGCGTAGGGCCTTCCCACCCTCGACGGTGGCGCGATACGACGCTTGGACTCGGTCGAGGTTCAATTCATGCGAGTCGGGAATCATGGCGGTCGCTCCGAAGAGCATCTGGTTGGACGATGAACTGTCCACGTCCCAGCCAACCTCGTTCAGTGGGCCAATCGAATCGGGATCCAGCCCGCTGAGGCCCAACTCACGCTGGAGGATCGTCAGTGCGGTGCTGTTCAGGTCAGCCGTTGCGTCAAAGCGGCCACCGGGCAGGTCGAGCGTCACTCGGCCCACCCCGGGACGAAATGAAGGATTTGGCAGCACGATGAAGCCCCGATGGATCGTCAGGACCAGCAGCGAATCGGTCTTCTCGACTCGCCAGTAGTCAAGTTCTCGGTCTTCGTTGTCGACCAGCCGTTCACCAATGAGTGTCAGCCACGGCGATCGGATTTCGATGGTCCTGCCGAGGACCGTCCACGACCCGTCGGCACGCGGCGTGGTCATCCGGCCACCACCGGCGATCGACCGTGTTCCGCGAACCGCCGTCCAACAAGGCGAACGTTCGCGTTGGCACGCCGCGGCCACCTTGGACCGTCGATCACGTGAAGCCGCCCGTTCGTGGGTCGCTCGACGGCGACAGTGCGGCGGGGAAGCGACGACGTGGCCGGATTTCGCAAGTCGTCCTTTCCATCACGGGTGCTCCGTCGCTGGGGGCGAGTTCGGTGATGTCGCTCGTCAAACGACACCGACTCGTCCCGACCGGAACTCGTTCTCGTGCGCATGGTCGCTCCCGCCGCCATAGGACCTTCGACCCTAGCCAAGGTATACCCCCAGAGGTATAGATTCAAATTAACGCCCTACGTGCGAGGCGACCGGCCCTTCGAGGGTCGGTGGAGAGGAGTCATCATGGAATTCATCAACTTCTTGTCGTCGACGAGCGGACGGTTGCTTCGCGTCGTCGCCGGTACCGCCATGGTCGTCATCGGTGTCCTTCTCGGCGGGGGCTGGTACGTACTGGCGGTCGCCGGTCTCTTGCCCCTCTTCGCCGGACTGAGCAACGTCTGTCTCTTCGCCCCGCTGTTCGGCCAGCCGTTCAAGGGCGATTCTGCCCGCCCGTCGTCACTCCGCTAAGTCGGTGGTAGATGGAGCAGTTCGTCGGCAACGGTGTGCGGTCTCATGAAGTGGTCGTCGATGCCCAGTGGTCGGCTGACGATTTCGCATTGCACGTAAGGAGGCCGGTATGGCCCGTGTTGTGATTCTCGGTGCCGGGATCTCCGGACACACTGCCGCGCTGCACTTGAAGCGGCGATTGAAGCAAGGGCACGAAGTGATCGTCGTCTCACCCAACGCCAACTGGAACTGGATACCCTCGAACATCTGGGTGGGGGTCGGCAAGATGACCAAGCAGCAGGTGACCTTCCCGCTCGCCCCGGTCTACCGAAGGAAGGGGATTGAGTTCCGTCAAGCGAAGGCAGTTGCGATTCGCCCGGAAGGCGACGCGTCAAATGGGAAGGGCCTGGTGGACATCGTCTACACCGATCCCGCGCGAGCCGGCGAACTCGAACAGATCTGGTACGACTACTTGATCGTGGCGACGGGGCCCAAGCTCAATTTCCAGGCGACGCCGGGCCTCGGCCCCGACGGGAATTCGCTCTCGGTCTGCACGGCCGGCCACGCCGAGCAGGCGTCGGACGCGTTCGACGAGATCATCGAGGCGCTGAAGAGGGGCGAGCGAAAGACGCTCGTGATCGGCGTCGGCCACGGGACCTGCACCTGTGAGGGCGCGGCCTTCGAATACACCTTCAACGTCGAGCACGA
>PKYK01000041.1 GCA_003133665.1 Acidimicrobiaceae bacterium | reverse complement strand
ACTCGGCGTGCAACCTCGCGAGCTTGAACCTGATGAAGTACCTGCGCTCGGACGGGGCCTTCGACGTCGACGCCTTCAAGGCCTCGATCGAGGTGCTCTTCACCGCCCAGGAGATCATCGTGGGCGCGGCGGACTACCCGACCGAGAAGATCGCCGAGAACTCGCGCAAGTTCCGCCAGCTCGGCCTCGGGTACGCCAACCTCGGCGCGCTGTTGATGGCGTCGGGACTCGCCTACGACTCCGACGCGGGCCGCGCCTGGGCCGGCGCAATCACGGCGTTGATGACCGGTCACGCCTACGCCACCAGTGCGCGCACCGCGGGCCGGATGGGACCGCACGAGGGCTTCGCCGAGAACGCCGAGCCGATGCTGAAGGTGCTGCGCATGCACCGCGACGCCTCGTACCTCATCGACGAGCTGAAGGCGCCCTCGGAGATCCTCGAAGCCGCCCAGCAGGCCTGGGAGGAGGCCGTCGACCTGGGGAACCGTCACGGCGTGCGCAACGCGCAGGCGTCGGTGCTCGCGCCGACGGGGACCATCGGTCTCCTGATGGACTGCGACACCACGGGCATCGAGCCCGACCTCGGTCTCGTGAAGTTCAAGAAGCTCGTCGGCGGCGGCAACATGTCGATCGTCAACCAGACCGTGCCGCGCGCTCTGCGCGTGCTCGGCTACAGCGAGGACGAGGCGAAGGCCATCGAGGACTACATCGACGAGAACAAGTCGATCGTCGGTGCGCCCGGTCTGAAGGCCGAGCACCTGCCGGTCTTCGCGTGCTCGATGGGCGACAACACCATCCACTACCTGGGCCACGTGAAGATGATGGGCGCCGTGCAGCCGTTCATCTCGGGGGCGATCTCCAAGACCGTCAACATGCCCGAGGACGCCACCATCGAGGACGTCGAGAACCTCCACCTGGACGCCTGGCGTCTGGGCGTGAAGGCCGTGGCGATCTACCGCGACAACTGCAAGGTGGGCCAGCCCCTCTCGACCGCCCGCAAGGACGGCGAAGAGTCGAGCTCGTCGGTCACCGCGACCGACTCGGTGGCGGCCGAGCTCTACACGAGGATTGCCAAGCTCGAAGCGGCGTTGCACCTCGCCAAGACCGAGGGTTCGCACGTCGTGGTCGGCGCGGTGCGCGAGCGCCTGCCCCGTCGTCGGGTGTCGTCCACGTTCGCCTTCCGCGTGGCGGACTGCGAAGGCTACGTCACGGTCGGCGAGTACGAGGACGGTCGTCCCGGTGAGGTCTTCATCAAGGTCTCCAAGCAGGGATCGACCTTGGCGGGCATCATGGACGCCTTCTCGATCTCCATCAGCCTGGGTCTCCAGCACGGCGTGCCGCTCGCGACCTACGTGCGCAAGTACGTGAACATGAAGTTCGAACCGTCGGGCATGACCGACGACGCGGACCTGCGCATCGCGACCTCGCTGGTGGACTACATCTTCCGTCGCCTGGCGCTCGACTACTTGAGCCCGAGCGAGCGCGAGGAGTTGGGCGTGCTCTCGACGAGCGAGCGTCTCCAACCCACCTTGCCCGAGGTCGTCGAGCAGTCGACGCCGACGGTGGGAGTCAGCGTGCAGCCCACGTTGGTGGACTTGAGCGAGTTTCCCACTGAGCGGCCCACCTTGCTCAGCCGTTCGGAGCAGCGCGACGCGCCGATGTGTTACCAGTGCGGCAACGCCATGCAGCGTGCCGGCTCGTGCTACGTCTGCTCGAGTTGCGGAGCGACCAGCGGCTGCTCGTAATGTCAAGTTGCAGCAGTGGCGCAATGGAAATTGCCTGCCCAATGCAGTGAAGTTGCATCCGCGGTTCAGTGAAGTTGCACCTGACTTGCGGCGGCAGTCAGATTGGTAACTCTGTAGGAAAGACAAAGAGGAGAGGCCTAGCGCCTCTCCTCTTTGCTGCTTGATGACTCTTCTGACTTAAGGGGGGCGCGAACAGCCTCAGCTCCAGAAGATCGCGGTTCGATCTAGTTCGATCTCATCAAGGAGTTCACCAATCGGCCCGGGTTCGATGAGATCGAAGAGGTGCCGGTGCCTGTTCCGGAACTGCCGGAGTCGAACTCCGACGAACGCCGGCAAGCCCAACTGGGAACTCCTCGCCACCGTCACACTCCGCTGGACTTCAATACCCATAAATCTTATAGATTTACTCGTCTATTGGTTATACTGAACCAACTGACCGTCGGTCAGGCTTAAAGAAGGGTAATGAATGTCTGTTCTCTCCGACGTACTAGCCGCGAACAAGAGCTACGTTGCGAACTTTGGTGACAAGGGTTCGCTGGCTCTTCCACCAGCGCGACAATTCGCGGTCCTGACTTGCATGGATGCTCGCCTAGATCCGGCGAAGTATGCCGGGCTGTCTGAAGGTGATGCCCACGTCATTCGCAATGCTGGTGGCCGTGCAAGCGATGACGCAATCCGTTCACTCGTCATCTCCTACAAACTGCTTGGCACAAAAGAATGGTTTGTAATCCATCACAGCGACTGCGGCATGGAGTACTTCACTGATGAGGTAATGCGTGGTCTCCTGGCGAACAGTCTCGAGACTGCAGCTCTTGACGCCAATGGTTTCCACGACGTAGGCAGGGGTCCTGGCTCTACAGAAGCCGCCTTCATTGACTGGCTGACAATTTCAAACACCCAACAGGCGGTCGCTGACGATGTTGAACGTATTCGCCGTCATCCGCTGGTCCCTGCCAGCATCCCAATTCATGGATACGTCTATGACGTAAAGACGGGTTCACTGATTGAAGTGCCTGCTGCGACCAAGGCTGGTGCCTCTAAGTAGTTCGGTCGCTCCTTGGCCGTTGTAGAACACCCGGGCCTTTGACCCCGGGTGTTCTACAACGACCGAGAGGCCCTCCCTTTCTTCTCTCGATCACATCGAGATGCAAGGGTCTTGACCAGGGTTCTGAACCATCGACCCGTTCGTCACCTTCATGCCGCTCACGATCTGTTGATCCTGCCCAGCGAATGCGCCACGCGGTGCTCGTGCACCGGCTAGCTGAACAGGTTCCCAATGGCGCCGAATGCCAATACGAACACGAGCAGGGCATTGCCGTACAGCGCGACGATTGACCGGTTGTCGCCACCTTCACGGCGCGCCAAGACCGCGACGACAACGCCCACCAGCGGCGCGGACACCATCAGTAGTGTGACGACGACCCACGAGACCCAACCAGCGAAGCCTGCCGAGGTGAGCAACTTGCCTTCTGGAGTTCCGGTGGCGTGCATGAGCGCCGTTCCCACGAAGAATGCAGCCAGCGCGCTGACCGCCGTACCGGGAATCATCGCCAGCGCCCACCGCGTGAGCGTGCGGCCCCGATGATCGGAACCAGGCGAATCAGTGGATGGCCGCTCGGGGGCTGCATCGGCTTGCGTCGACGAATTCGTCATCGAACCCACCTCCCGGACTTCAGGACCCTGAACCAGTTCTATCGCACGTCGGTTCAACACGGGCCTTGAGACTCCACACTGCGCCTTGAGTACGTCCAGATTTGCGACGCAACGGCGCCGTGAATCGGCCCGGTACGGGGCGTGATGCGATCGTCGGCTGAGAGCTCGATTGTCCCACCGCCGTCGTCTCTCGGATTCGGGGAATGCGGCACGGTTGGAACACGTGAACTCCGCGAGCAGTGAATTCGAGGTCTGAGTGGAAGTACGCGCTGATTTCAGTCGAGTGACGTCGAGATTGCATCTACTGACATTCGTCTTCAGTAGACGCGCGAAGATTGCGGGAAGTCCCTGCCTCTCGCGCCCCTTCGTCGGAAGTCGATGACGACGCGAAGGCGACCCTTGTTGATCCGATCGTGCGCGGGCTCGCGTCGCCGTTGTAGGAGGCGTCGACGAGCGGGTCTTTGCGCAGCGCGGACGAACTCACTGGGATGATCAGGTCGCTCGCCGATCAGGGTTGTTGCTGCTCAAGCGTGGCGGCACCCGCCCACAGGCTCAGGCCACGATTCTCCACGGATTCTCGATCAGACGAGTCAGTGTGCGGAGGAATTCAGCCGCCAGGGCGCCGTCGATGATCCGGTGATCGGCCGACATCGTGAAGCGCATGCGGAAACGCGGCACGACGACGTCGCCGACGACCGTCGGTTCCCTGATTGTGGCGCCCACGGCGAGAATCGCGCCTTCGGGTGGGTTGATGATGGCGGTGAACTCCGGCACGCCGTACATGCCGAGGTTGCTGATCGTGAAGGTGCCGCCACTCATCTGATCGATCGTCAGACCCTTTGAACTGGCCTGCGAGGCGAGCTGCTTGGCTTCGGCGCCCAGTTGGGCGACGGTCTTTTGGTCCGCATCGAGGATCACCGGAACGACGAGGCCGTTCTTGGACGCGACGGCGACGCCGATGTTTATCCGATGGTGCACGAGCATCGTCGGGCTCGCGTCGCCCATGTAGGAGGCGTTGACGTTCGGGTGTTCGCGCAGCGCGAGCGCACTCGCTCGAATGAGCAGGTCGTTGATGCTGACCTTGGGTGCTCCGGTCGCGGCGAGTTGCTCGTTCAGGTCGGCGCGCATCTGCACGAGCAACTCGGCATCCGCCACGGCGGTCACGTAGAAGTGCGGGATTTCGCGAGCACTCTCGCCGAGTCGACGAGCGACCACGCGGCGGGCCTTGCTGAGTTGCACCGCGACCGAGGCGCGCTTCTCGTCGACGATCACGCCTGCGTCCACGACGGGGCGCGGAGCGGGTTGCGAAGGTGCCGCGGTCACGCCAGCCGACAGCAAGTCGTCGAGGTCGACGCGGATGATCCGTCCGCCCGGGCCAGAACCCCGGACCTGGCTGAGGTCGAGAGCGTGCTCTCGGGCCAGCTTGCGCACGAGGGGCGAAGCGAAACGTCGATCAGCCTCGCTCGCGAGTGGCGCGGCAGCCCGCGTGACCGGTGTCGCGGGCGACACGCCCGCAGGAACCGCGGCGCTCGGCGCGCCGGCCGGCGCCGAGGGTGTGCTCGTCGTGCCGTTGTCGAGTAGCGCGATGGGGGTGCCGATCGAGACGGTGGCGCCCTCGTCCACGAGGATCTGGCTCAGCGTTCCGGCCTCGTACGCCTCATAGTCCATGGTGGCCTTGTCGGTCTCGATCTCGACGAGCACATCACCCACCTCCACCCGGTCGCCCGGATGCTTGTGCCACGTGGCGATGGCGCCCTCTTCCATCGTGTCCGAAAGGCGAGGCATCGTGATCTCAATCATGGCCTTGGCCGACCTTCTGTCGGCGCTGGCCGACGGCGTCGAGGGTTTGATAGATGGCGTTCACCACGTCGTCGTTGGACGGTAGTGCGGCCGTCTCGAGGACTTTCGTGTACGGCATCGGCACTTCGGCCATGGCGACTCGCCGAACGGGCGCGTCCAGATAGTCGAAGGCACCGTCGGAGATGCTCGCGGCGATCTCGGCGCCGATCCCGTAGGTCAGCCAGTCGTCTTCGAGCACGACCGCCGCGTGGGTCTTCTTCACCGACGCAATCAGCGTTTCGCGGTCCAGCGGACGAAGACTGCGCAGGTCGATCACCTCGATGTCGAGGCCGTCGGACTCCGCCAGTTCCTCGGCCACCTTGCTCGCGACGTAGGCCATGCGCGAGTATCCGATGAGGGTGATGTCGCGGCCCGCGCGCGTGACCGCCGCCTTGCCGATCGGCGCGGGCGTGTCGTCATCGGGAACCTCGCCCTTGGTGTTGTAGAGGGCCAGGTTCTCGAGGAACAGCACGGGGTCATCGTCCCTGATCGCGGCCAGCAGCAGCGCCTTGGCGTCGGCCGGCGTGCTCGGCGCGACGACCTTCATCCCCGGGACGAAGGCGTAGTACAGCTCGATGTTCTGCGAGTGGGTCGCCCCCAGTTGCTGACCGCCCCCGCCCGGGGTGCGAATCACGAGGGGGACCTTCGCCTGGCCGCCGAACATGCCGTAGATCTTCGCCGCGTGGTTCACGATCTGGTCGAGCGCGAGCAGCGAGAAGTTGATGGTCATGATCTCGACGACGGGTCGAAGTCCCAGCATGGCCGCACCGATCGCCGCTCCGGTGAAGCCCTCCTCGGCGATCGGGGTGTCGCGTACGCGCCTCTCGCCGAACTCGGCCAAGAGGCCAGCCGTGATCTTGTAGGAGCCTTCGAAGACGCCGATCTCCTCACCGATCAAGAAGACGTTCTCGTCACGTAGCATTTCGGCCCGCAGCGTGTCGTGGAGGGCCTGGCGGTAGGTCATGATGCTCATTCGTCCACCTCCGGCACTGGCCGGGGCGCCGGCTCGAACAGCGGCTCGCCGGGTAGGCGGCGCGAGTCGTTCGCCACGGGCGTGGCGTAGTTGTAGTCGAACAGTGTCGACGGGTCGGGCTGGGCGCTGGCCTCGGCGAAGGCGTGGGCCTCGTTGGCCCGGGCCGTCGCCTCCTCGTCGATTCTGGCGAGACCCTGTTCGTCGAGGAGGCCTTCTGCGACCAGTCGCGAGGCGAAGGTGTGGACCGGATCGAGCTCCTTGACCAGGGCGACCTCTTCGGCGGAGCGGTACTTCGCCGGGTCCACGACGGAGTGTCCGCGGAGACGTTCGGTCACGACCTCAAGGAGGTAGGGCTTGCCGGCGCGGGCCGACGCGACTGCGCGCGTGGCCGCCTCGGCGACGAGGATTGGATCGAGTCCGTCGACGCGTTCGGACGCGATCCGGTAGGCGGCGCCCCGTTTGTAGAGTTCAGGCTCGGCCGACGCCTTTTCCACGGTCGTTCCCATCCCCAAGCGGTTGTTGATGATGACGTACGCGATCGGCAGGTTCCAGAGTGCCGCGAGGTTGAGCGATTCGTGGAAAGCCCCGACGTTCGCGGTGCCGTCACCCATGGTGCACATGACGATCTCGTCGCCACCCCGGTAGTCGATCGCGAGAGCCGCCCCGGTCGCGAGCGGGACCTGACCGCCCACGATGCCGTAGCCACCGAGCAGGCGGTGGGTCAGGTCGAACATGTGCATCGAACCGCCCCAGCCCTTCGAGACGCCGTCCACGCGGCCGTAGAGTTCGGCCATCACGCGGTTCGGATCGATGCTGCGCATGATCGCGTACCCGTGTTCGCGGTAGTTCGTGAAGAGGTAGTCGGTCTCTCGCAGGGCGCACATCAGGCCCACGACCGCGGCCTCTTCGCCCAGGTTGAGGTGGCAGTAGCCGCCGATCAGCGCCTCGGTGTAGCCGCGTGCGGCTCTCTCCTCGAAACGCCGGATGAGCATCATGTCCCGGTAGAACTTGAGGTTCCGGTCTCCCTCGGCGACCGTTCGCTCGGCTGATTTCGTCCGTTTCGCGTTCGGGCTGGCCGCCTTCGGGGTCGGCGCCTTCCCCTTAGTCCGCGTGTTATCGGTCAATGCCGAATCCCCTTCGCCGTATCGGTGAGGTCATTTGACGTCAGCTCGTTGCAATGAATTGAAGTATCAGCATTCATCCTATTTGAAATTTGCGAATGAAGTCTGCCAATCCCCGTCGATGCACTCGAGCACCCGAGACCAAGCAGTGGGTATCGAGGTCGACCCGTGAGCTCAGTCACAGGGCCCGCGCGAGTCCGCGTCGCGAAGGTCGTCGAGAGGTTGGTGGATCCTTGAGTCTTCAGCGAAGGTCGTCGACGACGTACACCTCACGACGGCAGTAGCCGAGGTCGTCCCCGGGCGGTGCATCCGGACGCCCTGACCACCCGATCGATCGCCCCCTTCCAAGGAGGCGCTGCAAAGCCGCGCGCCGCGCGCCAGGCCATGGAGCGAGACTGGCCGTTCTCAGCGGGCTAAGTGGGTCGATTTCGAGAGTCGACTGGCCTTCGATCCCGCGGAAGAGATGATGGGAGTGCGGGATGGACGGTCAGCGGGCCCGGACGTTGGCCGGCGGGTGCTTGGCGAGGAAGCGGCGGAGCTCGGCGAGCGGCCAGGTGTTGATGATGTCCGCGGACCCCGCCCAACCCCGTTGGGCGGTGGCGACGCCGAAGCGCATGTTGTCGAGGTGGGGCACGGCGTGGGCGTCGGTGGAGATGGCCAGGCGCACGCCGGCGTGGCGGGCTCGGCGGACCATGTCACCGTCGAGGTCGAGTCGATCGGGCGACGAGTTGACCTCGAAGGCGGTGCCCGTGCGGGCCGCGGCG
>PKYK01000076.1 GCA_003133665.1 Acidimicrobiaceae bacterium | reverse complement strand
GGTGATGCCCTCTTCGTACATCAGGTCGACGATGAGCTTGAGCTCGTGGAGGCATTCGAAGTAGGCGCTCTCGGGCTGGTACCCGGCCTCGACCAGCGTCTCGTAGCCCGCGCGCACGAGCGCCGACACGCCGCCGCAGAGCACGGCCTGCTCGCCGAAGAGGTCCGTCTCGGTCTCCTCGGTGAAGGTCGTCTCGAGCACGCCGGCGCGCGTCGCGCCGATGGCGTGCGCGTAGGCCAGCGCGATGTCGTGCGCGTGGCCGGTGGCGTCCTGGTGCACGGCGATCAGGGCCGGCACACCGCCGCCCTCGACGAAGGTGCGCCGGACCAGGTGGCCCGGGCCCTTCGGCGCCACCATCGCGACGTCGACGTCGGCCGGCGGCTTGATGAGGTCGAAGCGGATGTTGAAGCCGTGCGCGAAGAGCAGGCACTTGCCCGCGGTGAGGTGCGGCGCGATCTCGAGGTCGTAGATGCGCTTCTGCTCGGTGTCGGGCAGCAGCACCATGATGACGTCGGCCTCGGCCGCGGCGTCGGCGATGCCGAGCACGCGAAGTCCGGCGTCCTCGGCCTTCAGCACCGACGACGACTCGGGACGCAGCCCGACGCGCACGTCGTAGCCGCCCTCGTGCAGGTTGAGCGCGTGGGCGTGGCCCTGGGAGCCGTAGCCGAGAATGGCGATCTTCTTGGCTTTCAGGAGCTCGGGCTTGGCGTCCTTCTCGTAGTACATGGTCGTCATCGGTCGGTTCTTTCCTCTTCGTCGATTCTCTGGTTGCGTGAACGGCCGCCGGTCAGTGCGGGGCCGCCTCGCCAAGTCTAGGGAGTGCCACGCGGCCGGTGCGGTGGAGCTCGACCTCCGAGAAATCCTCGAGGGCGCGCTCGAGCTGGTCGCACGCCGCCGGGGTGCCGGCGAGCATGACCGTGACCGCGCCCGGGTCCACGTCGACGATCGCCGCGCCGGCGCTGGCCAGGGTGTCGAGCAGCGAGGTCCGGTTCGCCACGTCGGTCTGGATCGTCGCCAGGAGCAGCTCGCGTTCGACCGCGTCGTGGGGGGCCAGGTCGGTGATCGCCACGACGTTGACGAGCTTGTCCAGCTGGCCGACGATCTGCTCCAGGGGAGCCGACTCGGCGTCGACGACGATGGTGACCCGCGAGAAGCGCGCGTGGCTCTCCGCGGGCGCCACCGCCAGGGAGTAGATGTTGAAGCCGCGCCGGGCGAACAGCCCGGCGATGCGCGCCAGCACCCCGGCCTTGTTCTCCACCAGCACCGACAGGATGTGGTGGCGAACCGGCGTGTGCGAGGTCGCGCCGAGGAAGGGCTCGGGACTCACATCGCACCTCCGCGCTGGGAGGGGTGCACCATGATGTCGTCGTTGCTCGCGCCCGACGCGACCATCGGGAAGACCTTCTCCGAGGAGTCGGTGCGAAAGTCGATCACGACCGGCACGTCGTTGATCCGGTTGGCCTCGTCGATGACGTCCTCCATCTCCTTCAGGTTCGTCGCGCGCAGGCCCACGCAGCCCATGGCCTCGGCCCACTTGACGTAGTCCGGCAGGTCCGCCGAGAGGTAGACCTCGCTGTAGCGCTCGTCGTAGAACATCTCCTGCCACTGGCGCACCATGCCGAGGTACGCGTTGTTGAGGATCGCGACCTTGATGGGGATCCCCTCGGAGCGCGCGGTGACGAGTTCCTGCGCGGTCATCTGGAAGCAGCCGTCGCCGTCGATGCACCAGACCGTGCGGTCCGGCCGTCCGACCTTGGCGCCGATCGCCGCGGGGACCCCGAAGCCCATCGTGCCCGCGCCGCCGGAGTTGATCCAGGTGCCCGGCTCCTCGAACTGCCAGAACTGCGCCGCCCACATCTGGTGCTGCCCGACGCCCGAGGTGACGATCGTGCCGGGGTCGGCCTTCTGGGCGATCGAGGCGACGACGTGCTGGGGACGAAGCGGGCCGTCGACCGCCGGCTCGTCGTAGACGAGCGGGTACTTCGCCTGCCACGAACGGATCTCCTTCCACCACGACTTCAGCGACTTCGGCGTCGCGTCGAGGGCGTCAAGGGCCTTGAGCGCCGCCGCGATGTTGCTCTGCAGCGCCACGTCGGCGTGGCGGACCTTGTTGAACTCCGCGCGGTCGATGTCGACGTGGATCACCTTGGCGCCGGCGGCGAAGGCCGAGATCTTGCCGGTTACGCGGTCGTCGAACCGGGCGCCCAGCGAGATCAGCAGGTCCGAGCGCTGGATGGCGGTCACGGCCGCGTAGAAGCCGTGCATGCCGGGCATGCCGAGGTGCTGTTCGTGCGAGTCGGGAAAGGCGCCGCGCGCCATCAACGTCGTGACGACCGGCATCCCGGTGCGCTCGGCGAAGGCCAGCAGTTCCTTCGAGGCGCGCGACTTCAGCGTGCCGCCGCCCACGTAGAGCACCGGACGCTCGCTCTGGGCGATGAGCGCCACGGCGCGCGCGACCGCGTCCTCGTCGAGGGGAACCTCCGGGCGGTAGCCGGGCAGGTCGTACTCCTCGACCGTCGACGGGTACCACCAGTCCATCATCGACTGGGTGACGTCCTTCGGGACGTCGATCAGGACCGGGCCGGGACGGCCGGTCGTCGCCAGGTGGAAGGCCGCCGCCACGGCGCGCGGGATCTCCTGGGCCGACTGGACGAGGAAGTTGTGCTTGGTGATGCCCATCGTGATGCCGGTGATGTCGCACTCCTGGAAGGCGTCGGTGCCGATCGATCCGGTCGCCACCTGGCCGGTGATGACGACGAGCGGCGTCGAGTCCATGTGCGCGTTGCCGATGGGCGTGACGATGTTGGTCGCGCCCGGGCCGCTGGTGACCATCGCGACGCCGGGCCGGCCGGTCGCGAGCGCGTAGCCCTCGGCCATGTGGCCGGCCCCCTGCTCGTGGCGCACGAGGATGTGGCGGATGGTCGAATCGATCAGCGGGTCGTAGACGGGGAGGATGGCGCCGCCCGGCAGCCCGAACACGGTGTCGACACCCTGCTGTTCCAGGCTCTTGATAAGTGCTTCGGCTCCAGTGAGTTGCACGGTGTTCCTTTGTTCTCAGATAAGCAAAAAGGCCTCCCATTTTGGGAGGCCTCCGGAGTACGTGTTCGCGTGACTACCGGCGGCGAGCGCCTACTACCACCAGAATGTCGTCACGGGTCGTCACCCCTCTATCTTGGCACAGGTTCGACGTGCGCACAAGCGCACCTAGGCCGAGGTGACGGCGCCCTTCTCGGCGCCCTGGACCAGGCGGGCGAATTTCTCGAGCACGCCGGTGGTGTAGCGCGGCACGAAGGGCGCCACCCGCGTGGCGCGCACCGCCAGCTCCGCGGGGTCGACCATCAGGTTGATCGAGTTCGTCGTCACGTCGATCTGGATCTGGTCGCCGTCCTGCACGAGCCCGATCGGTCCGCCGTCGAGGGCCTCGGGAGCGACGTGGCCCACGCAGAATCCGTGCGTGCCGCCGCTGAAGCGGCCGTCGGTGACGAGGGCGCAGTCGCCGCCGCGACCCACGCCCTTCATGGCGCCGGTCACGGCCAGCATCTCGCGCATGCCCGGTCCGGCCTTGGGGCCCTCGTAGCGGATGACGACGACCGTGTTGGGCTCGATCTCGCCGGCGAGGATCGCGGTCATCGCGGCGTCCTCTCCGTCAAAGACGCGCGCGGTGCCAACGAACTGCAAGTTGTCGATGCCGGCGACCTTGACGACGGCGCCCTTGGGCGCGAGCGTGCCGGTCAGCACCGCGATGCCGCCGCGCTGGTGGATCGGGTGGGCGAGGTCGCGCACGACCCGCCCGTCGGGCTTGGGCGCGTTGAGGGCCGCCAGGTTCTCGGCCATGGTCTTGCCGCTCACCGTCATCACGTCGCCGTGCAGCAGGTCGTGCTCGAACAGGTGCTGCAGCACGACGGGCACGCCGCCGATCCGGTCCAGGTCGCTCATGTGGTACTTGCCGTGGGGCTTGGTGTCGGCCAGGTGCGGCACGCGCGCGGCAATCTTGTTGAAGTCGTCGAGCTCGAGCGGCACGCGGGCCTCGTGGGCGATCGCGAGCAGGTGCAGCACCGCGTTGGTCGAACCGCCGAGCGCCATGACGACGGCGATGGCGTTCTCGAAGGCCTTCTTGGTCATGATCTGTCGGGCGGTGATCCCGAGGTCGAGCAGGTTGAGCACCGCGAGTCCCGAGTCGTAGGCGTACTCGTCGCGCCGGTGGTCGATCGAGGGCGCGCTCGCGCTGCCGAGCAGCGACATGCCGAGGGCCTCGCCCACGCTCGCCATGGTGTTGGCGGTGAACATGCCCGCGCAGCTCCCCTCGCCGGGACAGGCCGCGCACTCGATGGCGCGCAGCTGCTCGTCGCTCATGGCGCCGACGGCGTTGGCGCCGACCGCCTCGAAGACCGAGACGATGTCGAGGGACTCGCCGTTGAGCTCGCCGGGCAGGATCGTTCCGCCGTAGAGGAAGACGTTCGGCACGTCGAGCCGGGCCGCCGCCATGAGCATGCCCGGCAGCGACTTGTCACAGCCGGCGAAGGTCACCATGGCGTCGAAACGTTCGGCGTGCATCACGGTCTCGACCGAGTCGGCGATCACCTCGCGCGAGACCAGCGAGGCGCGCATCCCCTCGTGACCCATCGAGATGCCGTCCGAGACCGCGATGGTCACGAACTCGAACGGCACGCCGCCGGCGTCGCGGATCGCGACCTTGGCGCGCTTGGCGAGTCGGTCGAGGGGTAGGTTGCACGGCGTCACCTCGTTCCAGCTCGACGCCACCCCGATCTGGGGCTTGACCATGTCCGCGTCGGTGAGACCCATGGCGCGCAACATGGCCCTCGCCGGTGCGCGGCCCTTGCCGAGGGTGACGTCGGTGCTTCGCGGGGTCGGGTGCTGGGCCATGGGGGAAGTCTAGGAAATCCGGTTGGGGAGTTCGAATCCCCCTCGGGCCCTCACCGTCGGACGCTTCAGCGTCGGGCGTGCAGTTCGGCGATGACCGCCTTGCCGTTGGCCTGGCCCTTCGTGCTCTTCATCACGAGGCCGATGAAGAACTGGGCCAGTTTCTCGTCGCCGTCGCGGAATCGCGCCCATTCGTCGGGGTGTTGCTCGATGAGCTTGGCGACGGTCGCGCCGAGCGAGTCCGACGAGAGCTGCTCGAATCCCTTCGCGGCGGCGATCGCGGCCGGGTCTCCCCCGCTCGCCAGCAGCTCGCCCAGGACCGTCTTGGCCTGGGTGGCCGAGAGCTCGCCGCGCTGCTCCATCAGCAGGGTCTGCGTGAAGGCGTCGAGGGTGAGGTTCACCAGACCGTCGATGCCCGCGGCCAGTTCGTTCGCGGCGCGCGCGAGGGCCAGGGTGATGTCGGCCCCCCGGTCGAGCGCGCTGTGCACCCACGGTTCGAGACCGAGGTCGATGACGACCTCGACGGCGTCGAGCTGGGCCTCGGTCGGGTCCGTCAGCCGGTCCGCCAGCGTCCGGCGACGCTCGGCCGGCATCGGCGGCAGCGACGCGCGCACGCGGTCCTGCCACGCCTGATCGGGCGCGAGGTCCACCAGGTCGGGCTCGCGGAAGTAGCGGTAGTCCTCCGCCTCCTCCTTCGTGCGCATCGTCGAGGTCTCGCCGAGGTTCTCGTCCCAGTGGCGGGTCTCCTGGCGGATGACGCCGCCATCCTCGATGACCTCGACCTGGCGCAGGGCCTCGTGGTCGATGGCCCGGCCCAGGCTGCGCAGCGAGTTCAGGTTCTTGATCTCGCATCGCGTGCCGAACGGAGCGTTGGCCTTGCGCACCGAGACGTTGGCGTCGATGCGCATCGAGCCCTCCTCCATGCGTCCGTCCGAGGCGCCCGTCGCGATCAGTATGCCGCGCAGCTCGCTGGCGTAGGCGCGGGCCTGGTCCGAGGAGCGGATGTCGGGGCCCGAGACGATCTCGACGAGCGGCACGCCCGAGCGGTTGTAGTCGACGAGCGAGCGGTCGGCGCCGTGGATGCGGCCGCTGCCGCCCAGGTGGGTGGACTTGCCGGTGTCCTCTTCGAGGTGGGCCCGCTCGATCGAGACGCGACTGCCGTCGGGCAGGTCCAGGTAGCCGCCCGAGTTGATCGGCAGGTCGTACTGGGAGATCTGGAAGTCCTTGGGCATGTCAGGGTAGAAGTAGTTCTTGCGGTGGAAGGTCGAGGGCGAGATGGTCGAGTGCAGCGCGGCGCCGATCGCCATCGCGAACTCGACGGCGCGCTCGTTGAGCACCGGCAGCGAGCCGGGCAGCCCCAGGCAGACCGGGCAGGTGTTGGTGTTGGGCTCGGAACCGAACGAGTTCGCGCACCCGCAGAACATCTTCGAGGCGGTCTTGAGTTCGGTGTGGACCTCGAGCCCGACGACCATCTCCCAACCGTTGGGCAGCTTCACGAGCGACCCTCGGCGATCTCGAGCACGCGCGCGGCGGCGAAGAGCCGGGCCTCGCTGCGGCCGGGGCCGAGCAGCTGCACGCCGATCGGCAGTTCGGCCTCGCCCGTGCCGAAGGGCACCGACACCGCGGCCTCGCCGGCCAGGTTGGTCGGGATGGTGAAGACGTCGTTGAGGTACATCGCCATGGGGTCCTTGGTCTTGGAACCGAAGGTGAAGGCGACCGAGGGGGTCGTCGCGCCGATCAGCAGGTCGGCCTGCTGGTAGGCGCGCTTGAAGGCCGCGATCATCTGCGTGCGGACCTTCAGGGCCTGTCCGTAGTAGGCGTCGTAGTACCCGGCCGAGAGGGCGTAGGTGCCCACGATGATGCGGCGCTTGACCTCGTCGCCGAAGCCGGCGGTGCGCGTGGCCTCGTTCATGGCCGCGACGTCATCGGCGTCGACGCGCAGCCCGTAGCGCACGCCGTCGTAGCGGGCCAGGTTCGACGACGCCTCGGCCGGCGCGATCAGGTAGTAGGCGCTGAGACCGAGGTGCAGTTCGGGGATCGACAGCTCCACGATGGTCGCCCCCGCGTCGCGCAGCGTCTCGACCGCCCGGTACACCGACGCCACCACGTCGTCGTCGGCGCCCTCGACGAGCTCGCGCACCAGCGCGATGCGCTGTCCGGCGACGCCGTCGTTCACGTGCGCGACCAGTGACGGCGACGGTTCGGGCAGCGACGTCGAGTCCATCGGGTCGTGTCCGGCGATCGCCTCGAGCAGCAGCGCGGCGTCGGTCACGTTCTTCGCGAAGGGGCCGATCTGGTCGAGCGAGCTGGCGAAGGCGATCAGCCCGTAGCGCGACACCAGGCCGTAGGTGGGCTTCATGCCGACGAGCCCGCAGAGGGCGGCGGGCTGGCGGATGGAACCGCCAGTGTCGCTGCCGAGCGCGATCGGCGTCATGTCCGCCGCGACCGCGGCGGCCGAGCCGCCCGATGAGCCGCCCGGCACCCGCGACGGGTCGAGCGGGTTGCGCGTCGGGCCGAAGGCGGAGTTCTCGGTCGACGAGCCCATGGCGAACTCGTCGAGGTTGGTCTTGCCGACCGGCACGGCCCCGGCCGCCATCAGGCGGTCGATGACCGTGGCGCTGTAGGGCGGGCGCCAGCCTTCGAGGATCCTCGACGAACAGGTCGTCGGGATGCCCGTCTGGCAGAGGTTGTCCTTCAGCGCGATGGGCACGCCGGCCAGGGGTCCCACGTCGTCGCCGCGGCCCACCCGTTCATCGATGCGGGCGGCCGCCTCGATGGCGCCCTCCTCGTCGACGTAGAGAAAGACGTGCAGCTCGTCGTTGCGTTCGCGGATCGCGCGCAGCGACGTCGTGAGTTCGCCGATCGCGGTGGTGACGCCGCTGCGGACCTCGCTGGCGATCTGCTGGGCGCTCTTCACGGGGCCTCGCCCATGATGCGCGGCACCGCGAAGCGGCCGTCCTCGGCGTCGGGGGCCATGGCGAGCACCGTGTCGCGGTCCAGGCTGGGGCGTACCTCGTCATCGCGCACCACGTTGATCAGCCCGAAGGGGTGGGCCGTCGCCACGACGCCGTCGAGGTTGAGCGAGTTCATGTCGGCGGCGTGCTCGAGCACCTTGCCGCACTGCTCGGTGAAGAGGTCGAGCTCAGCCTCGGTGAGCGAGAGTCGGGCGAGCTTGGCGACGTGCGCCACGTCCTCGCGGCGAAGCGGTGAGGTCATTCGCCAAAGACCCGTTTCACGAACGAGAGGGTCGTGTGCTCGACGAACTCCTGGTCGTTGTCCATCGTCGCGACGTGGTACGAGTCCTCGAGCCAGATGCGCTCGACCGGACCGCTCACCGAGGCCTCGAGGTCGTCGCTGTTGTCCGACGTCACGACGTGGTCCTCGCGACTGGACAGGATCAGGCTCGGCGCCGTGATCCTCGCCAGGTCCTCGTGCACGGCGACGAGACCATTGAAGAGGCTCTTCGCGCACGCCAGGGGCGTCGCGTCGTAGGAGGCCTCGACCGAGCCCTCCCGCTTGATGTCCGAGCCAATCGAGTCGATGGTCTCGATGCCGGCCTCCAGCAGCTGGTTGAGACCGTCGACCACCTCACGGACGGGGGGCTTCACCAGGGGGTTGATGAAGACCAGGCCGGCGATGCCGGGACGCTGCTCGGCGACGTGCGCGGCGAGCCCGCCGCCCATCGAGAGGCCCACGACCGCGACGCGGTCGCACGCGGCGGCCAAGGCATCGTAGGCCTCGAGCGCCGCACCGGACCAGTCCGTCCACGTGGTCGTCATCATGTCGGCCAGGGTCGTCCCGTGACCGGGCAGGCGGGGCAGTTCGACCGTGAAACCCGCCGTGGCGAGCACCTGGGCCAGGTCGCGCAGGGATCCGGGATTCCCGGTGAAACCGTGCAGCACCAGCACGCCCAACGGTCCGCCCTTGGCGGAAAACGGTTCACATCCCGGCATGATCGCAGTTGTCATGGGCCCAGACTACCGGCAGTCTTACGGGTGGCGCGTGGTGGACTCGCGTGGCACGTCGGACAAGAACAGCGCCGCGAACAGCCCGAGCGCCCCGACGCAGGCGCCGATGAGGAACGGCAACTGGAACGTGGCGAGCAGCGCCGGACCGGGCCTCGCGCCGACGAGTCCGCGCCGGTGCACGAGCGCCTGCTGGACGGTCTCGAGCACCTGAATGCCCGCCACCTCACCGACCTGCATCGCCAGCATCTGCGCGGCCGACATGACCCCGAACTCGCTGGTCTTGACCTCGTTGGCCATCACCGAGCTCGACGAGGGCATCGCGACGCCCATGCCGAGCCCCGACAGCGCGAGCGCGATGGCGACGACCCACGCGCCGGTCGTGGGGTGCAGCAGCGCGAAGAGGGCGAGCGAGCCGGTCAGGAACGTGGCGCCGGCGATCGCGCTGACGCGTTCGCCGATCCGCATGGCGACGTAGCCCGCGATGGGCGACGAGAGGGCGAACGTGAGCGGACGCGCGATCGCGAGCGCCCCGACGCGCGGAATCGAGTAGCCGTAGCCCTGCTCCATCAGGAGCGGGAAGAGGAAGAAGGCCCCGAAGTAGGCGAAGTTCGCCGCGGCGCGCAGCACCATTGGCATGACGAAGTTGCGATGGCGAAAGTAGTGCACGGGGATGAGCGGATTGGCCGCGTGTCGCAGTCGGTAGATGAAGAGCCAGAGCATCAGCGCCGAGAGAGCGAACCCGCCGAGGCACCACGCGCTGGACCAGCCCACCGACGGACCGATCGAAAGGCCGAGCATCAGCGCGGTCACCGAGAGCGACAGCGCCCAGCTGCCGAGCCAGTCCATCTTCTTGAACTCTCGGCGGGCCGTCTGCTTCTTCGCGGCCTCCTCGTCGTCCAGGCCCCGCCGGCGCGGCAGGACGAACGACACCACCATCAGGGCCGCGGCGATGAGGCCGAGCTGGAACCAGAAGAGGGCGCGCCATCCGAAGGCGGCGATGAGCGGCGCGCCCAGCGAGACGCCGATGACCGGTCCGCCCGCGCCGACGAGCGACCACCACCCCATCGCCTTCACCCGTTCCTGGGGGGTGAAGACCATGTTGATCAGCGCCCCCGACGCCGTGCCCGTCGCCGCGCCCTGGATGCCGTCGAGCGCGCGCGCGAAGAGCAGCATGTCCACGTTCACGGCGAGCGCCGTCAGGACCGCCGAGACCATCGCCCCCACGAGGCCGAAGAAGTACAGACGCCGGTGCCCGAAGATGTCACCGGTCTTGCCGAGGATCGGCGCGGCGAGGCCGTAGGCCAGCAGCGGTCCGACCATCGTCCAGGTGAGCACCGTGACCGACGTGTGGAACTGTCCCGCCACGGTCGGTAGCGCCACGATGAACACCGTGAAGGTGAAGTTCAGCGCGAAGAGTCCCGCGAGCAGCGACCACAGCACCCACCACGGGTAGTTCGACGAACCGGCGGCCCGGTCCTGGACGCGCTGGCGCAGGAGGAAGAACCAGTTGAGGTCACTGCCCGCCTCGCTGCCGAGCGTGCCGAAGGCGGCGCTGGCGGGATCGGTTCGGGGATTGAGGAGCCCCTCGGGATCGTCGCGGTCGACGTGCGCCCCGGGGTGCTGATCGCTCACTGCAGCAGAGTGGGCAGTTCGGTGGCGAGTTCGCTCACGGACCAGCGGTCGTTCTTCTCGAGGGTCTTGGTCATGGTCCAGTTCTGGAACAGCCGGACGGTGCCGCCCTGGACGAAGTACACCTGGCCGGTCGACGCGCAGTCCTCCATGGCGAGGGTCGCGACGAGCGGGGAGATGTTCGCGGCGTCCCACACGTCGAAGACCGCGGCGTCGGAGGGCTTCACCACGTAGTCCGACAGGCCCGGTGTCGACTCGGTCATGCGCGTGCGCGCGGCCGGGGCGATGGCGTTCGCGCGCACACCGTAGCGGGCCAGCTCTTCGGCGATGATCACGGTGAAGGCCGCGATGCCGGCCTTGGCGGCGCCGTAGTTCGACTGGCCGACGTTGCCGAGCAGGCCCGACGTCGAGGAGGTGTTGATGATCGAGGCCTTCACGCTCTTGCCGGCCTTGGCCTGTTCACGCCAGTAGGCGGCGGCGTGACGGCTAGGCACGAAGTGGCCCTTCAGGTGCACGTTGATCACCGAGTCCCAGTCGTCCTCGCTGAGGTTCACCAGCACGCGGTCGCGCAGGATGCCGGCGTTGTTGACGAGCACGTGCAGGTCACCGAAGGTCGACACCGCGGTCTCGACCAGGCGGGCGCCCCCGTCCCACGTGGCGACGTTGTCGTGGTTGGCGACCGCCTCGCCACCCATGGCCCTGATCTCGGCGACGACCTCCTCGGCCGGCGACGCGGTCGTCGTCGAGCCGTCGAGGGCGCCGCCGAGGTCGTTCACGACGACCTTGGCGCCCTCCGCGGCGAAGAGCAGCGCGTGCTCGCGCCCGATGCCGCGACCGGCTCCGGTGATGATGGCAACGCGACCGTCGAGAGCACCCATGGCCCACTCCTAAGAAAGTATGGTGCCCCGATTGTAACGACGAACGCGACGCCGCCAGGTCCTACGCGCGACGCCAGGAGTAGGGCGGACGGGCGTGGGCGTGGTAGTGGTCGGGGATGTTGCGCATGTGGTCGTCGATCGACCAGTTGTCCTCGCCCAGCTCGCGGTTCGCCACGTGCGAGAGGTGTTCGTGCATCTCGAGCCGCACCGGCTCGGGCGGCGAGGCGCCGTGCTCGCGCCAGACCACCATGGGCACGAGGCAGACCTCGCAGTCGGCTATCCAGCAGAGTTCGTTCTCGAAGTAGCGAGTGGTGATGACTGCTGCCTCACAGAGGTCGCAGTCAAGACTCATTTGACGTTGACAATGACCGTGGAGAGCCGCTTCACCTTCGTGCCGGCCGCCGGAATCGTCGAGACGCCCGTCGTCCAGGCGGTCGTGCCCGCACCGGGTCCGCGCGTCGAGAAGAAGAGGCCGGCGGTACGCATCGCGGCGTACACCTCGACGCGCGTCATGCCCGCCACGTTCGGCACGGCGACCAACGCCGGGGCGACCGTCGTCGTGGTGGTGGTGGTGCCCGCCGTCGTGGTGGTGGTGCCCGCCGTCGTGGTGGTGGTGGTGCCCGCCGTCGTGGTGGTGGTGGTCGTCGCCGAGCCCTTGCTCAGTACGAGGGTGAGCGTCGCCCCCTTCGGAGCCGACGCGGGGTTCACGGTCTTCTTGTAGAGCACCCGGATGATCCGCCCGGCGGGCACGGTGCTACTCAGCACCGCCGCCGACGAGGGGCACTGGGCGAAGAACTTCAGCTTCGCCAGCTGCGACGTCGCAGTGGCGCAGTCCTCGCCCGCCAACTTCGTGGGCAGCTTGACCAGCACAGGGCCGTCCGAGAGCGCCACGGTGATGACGAGTCCCGATTTCGCGCTGGTGCCCGCGGCCGGACTCTGGGAGACGATTTCGTTCTTGGGCACGGTCGGCGAACTGGTGTGCCGGTCGACCGTCAACGTGAACCCGTAGCCGCTCAACTGCTGGGACGCCTGGGTCACGGTGAGGCCGACCAGCGAGGGCACGGTGTGCTTCTGGCTCAGCAGCCCGAACTTCCACACGACGCCGCCGGCGGCGGCGACCAGGAGCAGTAGCACCGCGGCGGCGGCGAAGGCGTAGCGGCGCCGGCGCGTCGGCCGCGACGGGGGCAGATCGTCGAAGTTGCCCCGGCGGCTGCGAACCGGCGCGCGAAACTCGCTCTCGAGCGAATCCGGCCCTATTTCGAACGGGTTCGCGCGGGTGGCGCGGACGGGCTCGGGGCGCCCGGCCCGGTGGGCGCCGCCCGGCGTCGCCGAGGGCCGGCCCACGATCTGGTCCGGCGACGGTGGTCGAAAGCCGATCGAGCGCCGCGGCTCGTCGAGGGGGAACCGCGCGAGCAGGGGCGTCTCGGCGCGCACCGGCGCCACGATGAGCGGCCCGGCGTCGGACACCGCGGCGCTCAGCCGGTTGGCGAACTGCTCGGCGTCGAGGCGAAGCCGGGGATCGGGCACGGCCGCCTGGGCCAGCAGCATGTCGAGCGTCCCCAGCTCGGGGCGCATGGGCAGCTGCGTGGTGATGCGCGTGCGCAGCATCGCCTCGGGGGTCGACGCCTCGAAGGGCGTCGTGCCGGTGGCGCACTCGAAGAGGATGAGGGCGAGGGCGTACACGTCGCTCTTGGGCTGGGCGGGCTCGCCGAGGGCCTGCTCGGGGCTGAGGTAGCGCACCGAGTCGTAGGTGAGCTGCTCGTGGTGCATCGCGCCGAGTCCGGCGAGGGCGACGTCGGTGATCCGCACGCGGCCCTCGTCGTCGAAGAGCAGGCTGCTCGGCGAGAGCGCGCCGAGCACGAAGCCGCTGGCGTGCACGTACGCGAGCGCCCCGCTGACGTCGCGTCCCAGTCGGGCCGCGTCGTCGACGCCGAGGCGCCGACCCGACGCGAGCACGTCCTCGAGCGATCCGCCGCCCAGGTGCTCGGTCACCATGAAGATCGATCCCGACGACTGGCCGCCGTCGTAGACGCGCTCGAGGTGCGGGTGGCTGAGCGTCGCCGAGCGCACGATGTGGTCGCGAAAGGCCCGCCGCACGTCCTCGAAGGCGGCGAGGTGGGCCAGCAGGACCTTCACCACGACCGGGCGGTGCAGCGACAGGTCCTCGGCGGCGTAGACCTCGACGGTGTGGCCGATCCCCAGCAGTTCGACGATGCGGTAGCGACCGACGAGATCGTGACCAGGGGCGAAGGTGGATGGCGGCATGACTATTTCTAACCCTAGTAAGGAAGCATCAGGCGAGGGTGACGGTCCACGTCCCCGTCGCCAAGAGCCGTTCGAACTCGGTCGGCGGGATCATCGGGACGCCCAGATCGCGCGCCTTGGTGACCTTGGCGGCCCCGGGCGCCTCGCCGACCACGACGCAGTACGTCTTCTTCGAGACCGAACCCGGCGAGGTCCCGCCCCGCGCGACGATGGCCGCCTCGGCCTCGTCGCGCGAGTACCCCTCGATGCTCCCGGTCATGACGACGGCCCGTCCCTCGAGCGTCGCCTCGAGCGTCGGCGCCGGTTCGGGCTCGCCCAGCGCCATGCCCGCCGCGGCCAGTCGGGCCATCCGTTCGCGGGTCTCGTCCTCGCGACAGTACTGATAGACCGACTGGGCGATGACCGGACCGACCCCGTCGACCGCCTCGAGCTCCTCCAGGGGCGCCCGGGCGACGCGTTCGTAGCTGCGAAACGTCGAGGCCAGCGCGCGAGCGGCCACCGGACCGACGTGACGGATGCCCAGGCCAACGAGGACCCGGCTCAGCGGCATGGCCTTGGCGCCCTGAATGGCGTTCACCAGCGACGTCGCCGAGAGCTCGCCCAGACCCTCGAGCGACGCCAGGTCCTCCACGCGCAGCGAGAAGAGATCGGCGACGTCGGCGACGAGACCCTCCTGCATCAGCTGGGCGACGCGCTGTTCGCCGAGCCCCTCGATGTCGAGTGCCGGTCGCGACGCGAAGTGGATGATCTGCTGGAGCAACTGCGCCGGGCAGGCGGGATTGACGCAGTAGGTGTCGCTCTCGTCGCTCACGCGCTGCAGCGGTCCGCCGCAGTCGGGACAGGTGGAAGGGAAGGCCCAGGCGCGATGACGCCGCCGGCCCTTCTCGGGTACCGCGCTCACGACCTCGGGTATGACGTCGCCGGCCTTGCGCACGATGACGAGATCGCCGGGCCGGACGTCCTTCAGCGCGACCTGGTCCTCATTGTGCAGGGTCGCCAACGACACGGTCGAACCGGCGACCACCACCGGCTCCAACACCGCGTAGGGCGTCGCCCGGCCGGTGCGCCCGATCGAGACCTCGATCGCGAGCAAGCGCGTCGTGCGCTCTTCGGGCGGGAACTTGCGCGCCGTCGCCCAGCGCGGCGCGCGCGAGGTGGAACCGAGCTCGTCGCGCTGGGCGAGGTCGTCGATCTTGATGACCACGCCGTCGATCTGGTAGTGCAGGTCGTGCCGGTGTAGCTCGAACCATTCGCTGCGAGCGATCATCGCGTCGGCGCCCGTGACGACGACAATCTCGGGGGCGACGAAGAATCCCCACTCGGACATCTGCTCGAGCGTGGCGGCGTGGCTCGCGAAGGAGAACGTCCCCTCGAGGTCCACCAGTTGGTACGCGAGGAACGAGAGCGGCCGTTGGGCGCTGATCGAGGAATCCTTCTGGCGCAGGCTGCCGGCGGCGGCGTTGCGGGGATTGGCGAACTCCCTCTCGTGGAACTCGCGCTGGCGCTGGTTGAGCTCCTCGAAATCCTCCTTGGCGAGAAAGACCTCGCCGCGGACCTCGAACGTTCCGCTGGCGCCCCCGCGCAGGATCGCCGGGACGTTCGCGATCGTACGGACGTTGTCAGTGACGTCCTCGCCGACCCGCCCGTCACCTCGCGTCGCGGCCTGGATCATGACGCCGTTGGTGTAGGTGATCGAGAGGGCGAGGCCGTCGATCTTGGGCTCGACCGCGAAGACCAGCGTGGCCGGATCGCGCTCGAGTCCCTTGGCGACCCGCTCGCTCCACTCGCGCAGCTCGTCGGCGCTGAAGACGTTGTCGAGGCTGAGCATCGGCCGGCCGTGGATGACCTCGCGAAACACCGTCGACGACGGGGCCCCGACGGTGTGGGTGACCGAGGACTCCTTGCCCAGTTCGGGGTGGCGCGCTTCGAGTTCGCGCAGCTCTCGCACCAGCGCGTCGTAGTCGGCGTCGGGGATCAGTGGCGCGTCATGGACGAAGTAGGCGTCATTGTGGCGGGTGATCTCCCCGCGCAGCCACGCCGCGCGAGCTGCGGGCGTGCTCACGAGGGTGCGACGATCGCCGCGCCCTCGACGATCGTGGGTTCGCCGACGCGGTAGAAGACCACCGTCTGTCCGGGGGCGACGGGCCGGGCCGGCGCGTGCAGCGCCAACGACCACGACGGCGACTGGTGCAGGGTGGCGAGCTGGGGGCGACCGTGGGCGCTCCACTGCGCGAGCACGACGGTGCCGTCGACGAGCGCCGCGTGCGAGAACGTCAGCGACGCCTCGTCGAGCGCCAGGCGCGTCACCATCACCTCGTCGAGGCGTCCCACCTCGATGCGCTGGGCGGTCAGGTCGACCTTCGCGACGTAGCGCTTCTCGCCGTCGCGCCCGGGCACGACGCCGCGGCGTTGACCGACGGTCACGAGCTCCGCGGCTTGGACCTCACCGAGCACGTCGCCGGTGGAGCGATCGACGATCTTGGCGGGCGTGACGCTGATGCGCTGGCGCAGGAAGACCTCGCGACCCTTGGACGCTTCGATGAAGCAGACGTCTTGACTGTCGGGCTTGTTCCACGTGCGCAGTCCCAGTCGCTCTGCGTGGGCGCGGACCTCGTCCTTGGTCATCGTGCCAATGGGCAACAGCAACGTCGCGAGCTGTGACTCGCCCAGATAGCCCAGCACGTAGCTCTGGTCCTTCTGGTCATCGGCGCCGCGGACCAGGTAGTGCGCGCCGTCGCGCGCCAGCACCTGGGCGTGATGGCCGGTCGCCACCGCGTCAAAGCCCAGGCGCCGCGCGCGCTCGAAGAGCAGGTCGAACTTGATGTGTCGGTTGCACTCGATGCAGGGGTTGGGCGACTGGCCCGCGGCGTGGCCCCGCACGAAGGGCGTCACGACGTGGCGCTCGAACTCCTCGGAGTAGTTGAAGACGTGGTGGTCGATGCCGAGCATCTGGGCCACCCGACGGGCGTCGTCGACGTCGGCGACCGAACAGCAGCCCGAGTCCGAGATCCCGCCCCAGAGCTTCAAGGTGGCGCCCACCACCTCGTGACCGTCATCGATCAAGAGGCCCGCCGCCACCGACGAGTCGACCCCGCCGCTCATCGCCACCAGAACTTTCACCGTCCCAGTCTGCCAGTCGGCCGGGACTCCTAGGCCTCCGCGCGCAAGCGGTAGACCACGGTGGACAGAATCCCGATCAAGGCGTCGACCTCGGCTTCGGTGGTTTCGCCGCCCATGGAGATGCGCAGCGACCCGCGCGCGCGCTCGGGCGACACGCCCATCGCGGCCAACACGTGGCTCGACTCGGCGGCCCCGCTCGAACAGCTCGCGGCGGCCGACGCGCAGACGCCCTCCTGATCGAGCAGGAAGAGCAGTTCGTCGCTGGCCAGTCCCTCGAACGTGACGTGCACGGTGCCGGGCACGCGATTCGCGCCAAGGGCGGTGACGGCGGCACCCGGCAGGAAACACAGTGCGCTGATCAACTTGTTCTGGTAGTCGACAACCCGGTCATTGACCTCGGTGAGTTCTCTCGCCGTCGCGCGCACCGCGGCCGCCAGGCCGACGGCGGCGGCGACGTCGACCGTGCCGCCGCGCCGACCACGCTCCTGGCCCCCGCCGGGCATCACGGCGTCGACATCGACGCTGTTGCGAAGGATCAACGCGCCGCTGTTCACCGGCCCGCCGATCTTGTGCGCGCAGATCGAGATCATGTCCATGGTCGCGGTCACCATTGGCAGGTGGAGCCACGGGGCCGCGGCGACGGCGTCGGTGTGCAGGACCGTCCCGCCGGGGATATGCGCGTTCGTCACCGAGCTCACACCGTCGAGGGGCTGGCGCACGCCGGTCTCGTTGTTCGCCGCCATCACGCTCACGACGGCGGTGTCGGGCTCGAGCGCGTCGCGCAGGGAATCGAGGTCCACGACGCCGTCACCGTCGACCTCGACGTAGCGGACACGCACCGTCGCGAAGTCGCGCGCCATCATCTCGGCCGCGTCCAGTATCGCGTGGTGTTCGATGCGCGAGACCACGATGGTCGTCGACTCGTGATGGCGACGGTGGTGGCTCGCGACGCCCACCACCGCGAGGTGGCACGACTCGGTGCCGCCCGCGGTGAAGATCACGCCGCCGGGATCGGCACCGACGAAGGACGCGACCTCGTCGCGGGCATCCTCGATCGCGCGCCGGGCCCGGCGCGCGGCGCGGTGGCTGCCCGAAGGATTGCCCACGACGCCGTGCTGCCACGGCTCCATCGCCTCGGCGACCTCGTCGCGGCGCGGCGCCGAAGCGGCGTGGTCGAAGTAGAGCTCGGCCGTCACGGTGCACGCCGCGACGCGGTGCCCGGGCCAGTCGGGCACTCGAAAGCGGCCGGCGTCGCGAGAGCAGCGGCAGGAATCGGCATGCTTCTAGTCTGCCAGCAATAGCGGCGGCGGGACCGGCGTCGACGCCATCTCATCCCAGAACTGCGGATACGCGAGCGACACGCCGAACAGCACCAACGCCATGACGCCCGCGCCCGCCACGGTGATGGGCCGCACGCCCCACGCCTTGGCCATCGCGGCCTGCACGAGGGCACCGAGCGGATACCCGAGCGACAGGGACAACGTGTAGAGCGCCAGGATGCGCGAACGTTCGCTGCGCGGCGCGTGCAGTTGCACCGACGTGTTCAGCCCCGTCATCGTCCCGAGGTACGCACCGCCGAGCACGACGAGCGCCAGCACGGCCAGCGTGATGTTCGGCGCGAGCCCGTACAGCGCGTCCGCGGCGACCACGGTGACGAGCGACGCGCGCAGGACGAAGATGCGCGACGTGCGACGGGCGACGGCCGGCAGCGTCAGCGCCCCCAACACCGCACCGACCCCTTGGCCGGTCACCAGCAGCGGCGTGCCGGCCTTGCCGGCGTGCAGCACGTCGATCGCCATCGCCGGGACCAGGGCGATGAACGGACTGACGATCAGGGCCACCGTGCCGATGCCGAGAATCGGGTAGCGACAGCCCTTCACCGCCCACGCCTGCTTCGCGCCAACGACCAGCTCTGCCCAGGGACGGACCCGCGTCGTGGGCTTCGCCCGGGGGGCGCTGCGAACGAAGGAGAACATGATGACGACAAAGACGAACGACGCCGCGTTGAGAGCGAAGCAGACGGCGGGCGAGCCGAATGCCAGGGCGACCCCGGCGAAGAACGGTCCGATGATCCGGCCCAGATTGAACTGGGCCGAAGACAACGACACCGCCGCCAGCACCTCGTCGCGCTCGACGAGGTCGGGCAGCAGCGACTGCCACGCCGACCACGACGCGGCGCTGGCGAACCCTTCGATCACCGCCAGATAGCAGGCTCGCGCCGGCGTCAGATGGTGGGTAAATGCGGCGACGGCCAACGCGCTGGCGGCGAGGGCCATCACGAGGTTGTTGGCCTGGATCCACCGCTGGCGATTCCAACGGTCGGCCACCACGCCGCCGAGCGGGGAACCGAAGAGGCTCGGTGTCCACGCGGCGACCGTCAGCAGCCCCAACCAGACCGGGTTGTGCGTGGTGCGAGTGAGGTAGACCCCGAGCGCGACCGACTGCATCCAGGTTCCGGTCGACGAGACGAACGACGAGACGAGCGAGAGCGCGAAACTTCGGTGGCGAAGCGGCGAGAACGAAGCGGATGCCATGTCAGGCCACGCTAACGGTCGCGTCCCCGCCGCGCGTCGACCGACGTCACGGCGCTGGCGGACCAGCTACTCGTCGCGCTTCTTGAAACGGGGTCGCAGCGCGAACCACCAGACCGAGATAATCGTGGCGATGGCACCGGCGACACCGAGAGAGGACTTCACTGCTTTACCCTTGGAATCTTCGGCCATGAGCCCATCGTAACGAGCAAAACGCCGGGGGCAAAATGCCCCCGGCGTTTCACGTGCGGCGCTGGCCGGCTTAGGCCTGGCTGACGGTCTCCGAGACTTCACTGTGAGCCTCAACGGCGAGCTCGATGACGATCTTGTTGCCGACGACGAGGCTGCCATTCTCGAGGGATCCCTCGAAGCTGACACCGAAGTCACGACGGTCAACCTCCGCGCGGGCTTCGAAGCCCACGACGGTGGCCCCGGGGGTCAGGCTCGGACCGGTGCCCAGGAACTCGAGGTCGAAGGTCACGGACTTGGTGACACCCTTCAGCGTGAGGTCAGCGACCATCTCGTAGTCGTCGCCGCCCTTGGCCGAGATCTTGGTGGACTTCAAGGTCAGCGTGGGGTTCTTCTCGATTTCGAGGAAGTCGGCGCTCTTGAGGTGGTTGTCGCGCATCTCGTTGTTGGTGGTGATGCTGGCGGCCTGGACGGTCGCTTCGACCGACGAGGTCTCCTCGCTGTCGCCAATGGTCACGACGCCGGCGAAATCGGTGAAGTTGCCACGGACCTTGGCGGCCACGAGGTGGCGAGCGACAAAACTAACGGTTGAGTGAACAGCATCGACGTTGTAGACGCCGGGAGCGGGGAGGTTGCTCATTCTTGATCTCCTGAAACTTTGGGCACTTTCTGTGCGGTTCTCAGTATAGTTGCATATACAACTACTTGTCAAGCAGTAATTGTTATATGAACAATGTGCTAAAATAGTTGCATGTCACTCCAATCCTCAACGTGCCCGTCGGGGGATGAAAAGGTCAAGCTCTTCGGGCTGCTGTTGGAGACCAACGCCCGACTGGCCCGCAGCCTCGGCGCGCAGCTCGAGTCCGAATGCGATCTCCCTCTCCCCTGGTTCGAGGTGTTGCTGCAGCTACGCACGTCCTCGGACGGACGTCTGAAGATGAGCCAGATCGCCGACGCGATCGTCCACTCGACCGGCGGCACCACGCGGCTCATCGACCGGATCGAAGAGGCGGGCCTCGTGGAGCGCCAACTCTGCCCCACCGACCGGCGAGCCGTGCACGTGGCGATTACGCCGCTCGGCAACGCCAAACTCGACGAAGCCCTGGGCGTGCACCTGGACTACCTCGACGACCACCTGGCCAGCCGGTTGAGCGACCAGGAACGAGGGACGCTCACGACGTTGCTCACCAAACTGAACGCGCCGCGCTAGGCCCTGATCACCCAGGCCCTGGCCACGCGATCGTCGTCGAGTTCGAGCGGCGTTCCCTCACCGAGGCCCTCACCCGAGATCACCTCGACGGCCAGCACCTCGCTCGAGAGCATCGCGAAGCCGTCAGCGAGATCGTCGATACCCGTGACGAACAGGATGATGCGATCGGACACGTCAAAGCCGGAGTTCTTGCGCAGATCCTGGACCTGGCGAACCACGTCACGCAGGTAGCCCCGTCGACGCAGCCCATCGTTCAAGGTGAGATCCAACGCGATGACTTCGCTCCCGTCGCGCGACACGGCGAAGCCGCCCTGGCTCTTCACGCGCAGCTCGAGGTCATCGCCGCCCAGCTCGAAGGTTCCCGTCGAAAGCGATAGTGACACTGTCCCGCCGGACTCCAACGTCTGCGCGGCCGCCACCGAGTCAAGGGCGGCGAGGGCGGCCCTCAACTCCTTCACCGCCTCACCGAGCCGGGGGCCGACCGTGCGAAAATTCGGCACGAGCTCGAAGGTCAGGACCTGGGCGAGTTCGGAGCCGTACTCGAGTTCGTCGACGTTGAGCTCTTCTTCCACGACGCCCGCGGGGGGCAAGGTGGAACCCGTCGGCAGGAACACCAGGGCGCGCGCGAGGGGCTGGCGCACCTTGACCCCGGCCTCGGCGCGAGCGGCGCGCCCGAGCGAGGTGAGCCGGCGCGCCACGTCCATCGACTCCTCGAGTGCGACATTGCGATGCTCGGGCGCACTCTTGGGCCAGTCGGCGAGGTGCACCGAGGCGGTCTCGTCGACGTCGAACAGTTCGCGGTAGAGACGCTCGGCGACGAAGGGGCAGAACGGCGCCAGCAACAGCGTCACGCGCTGGAGCACCTCGAGCAAGGTCGCCTGCGCGGCGAGGGAGTCCGAACGCGGCGCGTTCGGGTCGGTGCGCCAGAAACGGCGCCGGCTGCACCGCACGTACCAGTTCGAGAGGTCGTCGATCAACCGCGCCAGCGCATTGGTGCCGCCGAGGGGCTCGTAACCGTCGAGCGACAGCGTCACGGCGATGGTCGCGTCCTCGACGCGCGAGAGGATCCACTGGTCGATCGCGGAACGGTCGGCCGCTGCGGGGACCTCGGGGTCGCGCGGATTGAACTTGTTGAGCGACGCGTAGGTGCTGAAGAAACTGAACGTGTTCCAGAGCGTCGCCAACGTCTCACGCAGCGACGCGTCGATGGCGCCCAGCCCCGCACGCGTGGAGGTCCAGGGCGATCCTTGGGAGAACATCCACCAGCGAAGCGGGTCCGCGCCCCGGGTGTCCAACACCTCCCAGGGGTCGATGACGTTGCCGACGGACTTGCTCATCTTCTTGCCGTTCTCGTCGACGATGTGGCCGAGGCAGAGCACGTGCTCGTAGGGCTTCTCGCCGAAGACCAGCGTGTTGACGGCGAGCAGCGAGTAGAACCAGCCGCGGGTCTGGTCGATCGCCTCAGCGACCAACTGCGCGGGGAACTGCATCGCCTCTTTCGAGCCCGCCACGTGCGGGAAGCCCACCTGGGCGGCGGGCATCGCGCCCGAGTCGAACCACGCGTCGATCACCGGCTCGACGCGTCGAGCCTCGGCGCCGCACGTGCGACACGGCACCACGACCTCGTCGATCGTGGGGCGGTGCGGGTCGAGATCGCTGAGATCGCGGCCCGTGAGCTCGGACAGCTCGGCGAGCGAACCCACGCACGTGAAGTGGCTGTCGGCACAGCGCCAGATCGGCAGCGGCGTACCCCAGAAGCGGTCGCGAGAGAGTGCCCAGTCGACGTTGTTCGCCAGCCATTCACCGAAGCGGCCGTCGCGGATGTGCGTCGGGTGCCAGTCGATCGTCGCGTTCTCGGCCAGCATCGCGTCCTTGAACTGGCTCGTGGCGACGTACCAACTCGGTTTGCCCCAGTAGATGAGGACCGTGTTGCAGCGCCAGCAGTGGGGCAACGAGTGCGTGTAGTCGAGGCGGCGCAGCAGGATGCCCCGACGCTCGAGTTCGTCGTTGATGGCGATGTTGGCGCTGCGCACGCCGCGGCCCTCGAGCCAGGCGATCTCGTCGGTGAACGCACCGTCGGGTCCCACGGGGTTCACGGTCGGCAGGCCATTCTCGCGCGCGATCTGGCGGTCGATCTCACCGAAGGCCGGCGCCTGGTGGACGAGTCCGGTGCCGTCGTCGGTGGTGACGTACTCCCCCGCCACCACGTAGCAGGCGTCGGCGTCGTCGGGCAGTTCGACGTCGGTGAAGGGACGCTCGTAGTGGACCCCGAGCAGCGCATGGCCGAGCATGGTGGCGCTCGCGCGGGCGTCGTCGCCGAAGACCGACTCGATGAGCGACTCCGCGACGACCGTGCCGTCGACCACGGCGTACGTGATCTCGGGGTTCACCGCGATGGCGACGTTGGACAGCAGCGTCCACGGGGTCGTCGTCCAGACCGCCAGGTGCGTCGCCCCGCCAAGACCACCGTGCGCGTCGGCGTCGGTGATCCGCAGTCGGACGTAGCAGCTCTCGTCGACCTCGTCGGTGTAGACGCCGGGCTGGCCGAGCTCGTGGCTCGAAAGTGCGGTCCCGCAGCGCGGACAGTATGGCACGACCTTCAGGTCCTCGTAGAGCAGGCCGCGGTCGAAGAGCTGCTGGAGCTGCCACCACACCGACTCGACGTAGGCCGGATGGAACGTGTAGTACGCGTGCTCCATGTCGGTCCAGTAGCCGATGCGCTCGGTCAGTCGCTCGAACTCCCCGACGTAGGTGAGCACCGATTCGCGACAGAGTCGCGCGAACTCCGCGATGCCGATCTGCTCGACGATGGCCTTCTTGCCCGAGATGCCGAGCTGCTTCTCCACCTGCACCTCGACGGGCAGGCCGTGGGTGTCCCAGCCCGCCCGACGGGCCACGAAGCGGCCCTGCATGGTCTGGTACCGGCAGAAGAGGTCCTTGTAGACCCGCGCCCAGACGTGGTGCAGGCCGGGCATGCCGTTCGCGGTGGGCGGACCCTCGTAGAAGACCCAGGGCTCGGCACCCTCGCGCTGGCGCATGGAGCGGGCGAAGACGTCGTTGGTCTTCCACCGAGCGAGCTCGGCTTCCTCGATGGCCACAAAATCAAGGTCGGCGCTGACGGGGCGAAACACTGGTCTCCTTCGAAGAATGCCTCAATCGTACTGAACCACCGGACGTGGCTGAACCGACCCCTACTGTGGATGGGTGCAATCTCTCTCGATCAGCGACGAACCCATCGAATCGAGCGGCGCGCTGAGCGTGCTCCACGCGGCGGTTGACGAACTGCACCGTCGCTACGGTGGAACCGACGAGGGCCCCCGGCTCGGCACCGATGAACTGAAGCCGCCCCTGGGCGTCTTCCTCGTGGCGCGCGTCGATGGACACCCCGCGGGCGGCGTCGGACTTCGTCCCATCGGTGACCCCGCGCTGCGCGTCGGAGAGGTCAAGCGCCTGTGGGTGCGCCCCGACCTTCGCCGCAGCGGCGTCGCCAGCGCACTGATGATCGACATCGAGCAGCGGGCCCGCGATTTGGGCTACCGCCAGCTCTACCTCGAGACCGGCGACGCCCAGCCCGAAGCGAAGGCCCTCTATCCCAACATCGGCTGGCACAGCGTCGACGCGTTCCCGCCGGACGCCTTCTCGCACCCCAACGCCTCGCGCTTCACCAGGATCCTCTAGCGCCCGAACTGCTCGTCGAGCCAGCCCGGCGTCAACTCCTCGAGCGAGGTCAACACCAGTTCGGCCAGCGCGAAGGCGGGATCCTCCAGGTCCTCGCGCGTCGGCACCGCCACGACCTGCATGCGACCGGCCTTCGCCGCCACGACCCCGGCGGCCGAGTCCTCGAAGACGAGGCACTCGTTGGGCGCGACGTCGAGTGACACGGCGGCGCTGAGAAAGACCCCCGGGTGGGGCTTGCCGTAGGGCTCGGACTCCGCCGAGTGCACCGACGCAAACCGTTGACGGAGGTCGAAGTTGTCCAGACAGCGGTAGATCAGTTCCAACGGCGTGGAGCTGGCGAGGGCCAGCGGTCCGCGCTCGCCCGCGAGGTCGAGCGCGCGGTGCGCGCCGGGCAGCAGACGTCCCTCCTCTTCGACCAGGTCGCCCACGCGCGCGAGCAGCATCGTGACGACCTGCTCACGGCTCGGTCCCGTCCAGGGGAACTTCGCGTACCAGAATTCGACGACCTCGGCGACGAACATCCCCTTGGTGGAGCGGTCGTCACTCGACGAGATCGGCACACCCAGACGGCCGAAGATCTCCACTTCGGCCTTGTGCCACAGGATCTCCGAGTCGATCAAGAGCCCATCCATGTCGAACAACGTCGCCCGGGAAGTCACCCCGCAACTCTGGCACACCGCCAGTCGCTACGGTTATCTCGTGGCCTCGATTAGGAAACTCGGTCCCGGTGACGTGGACGACGTGGTTCGACGGATCGTGCGCCAGCTGGCCGACGACGCCGCTCGAAATCCCTTCGTCAACCCCGAGATCTCTGCCCCGTTGCTCGCCGACGCCCTGCGTGAGTCGACCTCGTCGACCTGGGTCGCCATCGAGAACAGAACGATCGTCGGCCACCTCTACGGCGCGTTGCTCCAGAGCGAGCCCTACGGCATCGGGGTCTGGATCGGCCCCGACGGCGTGTCCTACGAGAGCACCGAGGTCCTCAGCGACCTCTACGCCGAGGCTGGTCAGGAGTGGATCGACGCCGGGGCGCGCGAGCACTACGCCTGGGTGCTCGACGACGCGTCCTCGACCGGCCCCTGGTACGAACTCGGCTTCGCGAGGATGCATCTGCGCGGCGTGCTGGCCCTCGACCAACGCCACGCCCACCGACTGCCCGACGGGTACACCCTGCGACGCGGATCGATGGACGACCTGGACGTCGCGGTCGAGTTGACCACGCTGATCGACCGGGCGCAGGTGGCCGGGCCGAGCTTCTCGCTCGATCTGTCGACCGAGTCCCAGCGCGACGAACTCGCAGAGACCCTGAGCGACCCCGAGGTGAACTACTTCCTGGTCGAGCACGACGGAGAGGCCGTGGGCCAGTGCATCACGTTCCCGCTGCCCCCGCGCCGAGGTTCGTTCGACGACACGCTGCATCTGAGTGCCGTCGTGGTGCGCGAGCAACACCAGGGTCGAGGGGTCGCGACCGCGATGGTCGACGCGGCGCTGATCGACGCGCGCAGCAAGGGGTTCGAGTTCGTCGAGACGAACTGGCGCGTGACCAACCGGCGCGCGCAGCGCTACTGGCTGACCTACGGCTTTCACCCCACCTACGTGCGACTCCATCGCACGATCGGTGCGCGTTAGCTCAGCGCGGCCTCGATGGCGGCGGTCAGAATCGGATCCTCGGGATTCAACGTCGGCGCGAAACGCTGCACGGAACCGTCCGGAGCGATGAGGAACTTCTCGAAGTTCCAACGGATCTCCCCCGAGTAGCCCTCGGCGTCGGCGAAGGCGTTCAGCTCGGCGTACAGCGGGTGCTGGTTCTCGCCGTTGACGTCGATCTTCTCAAAGAGCGGGAAGGTCACCCCGTAGGTGGTCGAACAGAACGTCTGGATCTCCTCGGCCGTGCCGGGCTCCTGGCCCATGAACTGGTTGCACGGGAAACCCACCACGCTGAAGCCGCGATCGCCGTAGGTCTGCTGCAGCGCCTCGAGTCCCTCGTACTGGGGGGTGAGCCCGCAGTTCGAGGCCACGTTGACGACGAGTACCGGCTTTCCCTGGAAGGCTTCGAGTGAACTGGCGTCGCCCGAAAGGGTGTGGACTGGGATGTCGTAGAGAGTCATGGAGCGACAATAACGGTGTTTGCGCAATCGGTGTCAGCCGTAGGCTGAGGGCGTGCTCGCCGTGATCGCATCCGAAGGGGACCTCGAGGTCACCGAGCGTCCGACGCCCGAGCCGGGGCCCTTCGACGTCGTGGTCGCGGTGCGCGCGGCGGGCCTCAACGCCGCCGATCTCCTGCAGCGCCAGGGGTTCTACCCCGCTCCGCCCGGCTGGCCCGCCGATATACCCGGTCTCGAGATGGCCGGCGTCGTCAGCGCCGTCGGTGACGAGGTCGACGCTCCGCTGCTCGGGCGCCGGGTCTGCGCCATCGTGGGCGGCGGCGCGCAGGCCACGCACTGCCTCGTGCCGGCCGAGCACCTCGTGTTCGTGCCCGACGGCGCCACCTGGGACGAGGCCGGTGGATTCTGCGAAGCGTTCACCACGGCCCACGACGCCCTGGCCGGCCAGGCCCATCTGGCGCCCGGCGAACGCGTCCTGATCTCGGGGGCCTCCGGCGGCGTCGGGGTCGCCGCGGTGCAGATCGCCCACGCCTTCGGCGCCCACGTCACGGCGGTGACGCGAACCAGCGAGCATCATCACGATCTGCGCGCCCTCGGGGCCGACGAGACGATCACCATCGACGAAGTGGGCGACGTCGAGCCGGTCGACGTCGTGCTCGAACTGGTGGGGGCCGCGCACCTGGGGCTGGCCCAGAGGGTCCTCGCCCCATTCGCGCGCGTCGTGGTCATCGGCGTCGGCGGCGGCGGCAGTCGGGTCGAACTGGACCTGCTCAACCTGATGGGCCGGCGCGCCACGCTGACCGGTTCGACACTTCGCTCGCGGTCCCGCGCCGAGAAGGCCGAGGTCATCGACCGGGTCAACGAGTCGCTCGTCCCGCTCTGGACGAGCGGCGAGCTGCGCATGCCGATCGCGCGCGCCTTCGCCCTGGACGACGCTGCCCAGGCGTACGAGTACTTCGCCCAGCCCGGCAAGTTCGGCAAAGTGGTGCTGCGCGTCGACCAGTGACGCCCCGTTAGTTTGACAGCGTGACCGCGACCCCCCGACCCCATCCGTCGCGGTGCTCGCCGACCCGAGCGGACTACGACGCCATCATCCGGGCTCACGCGGAGGCGGTGAGCAACGCCGAGGCGACCTACCGCGACCCCTCGACGGGTTTTTGCGTGCTAACCGCCGCCGCGCACCTCGAGCGCGGGGCGTGCTGCGACCGCGAGTGTCGACACTGCCCGTTTCTTACTGACTAGGCCACCGCGACCGGGGTCTGGTCGTGCTGGCCGAGGTGGTGGCGGTCGATGTTGACGAGCGACCAGAAGACGATCGCCGAGATCAGCATCATCAGCGAACCAAATCGGAACGCCTGGTCGTAGCCGTGGACGTAGGCCCGGTTGCGCAACACCATGGCCGCCGCCTTGGACGCCGCGTGGATCTTCATTCCCGCAAGGAAGGCCGTGGCGCTCGACACCGCGATCGTGTTCTGGATCGCCGTCCCGAAGGAACCGCCGAGCTGCTGGGCCGTCGAGAGCACCGCCGAGGCGGCCCCGGTGTCACGGGGCTCGACGTTGAACAGCGCGGTGGAGGCGAGGGAGACGAACGTCATGCCGAGTCCCAGGCTGGTGATGATCATCGCGGGCATGACGTGGGCCAGGTAGGAACTCTCGGGCTTGATGAACGACAGGTACATCAGGCCGGCCGAAGCCATAAGACAGCCGAACGTCGCCAGTGGACGCGGGCCCACCCTCGGCAGCAACTGGCTGGTCGCACCGGCCGAGACGATGACCCCGACCGAGAACGGCAGGAAGAGAAGACCGGACTTCACCGCAGAGAAGTTGTCGATGTTCTGGAAGTAGAAGGTCATGAACAGGAACATGCCGAAGAGCCCCAGCGCCACCAGGATCTGGGTGAGGTAGGAGCCGGCGCGAACCCGGTCGGTGACGAGTCGAAGCGGCAGGAGCGGCTGCCTCTTTCGACTTTCAATTGCGAAGAATAAGAGGAGCAGCACGCCGCCGAGCGCCATGTAGGGCCACGCGGTCGAGGATCCCCAGCCCTTCGTTGACGCTTCGGACACGCCGTAGACGACGCTCACCATGCCGGCGGTGGCGCTCAGGGCGCCGGGAATGTCGTAGTGCGGGTGACCTTCGACTTTCGACTCGCGGACCTCGGGAATGGCGAGCGCGAAGGCGACAATGGCCATGGGCGTGTTGACGAACAGGCACCAGCGCCACGAGAGGTACTGGGTGAGCAGGCCTCCCGCGATGAGCCCGATCGCGGCGCCCACGCCCGACAGCGCGCCGTACACCGCGAAGGCCTTGGCCCGTTCCTTCGAGTCGGTGAACGTCACCGAGATCAACGACAGCGCCGCGGGGGCGAGCAGTGCACCGAAGACACCCTGCAGGGCGCGGGCGCCGAACAGCATCTGCTGGTCGACCGCGAAGCCACCTATCAGCGAAGCGCCGGCGAAACCCAGCAGTCCGATCAGGAACGCCTTCTTGCGACCCATGTAGTCACCGATCCGACCACCCAGCAGCAAGAAGCCCCCGAAGGTGATGGTGTAGGCCGTCACGGCCCATTGGCGGTTCGTCGGCGAGATTGCGAGTCCCCCTTGCGCGATTGATTTCGTCACGTGCGGCAGGGCGATGTTCACGATCGATGCGTCCAGCACGACCATCAACTGCGCGATCGCAATTACCACGAGGGCGAACCACCGACGGGGATCAGGGGTGTCCGCGTGCACCACGTTGTTGACCGTCACATCAGACATTGAATTCCCCCGTGTAATGATTCTGAAGAAAAGTCACACGGCCATCTCTGCCCTGTGAGCGATTGCTCAGAGATTACTCAACTTTAAATCAAAGAACGAAGTGGCGTGTGGACCATGCCGTGTGCCTCCGCGACGGGGCCGTAGGTGATCGCCCCTTCGACCACGTTGACCCCTTCGGCCAACGCGTCGTCCGCGAGCACCGCCTCTCGCCATCCGTGACGGGCCAGTTCCATCGTGTAGGGCAGCGTGGCGTTGGCCAACGCGTAAGTCGACGTGTTGGGCACCGCTCCGGGCATGTTCGCCACGCAGTAGAAGATCGATCCGTTGACCTCGAAGACCGGGTCCGAGTGAGTCGTCGGTCGCGTCGCCTCGAAGCAGCCACCCTGGTCGACCGATATGTCAACCAGCACCGAGCCGGGGCGCATCCGGGCCACCAGATCGTTGCTCACGAGCTTGGGCGCCTTCGCTCCGACCACCAGCACCGCGCCGATCACGATGTCGGCGTCGATGCAGGCGTGTTCCACCGCCAGGGTCGAGGCCGCGATGGTCTGGACCCGACCATCGAAGTGGTGATCGACCTGACGAAGGCGGTCGAGGTTGCGATCGAGGATCTTCACGTTGGCGTGCAGCCCCACGGCCAGCGTCGCGGCCGCCAGTCCCGCGACGCCCGCACCGATGACGACTACGTTGGTGGGCGCCACGCCGGGCACGCCGCTGATCAGCGCGCCGCGACCTCCGCCGGGACGCATGAGGTGGTGCGCGCCCATCAAGGGCGCCATGCGGCCCGCGACCTCGCTCATCGGGGTCAGGAGGGGCAGGGTGTTGTCGCGAAGCCGGACCGTCTCGTAGGCGATCGCCACGTTGTTCGCCGCCACGAGCGCGTCGGTGCATTCGCGGCCCGCCGCCAGGTGCAGGTACGTGAAGAGGACCTGATTCTTGTGCGCGCTGAGACGGGGGTACTCCGCGGCGATCGGCTCTTTCACCTTCAGCACCATCGCGCTGGCCGCCCACACGTCGTCGGCGGTCTCGACGATGGTGGCCCCGACGGCGACGAAGTCCTCGTCGGAGATCGACGATCCCTCGCCCGCGCCTCGCTCGATCAGTACCTTGTGGCCAGCGTCCGTCAACTCTTTCACTCCGGCCGGAGTGAGAGCCACACGGTTCTCGTCAGTCTTTATTTCCTTCGGGACGCCGATGATCATCGTTGATCATCCTCTCTTTCTACGTTGTGAGGAATATCCTCTAGGGCTCGATCGAGGTGTACGACACAAGCGGCTGTCGGAAGAAGGCACTCTTGCCTCGCGTCTTCACCAATGCGATCAACAGGAGCGGCAGCCCCGACGCCAGGACGACGAGGTCCGGGTACGCGGTCGATCCGCCGGACTTGATGACCTGGTAGCTGACGTACAGCAACGCGAGTCCCCCGACGAGGGGCAGGAACACCATCGTCAGGTTGGCGCGGAATCCGTGACCGAGGGTCTTGCGAAACGCCCACGCGCAGCCGAGTCCGGTGATGCCGTAGTAGAAGGCGACGAGCACGCCGATATTGGAGATCAAGTGGCCGAAGACGTTGCTGCTCGACGTCGAGAACGTCGTCAGCAAGATCCCGAAGAGCGAGACGAACGCCAGGATCAGTGTGCCCACCGCCGGCGTCTTGAACTTCTCGTGCACCGAACCGAAGATCTTCGGAAAGACCCCGTCGCGCGCCATGGCGTAGGTGATGCGCGCCGCCGGCAGCAGTGTCGTCTGGGTGGTCGCAACCGTGGAGGAGAGCACCGCGAAGATCATCACGTAGCTGGCCCACGAGCCGGCGAACTGCTGACCGAAGTAGAAGAGCACCGTGGTCCCCTGGGCCGCCACGGCCTTGGGGCCGAGCAGCATCTGGGCCGCGACGAAGTTCAGGAGAAAGACGAAGAGCAGCAACCACATCGAGATCAGGCCGGCGCGCCCGGGAATGCGACTCGAGTCCTTGGATTCCTCGGTCAGATTGAGCGCCGTGTCCCAGCCCCAGAAGAAGAAGACCCCGAGGGCGAGGCCTCCCGCCACGGCGGTCCAGCCGTGGATGTGGAAGGGGTCGAGCCAACCTATGGAGAAGCCGATCGAGTTGTGCGGGTGACTGACCAACACCTTGATGATGCCGCCAATGGAGAAGGCCACCACGCAGATGTACTCGATGCACACCATGACCCACTGGGCGTTCGTCGTCCAGCGGATGCCGTAGATGCAGATGAAGGTCACCAGCGCCAGCCAGAGCGCGGCGACAATCGCGATGTCCTTCGAGTTCGTGACCGAGGCGAGGCTCACCGCGTTGAACGCCGAGTGCAGGAACTGCAGGGTGTACCCCCCGGCGAGCAGCGGCGCCGTGGTGCAGAACAGCACCGACGTCGCAATCTGAATCCAACCGTTGAACCAGCCCACGGTCGGGTGGACTACTTGGCTCAGCCACGAGTAGCTCGCCCCGCAGTTCGGGTTGCGCTTGTTGAGGTGGAAGTACGACAGGGCAATGAACATCACCGGGATGAACGACAGGATGATCACCGACGGCGAGGCGAGGCCGATGCCCGCGATGACGAACACGAACGACAACGTCGAGGCCGCGGAGTAGGCGGGCGCGACCGACGACACCGCCACTGCGGTGGCGTCGAAGAGGTTCAGCTCGTCGTGCAGCAGCTGGGTCTTCTCTTCGGATTCAGGTACCGGTGCTCCAAATGGTCCCAGCACATCTTCGATTGACATGACTCTTATCCCCCCTCAAAAGGAACTGTTTGGCCCTTCGCTACCGCAGACTTTCAAACTTCCAGACCCTACGCCTCAATGTTGTGCATCACGTGCTTGATGCGCGTGTAGTCCTCGAAACCGTACACCGAGAGATCCTTGCCGTAGCCCGAACTCTTGAAGCCACCGTGGGGCATTTCGGCGACCATCGGAATGTGGGTGTTGACCCACACGCAGCCGAAGTCGAGGTCACGGGTGAAGCGCATCGCGCGTCCGTGGTCGCTCGTCCACACCGACGACGCGAGTCCGTAGTTGACACCGTTGGCCCACTCGAGGGCCTGGGCCTCATCGCTGAACTTCTGGACCGTGATGACCGGACCGAAGATCTCGTTCTGGATCATCTCGTCGTCCTGGTTCAGGTCCGCGACGACCGTCGGCGCGATGAAGTAACCGCTGTCACCCACCTGCGCACCGCCGGCGGCGATCGAGGCGTGGCCCGGGGCGCGGCCGAGGAAGCCGGTCACCCGCTGGAACTGATTGAGGTTGTTGACGGGGCCGAACAGCGCATCTGCGTTGTCGGGCATTCCGATCACCGTGTTCTTCGCCTGCTCGGCGAGGGCGTCAACGAAGTCGCCGTAGACCTTGGGGGCCACGAGGACCCGGGTGGCCGCCGTGCAGTCCTGGCCGGCGTTGAAGTAGCCCGCGATCGCGATGCCTTCGGCCGCGGCCGCGAGGTCGACGTCATCGAAGACCACGACGGGGGCCTTGCCGCCCAGTTCGAGGTGCACTCGCTTCAACGTCTTTGACGCGCTCGAGGCGACTTCCATGCCCGCGCGCACCGATCCGGTGACCGACACCATCGATGGCCCGGGGTGTTCGACGATCGCCCGACCGGTGTCGCGGTCACCACAGACCACGTTGAAGACCCCGGGGGGAAGGACCTCGGCCATGAGCTGGGCCATCATCAGCGTCGACGCGGGCGTCGAGTCACCGGGCTTCAACACCATCGTGTTCCCGGCCGCGATTGCCGGCGCCCACTTCCACACGGCCATCATCATCGGGTAGTTCCACGGCGTGACGGCGCCGCAGACGCCGATCGGCTCGCGACGGATGTAACTGGTCATGCCCGACATGTACTCCGTCGCAGCGCGACCTTCGAGCAGTCGGGCCGCTCCGGCGAAGAAACGAATCTGGTCAAGCATCGGAGGGATCTCTTCGCTCAACGTGATCGGGATGATCTTGCCGCAGTTCTCCGCTTCGACGGCCACGAGTTCGTTGGCGTTGGCCTCGATGATGTCAGCGATCTTCAAGAGCGCCAGACTGCGCTGCGATGGCGTCGTTCGCTTCCACGAAGCGAAGGCCTTCGCGGCGACCTGGACCGCCGCGTCGACGTCGGCCGCGTCCGACAGGGGCATCTCGGCGAACGGTTGTCCGGTCGCGGGATTGATGAGTTCGACGTATTTCCCGCCCTTCGGTGCCACGGACTCGCCACCGATGAAATTGGCTAAACGACGCATACAGGTCCTCCTAGAACCGGCGGCCTCATTGGCTCCACCCCTGCCACTCTGCCAGAGATTGCAGGGGCCTTGCAAACACTGGGGTAAGGAATAAGTCCCCTTAGGGGCAAAATACGACGCATTCCGTATCAAAATGCCCCTATACTGGCTCTATCCGCAGTCACGGGACCTTCGGGTCACTGGGCCGGGAGCGACCAATGCCAGGAACCAAACCAAACCGACAGAGTGCAAAGAGCGCCGAGCGCGCCAACTTTGAACTTCTTTCGACGCCCAGCGGCCTCGACGCGATTGACCGTCAGATCATCAGCCACCTCCAGCGCGATGGTCGTCGCGCGTACGGCGCCATCGCCGAAGACGTCGGTCTCTCCGAAGCGGGCGTGCGCCGTCGCGTGCAGCGCCTTCGCGATTCCGGTGTGATGCAGATCGTCGCCATCACCGATCCGCTGCAACTCGGCTACGGCCGAGAGGCGCTCGTCGGCATTCGCGTACAGGGCGACGTTCGCCTGGTGGCCGACAAGATCGCCGCGATCGAAGAGGCCAACTACGTCGTCATGACCGCCGGCAGCTTCGACATCATCGCCGAGTTGATCGCCGTCGACGACGACGCGCTCGTACACCTTCTCAACGATTCCATTCGGAGCATCCCCGGGGTGACCGAAGTTGAAACCTTTCTGTATTTGAAACTTTCAAAGCAGACTTATGCATGGGGGACGAAGTGACACTTCACGAGATCATCTCCGACGGTATTGCCGTCGCAGATCCAAATCACGCCAGCCATAATTACTCGGACCGGGCTCGACGCCACCTCTGGCTCCAGATGTCGCGCATGGGCGCGTACTCCGAGCACAACGAGGTACCGATCATGGTTCGCGGCGAGGGAACGCGGGTCTACGACGCCAACGGCACCGAGTACTTCGACGGCCTCTCGGGGCTGTTCACCAACATGCTCGGACACGGTCGCGCCGACATCGGCGCCGCGGCGGCCGAGCAGATCAGCACACTGGCGTTCTTCCCGTTGTGGACTTACGCGCACCCGAAGGCAATCGAGCTCGCCGAGAAGTTGGCTAGCTTGGCGCCCGGCGATCTCAATCGAGTCTTCTTCACCACTGGTGGCGGCGAAGCGGTCGAGAGCGCCTGGAAGTTGGCCCGCCAGTACCACAAGATGCGTGGCGACACCGATCGCTACAAGGTCATCAGCCGCGACATCGCCTATCACGGCACCACGATGGGTGCGCTCACCATCACGTCACTCGAGGCCTATCGCAAGCCCTTCGAGCCACTCGTGCCCGGTGCAGTCAAGGTTCCCACGACGAACTTCTACCGTGCGCCCCAGCACCGTGACGACCTCGAGGCCTTCGGACTGTGGTCGGCCCGTCAGATCGAAGAAGCGATACTGCGCGAAGGTCCCGACACCGTGGCCGCCATCTTCCTCGAGCCCGTGCAGAACGCCGGTGGTTGCTTCACCCCGCCACCGGGTTACTGGCAGGCCGTGCGCGAGATCTGTGACCGCTACGGCGTCATCCTCGTCTCGGACGAGGTCATCTGTGCCTTCGGCCGACTCGGCGAGTGGTTCGGTGGGCAGAAGTACGACTACATCCCCGACATCATCACCTGCGCCAAGGGCTTGACCTCGGGCTACGCCCCGCTCGGCGCCATGATCGTCTCGGACCGGCTCGCCGAGCCCTTCCAGCACGGCGATGCCTCATTCATCCACGGCTTCACCTGGGCCGGTCACCCGGTGTCGTGTGCGGTGGCGCTGAAGAGCATCGAGATCATGGAGAACGAGCACATCCTCGAGAACGTGCGCGCCAACGAGGACTACTTCCGCCAGAGCCTCTTGAATCTGCGCGACATTCCCATTGTCGGCGACGTCCGCGGCACCGGCTACTTCTGGGGCGTGGAGCTCGTCAAGAACCAGGAGACTCGCGAGACGTGGTCGGGCGACGACGCCGAGCGACTGCTGCGTGGCTACGTCTCTCCCGAGATGTTCCGCCGCGGACTCATCTGCCGCTCGGACGACCGGGGCGACCCGGTGGTGCAACTCGCTCCCCCGTTGATCTCCACGCGTGACGACATCGACTTCATGGTCGGCACGATGCGCGAGGTCTTCACCGGAGCCGCGAAGATCCACCTGTAGTGCAGCCGCCACACTCGTTGTGGTGGTCCACGTTGGACCAGCCAGTGACGCCGCGGCGTCCGCTGTCGGGGCACCACGATGTCGACGTCGCCATCGTGGGCGGCGGCTTCACCGGCCTGTGGACCGCGCGCGAGCTCCTGCGCCGCGATCCGACGCTCCAGATCGCCGTGCTCGAGCAGTCGGTTTGCGGCTTTGGCGCGTCGGGGCGAAACGGAGGTTGGGCATCGGCGTTCTTCCCCCTGGGTGACGAGGCGGTCATCAATCGCTTCGGACTCGAGGCCTTCACGCATCAACGTCACGTTCTCCAGGACGCGGTTGGGGGCCTCGGGGCCGCTGCGGCCGCCGACGGCATCGACGCCCACTTCGTCCAGGGCGGCACCCTCGACTTCGCCCGCAGTGAGGTCCAGGCTCGGCGCCTGCAGACGAGCGTCGACGACGCCCGCGACTACGGCGTCGGTGAGCACGATCTGGTCTGGCTCGATGGGTCCGAGGCTCGCGAGCGTGGGGCGGTGAGCAACGCGCTGGGCGCGACGTACTCGCCGCACTGCGGACGGATCAATCCGGCGCGCCTCGTTCGCGGACTGGCCGCGGTCAACGAACGGCTCGGCGTCGAGATCTACGAGGAGACCGCCGTGACGCGGATCATCCCCGGCCGGCGCGGGCACCGTCCCGAAGTCGTGTCGGTAGGCGGATCGCTGCACGCCGACTACGTCGTTCGCGCCACCGAGGGCTTCACGCCGACGTTTCGCGGAGAGCGGCGCACCGTGGCCCCGATCTACTCGCTGATGATCGCCACCGAACCGCTCAGCGACTCGTTCTGGAAGGAAGCGGGCTTCGCCGCGTACGACACCTTCAAGGACGATCGTCACCTCATTATCTACGGACAGCGCACCGACGACAACCGGATCGCCTTCGGCGGTCGTGGGGCGCCGTACCACTTCGGCTCGACGGTGGAGGAGCGGTTCGACCACAGTCCGAAGGTCTTTCGCCTACTCGAGACCACGCTGCGCGAACTCTTTCCCTCCCTCGACGGCGCCGTCACCCACCAGTGGGGCGGTCCTCTCGCCTTTCCCCGTGACCATTCGCCCTCGGTGGTGGTCGACTTCGAAACCGGTCTCGCCAGTGCCGGCGGCTACACCGGCGACGGCGTCGTGCTCAGCTACGTCTGCGCCAACGCCCTGGCCGACCTGCTCACCGATCCCGACAGCGACACCGGCTACACGCGACTCCCCTTCGTTGGTCTCGAGAGCCGGCGCTGGGAGTTTGAACCGCTGCGGTGGCTCGGAATCAACATGGGGCTGGGTCTCGCGAACTGGGTCGATCGCCACGAGGAGCGCCACGGCGACGAGAGCCGGGCCGGCAACCTGCTGCACCGACTGCTGAACTAGTCCGGCTACTTCAGGATATTGACGGCCCGCGCCGCCACCACGGCGATGGTCACGAGCGACACGATCGATTCGGCCGTGAACAGGGCCTTCGCCTTCAACGTGAGCGGCATCGCGTCCGCGGGAGCGAAGCTCGTGCCGTTCGCGAACGAGGTGTAGAGATAGTCCACGAAACGCGGTCGCCAGTCCGCGGGGGCCAGTTGGGGATTCTCCATCTGCGGGAATTGCAGATCCGGCATGATGTCCGAACCGCCCGCTCGACGGTGCGGTCCCCCGCGGTCCATCTCCCACAGCCAGAGCCCGTAGACGATGACGTTGGTCAGCCACACCGACACCGCGGAGTAAATGAGATTACGGCCCTGGGAGACCCGGGTGTTCAGGAGGTGGTGCACCAGCAACGCCATCGACGTGACATTGGCGACCGAGATGATGGCGATGAGGGTGATCGTGAGGATGCGAATCCGAGGCGACTCATTCGGGTGACGGTGTTTGGTCGCCGACAACGGCACCAGCGGCAGGGCAATCAGCAGCGGCAGCAGCCACCGCGGTCCCACGACCAGTCGATTCGGCAACACGATGTAGAGGCCCACGCACACGAGCAGGGCCAGCGACGCCGGCCAGCGTGGTTCGGGGCGGGCTTCGGTCACGCCGCTCAACTTAGTTGAGGCGAATCTGACCCAGTGACGCGACGCCCTTCGGCGACAGCAGGTTCGTCACCGGCAACGAGCCAAACAACTTCTGCAGCTGCGACGTGTTGACCTGTTTCACGTCGCTCGCCGGAGGCGCCGTGATGTCCGCCGGCTGGTTGTACGAGAGCACCGCGACGCTGATCGAGGCCGTCGACGTCTTGGACGTGACCGTGAAGCTCGACGCCGTGAGCTCGCCCTGGCTGCCCAGCGTGATGCTGAAATCTACGGCGGCGCGAGTGGGCAGGGTCACCGGCAGGCCGTTCGGAGCGGTGATGGCGACGTTGTCGCGATGGTAGCTGTACGTGGTGTTGTAGCCGCTGTGCGTGATCGTCTCCTGGCTGAAGCCGCTGATGAGCGAGATGTCGGGTTTGGTCATCTCGAGAGAGAGTCCGTACAGCGACGGCTGGGACAACGGAGTGGCGAGCCACGAGGAACCGATGATCTTGGAGAGGTTGCCCGAACCCGCGTAGAGGTGACTGTTCACGAGCCGCAGGTCCACCTGCGTTGCCGAGAAGAACATGGGTACCTGAAGTTGGGCCCGAACGTCGTTGGTCACGAAGTTGACGTTGACGTCGGCGGTGACGTTGTAGGCCTGGCCGGTCGAGACCGTGACGTGGAGTTGCGTCGACTTCGGCGGATAGCCGTTCAGCACGAGCGGATCCTTGGCCGCGCCCGACGGATTCGGGTCGGTCGCCGCGAGCGTGACGCCGGTCACCGTCAGGGCCAGCGCCGCTATCACGAGACCGAGAGACGCGACACGATTGGAGACTCGCATGCATCCACCCTACCGGCCGCCTTCGACCCCGGAATTGGCGCGCTAGCCCAGCGGCTCCTGTAAGAGTTCGATAAGGAGTTCGTGCGAGATATTGCGTCCGGTGGCGACGAAACCGACGCGCGACATCGTGTCATTGATGAGGTCGCCGGTGATCGCCGCGTACGAGGCCGCGGCCGAACCTTCGAGGATGAGGCCGTTGGTCTCGGCCGCCTCACGCACCGCGCGACGAATCTCGATCTCGGGCACCAGCACGAGGGACACCCCGTGTCGGGCGATCAACTCATTGGTCACGGATCCCTCGTCGCCACCGCCGGCCAGACCGTCGGCGATGGTCGGATGATGGACGACCTCGTCCATCGCGACACCGCGCAGGACGTGATACATCGCCGAACTCTCGACGGGCTGAACACCCGTGACCCGGATGTCCGATCGACCGTGCTCTTCGCGCGACACCAGTACGCCCGCGATGAGGCCCCCGCCGCCCACCGACACGGCGATGTGCTCGAGTTCGGGGGCCTGGAGCAGCATCTCGTCGAAAACGGTCGCCTGGCCAGCGATCACGTTCGTGTCGTTGAAGGGCGAGATGTAGCGAATCGAACGCTGCACGGCCAGTTCCAAGGCGTGGCGCTGGGCGTCGTCGTACGATCTGCCGAACTGGATCAGTTCGATGTCGTAGTGGCGGAGCTTCTTCACCTTCGCCGCCGACGCGTTGGCCGGGATCACCACCGTCGCCGTGACACCCAGCAGCGACGACGCGTGCGCGATGCCCAACCCGTGATTGCCCGCCGACGACGTGATCACCGCTCCGGTGGCGTCGTCCCGACGCGCCGCGTCGACCGCTGCGAGCGCCCCGCGTATCTTGAAGGCGCCGGTGATCTGCAGGTTCTCCAGTTTGACCAGCACCGGTCGATCACGCAGGTAGATCGTCACGGTCGGAGTGGGCACCAGATGGTCCGCGATTACTCGTCGAGCAGCGTCGAGTTGCTCCGACGTAGGTGGCAGTACGTGGCGAATCATTGAAACCTCCGGCGCAACCTTACCTCGCCCGTTTTTCCACTTTTCGTACCGCCAAGTAAGGTCGACGTTGTGCACTCGGTCGTCGGCGTTGTTCTCGTCGCGTCGTTGGCGTACGTCGGCACGATGTTCGACAACTTCTTCGCGTTCGCCGCGCAGCTCGTGGTCACCCACCGCGACCATTACCGAAAAGTAGGTTGGGCCCAGGCGCTGGGCGTCCTCGTGCTGTTGATGCTCGCCGGCGGCGTCGGCTCGTTGCTCGCCCCGATTCCGACGCGATGGATCGGTCTGCTCTGCGTCGCGCCGTGGGCCCTGGCCGCGCACTCGTGGCGCCACCGCGACGAGCCCCGCGCGGAGCAGTATCGCCGGGGTGCGGTGACCACCTTTGCCATCACGCTGGCCCTCGGCGGGGACAACCTGGCGGTATGGATTCCCCTGTTGCGCGCCGGAGGCACGGCCGCGGGCTTCGCCACCGCCGCGGTCTTCGTCGCCTGGGAGGTCCTCTTCGTCGTGTCGGCGCAGGCGCTCGCGAGCCACCCCCGTGCCGTCGGATGGGGCACGAAGTACGGTCCGTCACTCGTTCCCTGGGTCTACCTCGCACTCGGGGTTCTCATCCTCGTCGAGTGCGGGACGTTCGCCTAGAGGCTCGAGAAGTCGCAGTGACGACCACTAGCGTTCTGCGTATGCCGAGTTCGACCCCTAACCAGACGCT
>PKYK01000035.1 GCA_003133665.1 Acidimicrobiaceae bacterium | reverse complement strand
TAGACGATCTCGTTGATCTTTCGCTGGACGGTGTCGGCGGACGCCGGAGTCCCTTGCTGCAGTTCGAGGATGTTTTTCACGTACTGCTCGGTGATAGTTGATCCTCCCTGGACGGGGCGTCCCTCGAGATTCGCGAGCAACGCTCGGGCGATGCCACGGGGGTCGACGCCATTGTTGGTGAAGAAGGTGCGGTCCTCCGACGACACGAGCACCTTCAGCACGATCGGCGCGACTTGGCTGAGTTTTACCGGTACGCGGTTCTCCGAAGTGAACGTGGCGAGTACCGAACCGTCGACGGCGAGCATCGTCGAGTACTGGGGCAGTGGCGGGATGACGAGTGGGGGTAGTCGGCTTACGAGCGCGTCGAGATTCGCGGCGCCGACGATAACGGTCGAACTTACTTGGGGTATGAGAACCATCGCGGCGCAACTCGCGATCAACGCGACGACGAGAAGTAGGAGAATGGTGACGCGGCGCGAGAGGCGCGAGTGGACCGGAACGCGGAAACGAATCGATCGCAGCACGGGCATTACAAGCGGTCTTCGGACCAGATCTCGAGCGCCTGTTCGAAGAAGTTGCGTCCCTTGCTACCAGTGGTGCGCGTACGTTCTCCGAATGCGCCGAGAATTAGGTCCCGCAGATCGGCCCTGCGCTCAACCATTGCGAGCCGCACATTCGCGAGCGTTGCGATTCGCACCTGGTTGGTGACTTCGTACTTGGTCGCAGTGCCGTCGATGCGGTGCACGCGTTTCCCGCTCTGCTCCAGGGTCGTGGCCTTCCAAGGAACTCCACGGTTGATGATCATTGTGCAGCATTTTCCGAGAATAAGCGCTGCGGAGTCGACGTCGGTCACGATCTCTTCGTCGACGTCGTCGCCACGTCAAGCTGAGTTCCTTGGGACTACCAAGCGCGAGGAAAAAGTACTCTCGGCGGGTTCGTTTGTCCCAGAAATCCTGCAACATCACAACCGTGGGCGAGGGGGGACTTGAACCCCCACATCCTTTCGGATACAGGCACCTGAAGCCTGCGCGTCTGCCAATTTCGCCACTCGCCCTGAGACCTCGCAACAATAGTCCAACCGGCGAACGGCGATGCCCGCGCCCCGCAATCATCCGAGTCACCGGTACAGTAAAGGATGTCATGGTACTCAAGAAAGTCGAAAATCGCCTAGAGCGAATCTTTGAGCGCACCCTTTCGCGACCATTCAAGAACGCCCTCCAGCCAATTGAGATCGGCTCGAGAATCATCCGCGAGGTCGATCTCACACGGCGCCTCTCCAGTCAAGGACCGATCTCACCCAATGCCATACAAGTGTGGCTCAGCCCCGAGGACGCCGACCGTTTCGATGGCTTTCAGAAGGCGTTGGTGAGCGAACTCGAGGAGACGGTTCGCCAGCACGCGCTGAGTGAGGGCTACAACTTCGTCGGTCCCGTGAAGATCGAGGTCTTCATCGATGACGATCTGAAGATCGGTGACCTGGCGGTGAAGACCGAATTCGTCGGTGGCGACATCCAGCCTCGCATACTGGCTGACGACGGCCGCTCGTTTACGATAGGCGATCGGCCTCTCGTCATCGGGCGAAGCCCCGACGTGGACGTCGTTATCAACGACACCAATGTGTCGCGACGTCACGCCGAAGTGTGGCGAACCGGCGAGGGGGTCGCCGTCCGTGACCTGCAGTCGACGAACGGGACGTTTGTCAACGGTCATCGAATCACCGCGGTCTCGCTGTCGCCTCGCGATGACATCACCATAGGTGGGCTTCACTTTCGGATTGAGCTCGCTTGAGTCTGCTCGCCGCGTCATCAAACTACGCGGCGGTCATTCGCCCGCTGCAAGTCCTGGTGATGGTGATCGCCATTCTCTTCTTCGCACGTGTTCTTCGGGTCGCTTCGGTGCAGGCGCGTCCGGTTGAGGAGATCTCGTCCGGCGGTCGCCGACGACGTGGTGGGGGTCTGCTGGCGCTGGAATTCATCGAGCCCTTGGACCGTGCGGGCGAACGAGTCGACGTCGACATTGCGGTGACCGTCGGTCGTGGTCAGGAGTGCGATCTTCAGTTGAACGACAACTACTTGTCGTCACGTCACGCCCGAGTGGCGAACGACAACGGTGATCTGACGATCGAGGACTTGGGATCAACCAACGGGAGCTACGTCAACCAGGAACTGGTCGAAGGGCGCGTGCTTCTTGAGCGCGGTGACATCGTGCAGGTTGGGGGAGTCTTGTTCGAGGTGGTTCGTTGACGCGATGGCGCTACGCCACGGCGACCGACACCGGACTGGTCCGTGAGACGAACCAGGATGCCATGCTCGTGACCGACTCTCTCGCTCTCGTTGCCGACGGGATGGGCGGACACGCCGCGGGCGAAGTGGCCTCGATTCTGACCACGGAAGTCGTTGGTGAACTGTTCGAGAGGAACTCGACCGTCGAGGGCCTCTACAGTGCCATTGAAGCGGCGAATCTGGCCATCATCGCCGATGCCCGAGAGAATCCCGAGCGGTTCGGCATGGGGACCACCGTCATCGCAGTGGGCCTGACGCACGACAGCATGGGCGTGATATCGCCGACGCTGTTCAACGTCGGCGATTCGCGCGCCTATCAGCTTCGCGATGGTGCACTTCGCCAGTTGAGCGAGGACCACAGTGTCGCTGAAGAGTGGGTCCGGATGGGCCGCTTGACTCCCGAAGAAGCGGCCACCCACCCCCGTCGGCATCAGTTGACCCGGGCACTGGGGGTCGACGATGCACTCGACATCGACGTGTCCTCGATCGACGCACTACCCGGCGACCGCATCCTGCTCTGCAGTGACGGTCTCTCCAACGAGCTCTCGGTTGACTCGTTGGCGAAGCTGGCGAGTGCCCCCAAGCCCCTCGAGGAGGCCGTCAATGAGCTGGTGTCGGCCGCCAAACACTCCGGGGGCCGTGACAACATCTCCGTTGTTCTGTTGGAGTTTGACGAGGTCAACGTCGCGTCGTCCCCGATCAAGAAGACGGTGAGCGCGAAGGCGCCACCGGTCGCGACCAGTCAGATGGCGAGCGCGATTCATCCATCGCGGCGTCGGCGTCGGCTCACCTGGCGGGTGTGGGCCGGGGCGGCGTTCATCGCGCTCGTCGCTGCCGGTGCCGTTGCGGTGGTGCACTGGTACGCCTATTCGGGGTACTACCTTGGCGATGACGCGGGCTTGATCGCGGTCTACCAAGGACAACCCAACGGCGTGCTCTGGTACAAGCCCGTGAAGGTCCTCGACACGACGTACTCCGCGAGGAACCTTCGCCCGTCGGACATTCGGTCGCTGCAGGCCACCATCAGCGAGCCTTCGCTCACCGCAGCGCTGCACTACGCGAGTTACTTGCACACCGCGTGGCTGTTGAGCAGGGCCACGTCCCCGCCGGTTGTCACCACCACGACCTTGGCGAAGGGGTAGCGGATGTCACGGCGACTCAGCATCCTCGGTACGGCGATACTCCTGCTCTTCGCCGTGGTGGCGGCGCAGTCGGCCAACGTTCAGTTCTTTCGCGCACCGGCGCTCGACGCGTCTCCTCTGAACCCGCGGGTGGCGCAAGCGTCAACGCTCTACGCCCGTGGTCAGATCGTGGCCGCCGACGGCACGATCCTGGCCCAGTCGGTGCCCACGTCGAGCGGCTTCTACCCCTGGCAGCGGATCTACCCTCTGGGTTCGCTGACCTCGGGCGTGGTGGGATTCTCCGGACCCAGCTACGGGAACTGGGGCCTCGAAGCCTTCTACGGCAGCGACCTCGCGGCCCACGCGCAGCCGCCCCAGAGCTTCGCGCAGGTGCTCGCACCGATCAGCGCGGCCGACTCGGTCACCCTCACCCTGGAGCCGGCGCTGCAACGGGTCGCCCGAACGGCGCTCGGCGGCCAGGACGGGGCGGCAGTGGTGCTGAACCCGCGTACCGGTGACGTCCTGGCCATGTATTCGAACCCGAACTACAACCCCGCGCCCCTGGCGTCGACCGTCTACGCCACCGCAAAGGCGGCCTGGAAGGCGGATACCACGAGGGACGCTCACGGCTTCGAGCCCCTGGGGCTGGTCGCCACCCAGCAGACTTTCCCGCCGGGCTCGACGTTCAAGGTCGTCACGACCGCGGCGGCGGTGATAGGTCGGCCCGATCTGCTGGTGAAGCCGTACCCGGTGAAGAACTATGCGGTGATCCCCAACTCGCCCCTGAAGCTCTACAACAGCGGCTTCTCCGCCTGTGGTGGCACGGTCGCGGTGATGCTGCCCGAGTCGTGCGACCCGGGTTACGCGCTGCTCGGGCTCGACATTGGCGCCAACCTGATGTCCGCCACCGCGAACTCCTTTGGCTACAACCTGGTGCCGCCCCTTGACCTGGGGGGAGTCGTGGCGAGTTACTTCCCTGCGGCTTCGTCGTTCCAGTACAACCTGCCCGGACTGGCGTACTCGTCGATCGGTCAGGAGAACGTGCGCGCCTCGGCGCTCCAGAACGCTCTCGTCGCGGCCGCCGTCGCCAACGGCGGCGCGATGATGACCCCGCACCTGATGAGCTACATCAGCGGGCCCGACGGCACCGTCATCAAGCGGTTCAAGGATTCGGTATGGCAAAGGCCGCTCACCCCCGCACAGGCCCAGCAGATCGTGCCGCTCATGCAGAACGTGGTCCGCTACGGCACGGCGTCGGGCATCTTTCCCGCGGCCCTCGACGTGGCCGCGAAGACCGGCACCGCCCAGACCGGCAACAGCAAGAAGAACACCGACGACTGGATGATCGCCTTCGCTCCGGCGACCAATCCGACGGTCGCGGTGGCCGTGGTGATGCCGTTCCAGGCGCAATCGGCCTTCGGTGCGACGGTCGCGGGGCCAATAATCAAGTGTCTCGTCGAAGGGGCACTGGCGCTCCAGTCGGGCCATCCGGTGTCTGGAACTTCTACCACGTGCCCCAGCTAGCGAGGCTTCAGACCAATGTCGAGGGCGTAGGCTAGTCGCAGTATGGAGCCCGTCAGCGACCCCCGAATTTACTCAAATCGGTATGAAGCGACGCACCTGATAGCCCGAGGGGGGATGGCGCTCGTGTACCGGGCCCAGGACCTGCTGCTGAACCGGGCCGTCGCACTCAAGATCCTCTATCCCGAGCTGAGTGCGGATCCGCTCTTCGTCGAGCGATTTCGCCGCGAGGCGCAGGCCGCCGCGAATCTCTCGCATCCCAATATCGTGCCGGTCTTTGACTGGGGCGAGGACGACGGCACGTACTTCATCGTCATGGAACTCATCGAGGGCACGTCGCTCGCCGACATGTTGCGCGGTGGGCGCACCCAAACGGCGTCGCGCTCCGCCCAGCTCATCGCCCAGGTTGCGGCGGCCCTCGGTTACGCGCATCGCAACGGCGTGGTTCACCGTGACGTGAAGCCGGGCAACATCCTGATCACCTCGGACGGTCAGGTGAAGGTGACCGACTTCGGGATCGCCCAAGCGGTCGCGAGCGAGGACCACTTCGCTGAAGAGGGTTCGGTGATGGGCACCGCCACGTACTTCTCGCCCGAGCAGGCCGAAGGCGCCGCGGTCGACGGACGAAGCGACGTCTATTCGCTCGGCGTCGTGCTCTACGAGATGCTCGTCGGACGCCCGCCGTTCATCGGCGACTCGCCGGTCGCGGTGGCGAGCCAGCACGTGCACGGTTCCGTGCCGCCACTCTCGGCGTTCAACGACACCGTGCCGCGTGACCTCGAGGCAATCACGATGCAGGCGCTGGCGAAGTCACCGGCTCAGCGCTACCAGACCGCCGACGAGTTCCGCGCCGACCTCATCCGCTTCAGCGAGGGACAGCCGGTCCGCGCCGCGGGCTACGGCGGCGCCTTCTTCGGTGCGGACGCGACGCGCTCGGTCATGGCGGTGGCGCCCGGGGAGCGGACCCAATCGGTGCCGGTCATGTCCGGTCCGCGCACCGACATTCGGCGAAGGAAGGACCGCCGCACCGGGACGATTGCCACGGTGGTTGTCATCCTCCTCGCCGCCGGCGGCCTCGCGTACTTCTTGCTGGCCAAGGGAACGACTGTCACGCAGATGCCCGACGTCGTCGGCCAATCGGTCACGACCGCGAGCCAGACGTTGCGCTCGGACGGATTGACCATCGGCAAGATCACCCAGGTCTCAGCCAGCCAGTCGAGTGGCACGGTGTTGTCGACCAATCCGAAGGCCGGCGACTCGATCTCCAAGGGTCAGACGGTCACCATGCGGGTGAGTCTGGGTCAGACTGCTCCGGTGACGGTCCAGGACACGACGGGAATGTCGCTCAGCGACGCCGAGAACACGTTGCAGCTGCAGGGACTGAGGTTCAAGACGGTCTACACGACAAACGCGTCACCGGGAGCCCTGCCCGACGTCGTTCTCTCCCAGGTCCCGAAGGGCGGCGCGACCGCCCACACCGGCGACACGGTGCGGTTGACCGTCCTACAGCCGGGGACCACGTACCCGTTGCCCTCGGTGATCAAGGACACCACCGTGCAGGCCGCGCAGGTGCTCGGCCAGGCGGGCCTGACGGTGAGTCCCACCCCCGGCACGCAGTGCTCGAACACCGTGGCGTCGGGCCTGGTGGTCAACACCGTGCCCGGTCCCTACACGCCGGTGAAGGCGGGCTCGACGGTGCAGTTGATCACGTCGTCGGGAGTCTGCCAGGTCGTGGTGCCGAGCGTCATCGGACGGGCCACTCCGGGCGCTACCGTCGTGCTGAAGAGCCAGAACCTCTTGTTGGGTCAGACCACCGTTTCGACGAGTCTCACCTGCACCCCGGCGCAGTCGGGCCTCATCGACTCCCAGAGCCCGGCACCGGGCACGTCGGCGCCGTACAACTCGTCGGTCGACGTCACCACCTGCCCCTAGCGCGGCGCGCAATCGAGGTTCATCGGGTATTCGGTAACATCGGGTCCTATGGCAAACCACGGACCGAAGCGACGTCAAAGCAAGACGATGGGGCGCTACGTCTCGGCGGAGAATCGCGGCCGCTACACCGCGCCGCGGCCCGCGAGCGACGACCACAGTCCCCGCTGGTACGGCTGGCTGCTCATCGACCTGCTCGTCTTCGGCGTGCTGGTCATCACGCTGAACTACCTCGGGGTACTGCCCGGCTCGGTGTCGTCGTGGTACCTGGTGGTGGGCCTGGTATCGATGTTCTCCGCGTTCTATCTCGCCACGCGTTACCGCTAGCCAGGTGACGTCGGGCGCGAACTCGAACGCGGAGCCCGCCGCTAGCCGAGACGCTCGATGATGGTGGCGTTCGCGAGCCCGCCGCCCTCGCACATGGTCAGCAGCCCGTAGCGACCACCGGTGCGCTCGAGCTCGTTCAGCAACGTGGCGCACAACTTCGCTCCCGACGCACCCAACGGGTGCCCGAGGGCAATGGCGCCGCCGTTGACGTTGACCTTCGCCAGATCCACCTTGAGCTCCTTCTGCCACGCCAGCACGACCGAGGCGAAGGCCTCGTTGATCTCGATGAGGTCGATGTCGTCGAGGGTCAGCCCGGCACGTTCGAGGACCTTGGTGGTCGCGGGGATGGGACCCGTCAGCATGGTGACGGGATCGACGCCGGCGAGGGCGAACGAGTGGAATCTGGCGCGCGGCGTGTAGCCGAGCTCGCGCGCCTTCTCTTCGCTCATGATCAGCACCGCCGAGGCGCCGTCGGTGATCTGCGAGGAGTTGCCGGCCGTCACCTTGCCGTTCTCCTTGAACGCTGGCTTCAGATTCCCCAGCGTCTCGACGGTGGAGTCGGGACGAATGCCTTCGTCCGCGGTCATCAGCTCGTCGGTCGGCTCACCGTTCTCGTCGCGCACGTAGATCGGCACGATCTCGCGTTCGAACCGGCCCTCGGCCGTGGCCCGGGCCGCTCGACGGTGACTCTCGGCGGAGAAGGCGTCGAGGTCCGCTCTGGAGACGCCCCATTGATCGGCGATCATCTCGGCGCCGATCCCCTGGTTCTTCAGCCCACCCTGGGGTTCGTAGCGTTTGGCGACGCGGGGCCCGAAGGGGAAGCCGACGTCCTTTCCGATCGACGAGCCCATGGGAACGCGCGTCATCACTTCGACGCCCGCCGCGACGACGATGTCGTACGCCCCCGACATGACACCCTGGGCGGCGAAGTGCAGCGCCTGCTGGGACGAACCGCACTGGCGGTCGATGGTGGTGGCGGGCACCGACTCGGGCCAGCCGGCGGCGAGGACGGCGCTGCGTCCCATGTTGAAGGCCTGCTCGCCAACCTGGGAGACGCAGCCCATGATCACGTCGTCGATGAGAGCGGGGTCGAGGTTGTTGCGCGTCGCGATGGCCCGCAGGGCCTCGGAGGCGAGGTCGACGGCGTGCCAGTTCTTCAGTTTCCCGTTGCGCTTGCCTCCGGGCGTGCGTACGGCGTCCACAATGACCGCGGTTGGCATTGGTGCCCCTTTCGTTGTCGGTGAATTACCCACCGCGCGAATCCTAGACGTGCCTTGGGAGTATCGTCTCGAGCGTGGCGACGCAACGAAAGAGCATGCAACGTTGGCTCGGCGACGGAGGAATGGCCATCATTGGCGTGATCGGTGGTTCCTTCGATTCGTACGGAGTCGACGGCGAAGACCTCGGGTGGGTCGTTGGGTCCTTCGAACCGACCGCGCTCGCCTGCAACCCCCACGGCGCGGTGCAGGCGGGCGTGCACGGCGTGCTGCTCGACGCGGCAATGAACTTCGCGATCAACGGTGCGCTCGTGGGTCGTGATCGCACGAAGGCGACAATCGAGATGACGACCGAACTGATGAGGCCGGCGTTGCTGGGCGAGCACTACACCCTTCGAGGCGACGTGGTTCGCCTCACGCGTCAGATCGCCTACGCAGAGGCGACGGTGCAGGACGATTCTGGCAAACTCGTCAGTCGCGCCACGGGAACGTTCCTCGTGCACCGCGACGGAGGCGAGGACTAGATGTGATCGGCCGGGATCTGACCGAGGCGGCCGGCCTGGTAGTCCTCGAACGCCTGCTGTAGTTCGGCGCGGGTATTCATCACGAACGGTCCGTAGGTCGCCACGGGTTCACGAATTGGCTCGCCACCGAGAACCAATACCTCGAACGCCTGGGTGCGAGAGTCCTGGGAGTCGTTGGCCGAGAGCACGAGGAAGTCGCCGTCGGCGTGCACCGCCATCTGCCCCTCGCCAATCGCGTGACGATCCATCCCAACCGTTCCCTGACCGGCGAGCACGTAGGTCAGCGCGTTGTACTCGCGGTTCCACGGCAACGCGAGTTGGCCGCCCGCCAATAGTGAGACGTGGGCAATCGTGATCGGCGTGTGAGTGCTGCCCGGACCGCTCACGTCGCCGAGCGACCCGGCGATGACGCGGATGATGGCGTCGCCGTTCTCGTTGGTGAGCAGCGACACCGCCTGGGCGCCGATGTCCTGGTAGCGGGGGGTGGTCATCTTGAGTTTGGCGGGCAGGTTTACCCATAGTTGGACGCCGTGGAAGAGTCCGCCCGAATCGATCAAGGCGTCCGGTGGTCGCTCGATGTGCAAGATGCCCGCACCCGCGGTCATCCACTGCGTCGCGCCGTTCTCGATCATGCCACCACCGCCGATGGAGTCCTGATGCAGGAAGGTGCCCTCCATCATGTAGGTCACCGTTTCGAAGCCACGGTGGGGGTGCCATGGCGTTCCCTTGGGCTCACCGGGACCGTAGTCAATCTCACCCATCTGGTCCATGTGGATGAACGGATCGAGGTCGGCCATGTCGATCCCGGCAAAGGCTCGACGAACGGGGAATCCCTCGCCCTCCAAACCACGCGGCGCGGTGGTGATCGACTTCACGCGTCGGGGCCGATCGGTCGTGAGCGGAAGGACGACCTGCGGCAGTTCCAGCGGGTTCTCTACGGTGACGGCGGGCATCCACCCAGACTAATAACGGCTAGTCAATCCTTGACGCCCGCTCGCGTTCAATGACGGGGACTGGTGGACGAGGAAGTCCGGGGTCGTCTCGCCCATGGCGGCGGTGAGTACCTTGTGCATCCAGAACGTGGCGGCGACGTCGGCACCTTGCCCGAGCGCAAGCGACGCCACGGCGACCAGGGCATGGCGGAAAGGGCGGGTCAGGAGTCGACGAGGCGTTCGAGGAACTTCTGGGGGTCGACGGCGATGAAGAGGGCCCGGGCTTCGGCAACCACCAGTTCGCCGGACTGCACCGATGCCTTGATGGTGAGCTTGCGGCCCTTGCGCTCCTCGAGCCACGCCCGGGCGATGATCGGCTCGTTGATCGGGGTGGGGGCGCGAAAGGTGATGTCGAGTTGGGCGGTGAAGGCGAGGGCGCCCTGCATGCCCATCACGAGACCCATGGTCTCGTCGATCAGCGCCGCCACGATACCCCCGTGCGATCTGCCCGGGGCACCCTCGAAGGCCTTGCCGAGGGTCACCTCCATCACCGCGGTGTCACCCTCGCGCCAGAGCAACGCCCCGAGACCCATGGGGTTCGCGCCACCCGAGACCACCGAGTCGGCGAAGAGCTGGTGCTTCTGCGCCTGACCCTCGACCGGCACCGTCATCTGGAACTCATCGACGGCGCCACGAGGAACGGAACGCTGGCGCAGCGGCGCCTGAGCGACGCGATCGAGCAGGCCCCGGACTTCGCCGGCGAGCAGGTCGAGCTCATCGTCGCTCATGTCGCGCGCGACGTAGTCGTGACCGAGCTCGCGCAGCAGCGTGGCCACCCGGATACGGCGCTCAAGATTGGTCATTACTCGCCGACGTAGTACCGGTCGGCCACCGAGAGGGCACGGTCGAGACGAGCCAAACCATCGTGCGCTTCGACGTCGGTGATGGTGCACGGCGGCACGACGTGGAGCCGGTTGAAGTTCGCGAATATCAAGAGCCGCTCGGCGCGACACGCGCCGATGAGCTCGTTCATCGCGGGCGAACTCGAGCCGTACGGGGCGAGGGGCTCTTT
>PKYK01000067.1 GCA_003133665.1 Acidimicrobiaceae bacterium | reverse complement strand
GCTTTCGGTCCCCGAGGGTTCGATTGGCTACTGGCTCGAGCGACTCACCAGTCACGGCTTCGACGTCAAAGAATACGAACTCTTCGGAGAGAAGCGTCTGCACTTCTCCCACCCTTGTGGCATTGAGTACGAGCTGGTTGGCGTCGCCAACGACGAGCGGATGCCCCACTCCAACGGCCCGGTCCCAGTCGAGCACGGCGTGCACGGAACCCACGGCATCACGGTCTCGGTGCTGGACCTGGACCTCTCAGCCGACTTCATGAACCAGGGCTGGAGCGGACGTTTGACATTGGAAGAGGGCGATAGCATCCGCTTCGAAGTTGGCAAGGGAGGCTCCGGCGCCATCGTTGACTTCATCGCCGAACCCCGACGCAACCAGGCGGGCTGGATGTACGGTGAGGGAATTGTCCACCACACGGCCTTCCAGGTCGCCGACTTGGGCGTCCAGGACAGTGTCAAGCACGGCCTCGTTGGCATGGGCTTCACCGACGTATCGGACGTCAAGGACCGCGGTTACTTCGACTCGGTGTACGTTCGCACCCCGGGTGGCGCGATGTTTGAGGCCTCGGTCTCAAAGTCGACGGGATTCACGATTGACGAGCCCTTCGAAGAGCTGGGCAAGAACTTCCAGATTCCGCCAGTCTTCGAAGACAAGCGAGACTTCCTCATTGGCTACCTCGAGCCTCTGCAGTACTCGTAGCTTCACCGAGCAGTCAAATTAGTTCCGGACAATGCGATACGCCTCCCACTGGGGGCGTATCGCATTGCTCCTTTAGAGGCCGAAGGAAGCAATGCAGAACCCTCATCGTGACCAGCCGCTCACCTTCAGTGGCGCCGCCATCGCTGGGGCACCACTGGTCGTGGTCGCCGTCCACGGAAGAACCCTCGATCCGACCTACATGATCGACAACGTGGTCACACGGCTCAATCGTCCTGATCTCGCCTACGTCCTCCCCGCCGCCGACGGGAACAGCTGGTATCCCGCCAGCTTCTTGGCCCCCCTTGAGCAGAACCAGCCGCGTCTCGACTTCGCACTCGCGCGCCTCGATGACGTTCTCCAAGTGATCGGCGACGCCGGTGTCGACGACTCCAGAGTCGTGTGGCTCGGCTTCTCCCAAGGGGCCTGCCTCGTCACCGAGTACGTCGCTCGATCCAATCGCCGCTTCGCCGCGCTGATCTGTCTGACGGGCGGCCTCATTGGCCCGGACGCCGATAACCTGACGCGGCCGGCGCAGGCGAAAGGACTGCCCACGTTCATCACCCTCTCGGACCACGATGAGTGGATTCCGCTTGGGCGAGCTGAGAAGACGGCATCGATCTTCCTCGACGCCGGCGCCGACGTCGAGTTCGTGGTCACCAAAGACACCGCCCACGAGGTTGTCGACGACGCCATAGCGCGCACTCGCTCACTGTTGAATGAGCTCTCGCCGGCTCCAGCGGCCTAGTTGACCGTCCAAAAAGCCCCGACCGGCTGGCCAACGCCAGCCGGTCGGGGCAAATGACATCTGCTGGCAATACGATCGCCAGCTCTCGAGCGACTACGCCAACAGCGGATCGTCGAGGGCCAACGGGTTGTACATCGTTCCCAGGTTCACCCCGTACAGAACGTGCCAGAGGTAGATCGCAAAGACCTCTTTCCAGCCCGCGAAGTGCACCCCACCGAAGCCAACGTTGTAACCCTTGTAGTACACGTAAGGGACGAGGAACGCGGCGGAGATGGTCGCCAGGATGAGTCCAAAACCAACCGCCTTGGCCATGTTCATCGCCGGTGTTACTAGCTTGCCCATAAGCGGGAAGATGAATAGTGCAAACAACAGCGCAAAGATGACGCAGTCGAGCCCGTGGAAGAACTCTCCCATTACAAATTGCACGGGGACCGAACCCTTGGGATCGATGGTCGCGCCAGTAGCCAGTGGCCAATTCAGTGCAGGAAGACCCACACCCGGGAACCAAATACCCCACAGCGTGGCAATCTGACCACCGACGAGTCCCGCCCACAGCGCGGCTCCGACCGGGTGCTTGGTTACCCAAACCCTCCAAGCCTTGCCGGCGTTCATACCGCCTAATTGATTGCTCATAGAAACTAATGCCCCCCTATCAACTCTTCACGAGTTGTCCATCACGGTGCACACTCTTGTGCACCGTAGAGACATACTTCACGGCATCGGGTAACTAGTCAAGTATCTCTTGGGAGAATTCTCAGTTTCGACTGGAGTCGTCTTGGGGTTACTGCTCGGTATCCAGTACAAAGTCAATACTCGCGGACCCATTGTCCATGTCGATGATGAGCGAATCACGCACTCCAAAGACGGCGTCGCTCGCCAGATTGGGTGACGCTCGATCAAAAACGTGCGTGATGAGTGTCTTGTAGCCCGGGCAGGTGACCATGAAATGGGTGTGCGCCGGTCGCCACGAATGGCGGCCGGTCGCCTGGAGGAGTTGGCCGACCGGCCCGTCGGTAGGAATCTGATAGTCGACGGGGCGGCTCGTGTGGATCTCGAACCTCCCGTCGGCTCCAGTGGTGAAAACGCCCCGGTAACTCATCGGCGCCATATCCGGGTCTTGCACGTCGTAGAGGCCATTCGGGGCGACCTGCCACACGTCAAGGCGCGCCCGGCCGAGTGGCGCACCCGAGGCGTTGCGCACCGCGCCTCTGATCACCAGTGGTTCGCCGCCGCCACCGGGACTCGCAATGGAGTCGCCCATCACCTTCTCGGGAGCACCGGGAACGTAGAACGGCCCGAACACGGTTGGATCAGTCGCATTGTCCGAAGGACGTTGGTTGATCATCTCCACCAGCATCGAAACCCCGAGGGTGTCCGAGAGGAGGATGAACTCCTGGCGCACATCGTCACACTTCTGCCCGGTCTTGGTCAAGAAATCGATGCCGGCCTTCCACTCTTCGCGCGTCATCCCGGTCTCTTCGACGAACGCATGGAGGTGACGTACGGCCGAGCGGAGAATCTCGACCAGACGGGGATTCATCGACTCGTCGAAGCTCGCCTGGACTTCTGCCAGGTGGGCCGCCGGCGTGATCTTGGTGGTCATTGGCGGCTCTCTCTCATTCGTACCTATCGGCCATCGAGCACGACCGCGATTCCCTGGCCCACGCCAATGCACATCGTGGCCAGACCCCAACCTCCGCCGCGCCGGTGCAGTTCGTGGGCCAGCGTCGTGAGGACCCGGGCGCCCGACGCACCGATGGGGTGTCCGATCGCAATCGCCCCGCCGTGCGGGTTGACGATTGCGGGGTCCAGTTCGGGCCAGTTCTTCAAGCACGCGAGCGCCTGGGCGGCGAAGGCCTCATTCAGTTCCACTACGGTCAGGTCGGCCCACCCGATGCCGGCTCGCGCCAACGCCCGTTGGCTGGCCTCGACGGGCCCGATGCCGTAGCGCTGAGGCTCAACCGCGCTCACCGCTCGACTGACGACCCGAGCCAGCGGCTCGGCGCCGATTCGACCGAGAGCGCTCTCACTCATCATGAGCAGCGCCGCCGCTCCGTCATTCATCGGAGAGGAGTTGCCCGCCGTCACCGAACCGTTCGCCCGAAAGATCGGCTTCAGTCTGGACAGTGCCTCGGGAGTCGAATCGGAGCGGACGCACTCGTCGGTCGCGAGCGTCACGTCGGGCACCGCGACCACCTGGTCATCGAAGATGCCACCTCGCCACGCCTCACTCGCGAGTTGATGGCTGCGCGCCGCAAAGACGTCTTGCGCCTCGCGCGAGATGGAGAACTCATCGGCCATGATCTCGGCACCCTCGCCGAGCGCCACCGTCCACTGTTCCGGGAAACGGGGATTCACCAAACGCCAGCCCAGGGTCGTTGAGAACATCGTGGCGTGTTCGCGCGGGAATCCACGATCGGGCTTGGGAACGACCCACGGCGCTCGAGTCATTGACTCGACTCCTCCGGCGACGACCACGTCGGCATCGCCCACGTTCAACTCCCGGCTCGCCTGCATCACCGCTTCGAGTCCCGAACCGCAGAGTCGGTTCACCGTCGTGCCGGGCACCGACACCGGAAGACCGGCGAGCAGCGCCGCCATGCGCGCGACGTTGCGGTTCTCCTCCCCCGCACCATTGGCGTTGCCGAGGATGACGTCATTGACCTGCGCCGGATCGAGAGCGGTGTGTCGGGCCATGAGCGAACGCACGACGCACGCCGCCAGGTCGTCCGGGCGAACGGTCGACAGCCCGCCACCGATGCGACCCACCGGCGTTCGAACCGCATCAACGATAAAGGCCGCGTTCAACCGGGACGCTCCCCCGCCAGGCAGTCGTTCAATAGTGTCGTGGCCTGTTCGACACTGATGGGTCGGACATTGGCGGCGGCCTCGTGAGCGATCAGCGCAGCGGCAACCGCGACTCCGTCGCGGGGCATGCCAATGCTCGCCAGGCTCGAAGGAGTACCGAGCGTTCTCGCCAAATCGTAGAGTTGCTGGGCGGCGTCGCCGCCGAGCACCGTTGACAGGCGATCGTAGGCCTCGGGGATCGCCGGAGCGTTGAAGGCCAGCGCGTGGGGCAGCACCACGGCGTTCATCTTTCCGTGATCCAGTCCGTAGAGCCCGCCAAGGACGTGACAGGTCTTGTGGTGCAGGGCCGTTCCCACGACCGCGAGCACCGCACCGGCGAGGTAGGCGCCGTAGAGCACGTGCGATCGTTCTTCGAGGTCACTCGGCGATGCGCTCATGAGCGGCAGGTGCGTCGACAGGACGCTCACCGACTCGAGCGCCAGGGCGGTCATGAGAGGATTGTTGCCGGGCCCGTAGAGCCCCTCGACCGCGTGTGCGAGTGCATTCATGCCGCTGGGACCGGCGATTGCCACCGGCAACCCCAACGTCAGTTCAGGATCGTAGATGACGACCTTTGGCAGCACGACCAGGTCCCGCCCCGTCTTCTTGTGCTCTCCATCGGTCAGCCCCCAGATCGGCGTTAGCTCCGACCCAGCGTAGGTGGTGGGAATGGCGATCTGGGGAATCGCGTGCGTCAGCGACACGGCCTTGCCGAAGCCGGTGGCCGAGCCTCCTCCCAGCGTCACCGTGGCCGTCGCCCGGCTGGCGGTCGCCAGGTCGCGCACGTGTTTGGCCTGTTCGAGTGGAACGTGTTGGACGACGTCGGTGAAGACGCCGACGCACAGATCGCCGAGGCACTTCACGACTTCATCCACGAACGTGAGGTCGTGCCCGTCGGCGATCAGCAGGATTCGCCTGACGCCAAGGCGCTGCGCTTCGGCACCCACCTCGTGGCGGCGGCCGGCACCGAAGACGACCCGGCCCGGCAGTGCGTCATACTCAAATGGATTCATCGTCCTAGCTCCCCGCAAATCTGCGCAAGGCCGAGAGTTCGTCACCGGTCGGCGCAACCGTCTGCGCGACCGTCTCGGCGACGAGCAACCGCCAGCCCGTCGCCTGCACGACGTTAGCGACCTCAACTCCCGGATGCACGGAGGTGAGCACGAATTCGTTGACTACCCTGTCGTAGCGCAGCACTCCGAGATCGGTGATGATCGTCTGCGGACCAGCCCCCGGAAGCCCGAGTCGACGCCGTGCGTCGGGATCGTCACCGTGGCCGACCGAGGTGACGAAGTCGAGTTTCTCGACCAGTGCCCGTGGATTGTGCCGCAGCGTGATGATCACCCGGCCGCACGACGTCGCTATCTCCGGGGCTCCGCCAGCCCCGGGCAGACGCACCGTCGGTGAGTGGTAGTCGCCCACCACGGTCGTGTTGATGTTGCCTCGACGATCGACCTGCGCCGCCCCGAGGAAACCGACGTCGACTCGACCGGACTGGAGCCAGTAGGCGAAGATCTCGGGCACCGCGACGACCGCGTCGGCGGTGCGCGCGAGGACTCCGTCACCGATCGAAGGGGGGAGGTGGTCGGGTTTGGAGCCGATGCACCCGGACTCGTAGATCAGCACGACGTCGGGAGCCGACGTCGTGCGCGCCAGATTCGCCGCCGTGCTCGGCAGTCCGATGCCGACGAAGCACACGGTGCCGTTGGTCAACTCCCGGGCGGCGGCGACGGTCATCATCTCGTCGCTGGTCCACGTGTCGACTGCTGACGTCGCCCCGGGCTCAGCCATGCGTCTCGACCACCAACTCGCGGTCCAGCGACTCTAGGAATCCGGCGTGATTCGTGGTGGCGAGCACGTGCTGATCCATCCACTCGAGGAAGGCTCCCCGGTCACGGCTGATGGGTTCCCAGTAGGTGTAGAACGAGCTGGCACGCTCGGAGTAGTCCTGGGCGTACGAGGGATACGGCCCCGACGGCACCACCGCGATGGCGTCGACCACCCACGCGGGCAGGACGACGCCATTCGTGCGTGGTGAGAACGAGTCGACGATCTCTTCGACCAGGACGATCGAGTGCTTCGACGACAGCACCGCCTCCTTCTGGACACCGGTGATCCCCCAGAGCATGACGTTGCCGTCGCGGTCCGCCTGTTGAGCACAGATCACGCCGACGTCCGGCCGCAGTGCAGGAACGGCGGCCAGATTCTCACCGGTGAAGGGGCACGTGATCCAGCCGATCGTCGGCGTGATGGTGGCCAAGTCGGTGCCCGCGTATCCCCGCAGGATCCCGAAGGGCAGCCCCGATGCCCCGGCCTGGTAGCGAGCCGCCATTCCGGCGTGACTGTGCTCTTCAATCTCGAGTAAGTGCGGCACCGCGTGCTCGACGGCGTCGCGGAACCGATGGAGCGATCCGGCTCCGGGATTTCCGGCCCAGGAGAAGATCATCTTGCGGGCGCAACCCATGCCGATCAGCTGGTCGTAGATGATGTCGGGAGTCATGCGCACGAGGGTGAGGTCCCTGCGTCCCTGGCGGATTATCTCGTGGCCGGCCGCGAAGGGGATCAGATGCGTGAAGCCCTCGAGGGCCACGACGTCCCCGTCGCGTATCAGTTCGGCAACCGCCGCGGAGAGCGTGGTGAAGCGAGCCATTAGTCCGGCCTCGGGTACCAGGCGGGTACTTGAGCGTCGACGTTCACCCACACCGACTTGGTCTCGGTGTACTCGTGCATTGCCTCAAAGCCCATCTCTCGACCGTAACCCGAATTGCCGATTCCCCCGAACGGTGAGCCGGGGCTCACCCGCTTGTAGCTGTTGATCCAGACCATGCCGGCGCGCAGGGACCTCGCCACTCGATGCGCGCGGGAGAGATCGTTCGTCCAGAGTCCGCTGCCCAGTCCGTACTGGGTGGAATTCGCAATGGACAGCGCCTCGTCATCACTAGCGAACGTGCTCACCGTCACGAAGGGCCCGAAGACCTCCTCCTGGGACGCTCGCGCCGAGGGCTGGGCCCTCACGATCGTGGGCTCGACGTAGAAACCCTGTGACAGCGTCGCATCGTCAGGGGCCTTGCCGCCGCAGAGCAGTTCCCCGCCTTCTTCCAGGGCTATCGAGACGTACTCGAGCACCCGATCGCGGTGCTGGGCCGACGTGAGCGGGCCCATCTCGGTTCCCGGCGCCAGAGGGTCACCGACGCGGATCGACTTCGACAACGCGAGGAATCGCTCGAGGAACTCATCGGCGATGGCCTCGTGCAGGATGAGACGCGAGCCGGCGATGCAGGCCTGTCCCTGATTGTGGAATATCGCGAACGCCGAGCCGTTGACGGCGGCCTTCAGATTCGCGTCGCCGAAGACGATATTGGCGCCCTTGCCGCCCAGCTCCAACTGCAACCTCTTCAGGTTGCCCGCGGACATTGCGACGATGGCCCGACCAGTCGCGGTCGACCCGGTGAAACTGATCTTTCCGACTCCAGGGTGTGACGCCAGTCGAGCGCCGGCCCGCTGACCGTAGCCCGGCACGACATTCACGACGCCCGGCGGGAACCCGGCCTCTTCGATCAACTCGCAGAGTCGCAGAGTCGTCAGTGGCACGAGCTCAGACGGCTTCATCACCACGGTGTTGCCCGCCGCCAATGCCGGGCCCAACTTCCAGCCACAGAACATCAAGGGGAAGTTCCAGGGCACGATCTGACCGACGACTCCGATGGGCCCGCGAGTGACGTAGTTCAAGAAGCCGGCGTCCACCGGCGGCAGGAACCCCTCGTGCTTGTCGGCCATTCCTCCGAAGTATCGAAACGTGGCAACCGTTCGAGGGACGTCCAACAGCGTCGTGTCGCGCAGGGGATGACCGGTGTCGAGTGACTCGAGTCGGGCCAGTTCTTCGGCGTGACTCTCGAGCACGTCGGCCAGACCCAACAGCAGCCGGCCTCGATCAGCCGCGGCCCGCCCCGACCACGCGGGAAAGGCCCGCTGCGCCGCGGCGACGGCACGGTCGATGTCCGCTTCGCCACCTTCGGCCACCGAGGCCAACACCGAACCGTCGTGAGGGTTCAGGACGTCGAGGGTTGCTCCATCGAGAGCCTCGACGAACTGACCATCAATGTAGAGGCCTCGCTCGATCAACGCTGCCTCAGAACCGCACGGGCACGACCGGCGCTTCACCTCGGGCGATCTGGCCAGGCAGTTCGGAAGAGTTGTTCTCCCAGACCAGCAGCATTGAACGCTTCGGCGAGAATCCCTGGTGTCGGATGTCGGCGGGCATCGCGGCGCAGTCCCCCGCTTTCATGATGACCTTGGCGCGAGGCTTTCCCGTGTCGCGATCCTCCACCTCCCACACGATCTCGTCACTCAACTGGACGAACCACTCGACTCGGTCATTGCCATGGATGATCGGCAGGATGAACTCCTCGGTCGTTGGACAGAAGAGACTGTCGCGACAGACCGACACCACCGAAGGGTTCCACGTCACGTCGCTTCGCGACAGGTACGCGAAGAAGTTGAACGCCGACACCTCGCTCTCGAAGCCGGGCACCACCTCGACGTGAGGTTCAGTCTGGTCAACGTCCGCGAACATTCGATTGACCGGATACCCGGATTCATCGCTGCGCAGCGGCTCGTCGTCGGGCAGCCCCACCATGCGATTGGCGGCAATTCGCGTCCGGGTGACCGCCGCAGTGTTGGCACCGGACTTCAGGCCGTACGCCGAACCAGTCTCCTGGGGCGCGGCGAACGGGTCGAAACTCTCGTTGACCCAATCGCCCAACATCGCCTCGAAGGTCGCCTTGATCTCGTCGTGCGGGAAGTTCTCGGTATGGTCGAGCTCGGCCTCGCGGTACGCCTGGTTGAACCGCCCCGCGAACAGGTCGACGTTCCCGTAGTGATTGAGCGTGCCGATGACCGCGTCGAAATTGACGGTGCCGTAGAAGAAGTTCCACGCCACGTCGCGCATTAGCGCCTTGAGAAAGGGCTCGATGGCGGCCTCATGACGGCCCGTGGGCCAGGTGATGTGGACGAAGTGTTCGTCGCGATCGAAGTGGAACCCCCCCAGTGTGAATGGTCGGTAACCGTGCTCATTGGCTTCACCGCTCGAGACTAAAGATTCGTTGCTCATTATGTTCCTCGACCCCTTGCTAGAACTTCTGACAGATGTCGGCCCAACGCAGAATCGTGTCGGGTCCTTCGATGGTTTGCAGCAGGACTACCGAGGGCTTCGCCGCACTCATGCGGTAGCACCGTCCAGCGGGGAGCAGCGTCATGTGACCACGTCCGGCGGTGACGGTGCCCATTGGGGACCCTTCGGGCTCACCCTTTACGGCGCGAGAACCAGAGGCGCCCGGATCAACCAGCGGTGCCGTCGGCGCCAGCAGCTCGATCACAACCTCGCCGTCGACGACCAACGCGAACTCGTCGTGCGGCGTTACTCGCCACTCCGAAGTACCCTCCGCCCGAATTGCCTCGAGGACGTACTCCTGATTCTTCGCGACGGCAACCTTCTCCCAGGGCTTCGAGCCCTTCGCAACCTCGAACATGTTCGAGAACACGTAGTTCTTCGGATCATCGTTGATGACCTCGACGCCACCCTTCTCGAAGTGATCCAGACTGCCAAACACCGTGGTGTACTTACTCAACGGCACTCCCCCCTTGTCAATGTTTCGAACGTGCGGGTGCTGGACCCACCGAACCACTTGCTGAACTCTATTCCAGATGCATTCGTCAGCGGGAGTTTTTTTTGGCGCTCCCGATGGTCGTCCGGTTCCCACGCCACCCGCTCTCGTCATCGCACCAAGGCTCGCTAGATTCACCTGGCGCCAACGAGCAGTCCGCGCCCGTGGGCAGAGATTACGCGCGAGTAACCAGTCGCGTCCCCGGGGAGTGCGAGGTCCCGAGCCAAACCAAACGGCTTCGCAGCGCCCACGTTCTGATTCGAACGCCACCTCGGCCAACACGGATCTACTTGGGTCGTTTAGTCTCCCGGACCCAGTGACCAACCGGCATCAGTTCCATGTGGAACCGATCGCGAAACGCCCCCCACAGGCCCCGAGGTTGCCAGATTGCCACGGCCATCGCCAGGGCTCCGAAAATGATGAGATACCACGCGCCCTGCTGTTGCAGTGACTGTTGGAGCACGAAGAAGACGATCGAGCCCAGAATGGGGCCCTCAATCGTCCCGAGGCCTCCGATCATCGAGACGAACAGCATCTCGGCCGACCACTGCAAGTTGAACTCGTTGCCGGGCTGGACGAACGGCTGGCTGATCGCCAGTACTGCGCCCGCTGCCCCGCAGCCCGCGGCGGCAATGACGAAGACCATTCGTCGCGCCGACGTGACGCGAACACCGGCACTGCGCGCGGCCACCTCGTTGTCGCGCAGCGAGGCCAAGACCAGTCCCACACGGCTCCGCAACAAGAAATACGTGCCGGCAACGACGAGCAGCGCGACGATCCACGTCGCGAGGTACTCCGCGTCGGTGAGCGCGGTCGGGCTCAGATTCGACAGTCCGGGAACCAGGTGACCGGTCCCACCGCCCAGCAGCGCAATGGTGCCGATGATCAGCATCGCCGTGTCCGCAATGACCCAGGTCGCAATCGAGAAGTAGCCGCCGCGCAGTCGAAAGAGCAGATACGTGATCGGCAGGGCAATAATCCCACACGCCGCCGCGGCCAGTGGAATGGTCACGAAGGGATTCATGCCCTTGATGGCGAGGTACAGGGTCGCGTACGCACCAAGTCCGACAAAGGCCTGCTGGCCGATTGAAACCATACCGGCATAGCCAGCGAGCAGGTTCCACATGGTCGCCATGATCACCAGGATGAAGAAGTTCATCAATATCGACGCCAGCGACTGCGAGACGATCCAAGGCGCGGCACTGAGCAGACCGACCAGTACCGCCGCACCGACCATCGTGATTACCGGTGAATGCGTCGAGCGACGTATCGAGATCAGACCGTGGCTGTCGACGGGTGTCATTTCCGTTGCGCTCACGAGAATGCCGTCTTCTTGCCGAACAGTCCGTGCGGGCGAACACCAAGGATCACGAGGAAGAGAAGGTTTCCGGCCAGTACCTGATACTCGGGATTGATGTGGGCGCCGACTTGCTGGGCTATCCCCAGGAGCACACCGCCGATCAGAGTTCCCCAGAGCGAACCAATGCCGCCGATGACGACCGACTCGAAGGCGAAGAGCAGGTTCACTCCACCCGACGTCGGTGCGAACTCCGTCATCATGCCGTAGGCAATGCCGGCCAGCGCAACCGTGGCGAAGGCGATGGCCGCGGCGATACCGAAGATGTGTCGATAGTTGGCTCCGCTCAGCTGCGCCGCCTCACGGTCGTCGGCGACGGCCCGGATGAGCCGACCCGTTCCGCTCTTGGAAAGGAACAGTTGAAGAGCCGCCAGCACGACGACCGCGGTGACCAGGACGGCCAGTGAGATGTACGAGATGTAGATCACGTTCGAGACGTGAATCGAATCCCCGATCAGGGCACCGATGTTCACTGACTGACCGTTGGCCGTGTAGATCTCGAGCAACAGGTTCTCAATCACCACGGAGAAGCCGAAGGTGACCAGCAGTGTCGTGAACGGATCACGATCGATGCTCTTTTGAATGAGCGTTCGCTGAATCAGGTAGCCCGCGACCGCAAAGATCGGCACGACGATGATGAAGGACCAGACTTCGGGAATGTGAAGTTGGGGCGCGAGGAATACGGCGACGTAGCCGGCTACCACCGCGATGTCACCGTGGGCCAGGTTGATGACCTTCATGACACCGAACATGAGGGAGAGTCCGCACGCGAAGAGCGCGTAGAAACCCCCAATCAGAATCCCCTGGATCAGGACATTCACCCAAATCATCCGGCACCGCCGTGAGACGATTGGGAGTACCCGCTCAAGTGCGAACCGAAATAGGCGCGTTCGATCTCTTCCGAGGACAACTCGGCGGGCGTACCCACCAACGACGTCCTTCCTTCGAGAAGGCAGTGCACGCGATTCGCAAAATTCAGGGCCTGCGTGACGTCCTGTTCCACCAGGAGAACGCTGACTCCCTGGGCGATGATTTCGGGGATCAGCGCGTAGATGCGCTCGATGATGATCGGTGCCAGTCCGAGCGAGAGTTCGTCGAGCAGCAGGAGTTGGGGATTCGTCACCAACGCCCGGCCGATCGCTACGGCCTGTTGCTCTCCCCCGGAGAACTGTCCGACCCTCTGACGACGCCGATCGTGCATCCAATCGAAGAGCTCGTAGATCTTGGCGATGTTGAACGGACCCTTGTTGGCGTAGTGAGCGCCCACGAGAAGGTTCTCTTCCAGGGTCATCGACGTGAACAGTCGGCGTCCTTCGGGAACCAGTGAAATTCCCAAAGTGACCCGTCGATGGGGTGCCATTTTCGAGACATCTTGATCGTTGAAGACAATGCTCCCGCTGGTCGCTTGATGCAGTCCCGCGATTGTGCGCAACAGGGTCGACTTACCGGCACCGTTTGCGCCGATCATCGCCAGCACCTCGCCCCGTTCCACCTTGAAGCTGACGTCGTCGACCGCACACAGTTGGCCGTGGTACACAGACAGGCCGCTCACCTCGATGAGAGCACCGTTGGAGTTGATCGATGGATCAGCGGCGGCGCACATCAGATCGCGGCCTCGTTGATGATCTTGCCGCCGAGATAGACCTTCCGCACCTCTTCCGAGGCGAGCACCTCACTTGGTGGCCCGTCAGCGACCAGTCTTCCGCTGGCCAAGCACAGCAGACGATCCACCGTCGAAAGCAGGGCTCGCACGACGTGCTCAATCCACAGCACCGCAATTCCGTCGTCGCGGAGTCCTCGAATGATGACGATCAACTCGTTGACCTCGGGGTCGGTCAGGCCGCCGGCGATCTCGTCGAGCAGCAGCAATTTGGGTCCCGTCGCCAGAGCGCGGGCCATCTCGAGCCGCTTGCGGTGCAAGAGCCCGAGAGACCCCGCGGGCCGATTCGCCAACTCGGCCAGACCGGTTCGTTCGAGCGCCGCAAACGCCAGGTCGTAGCTCTTCTGGCCGTGAGCCTGGGCCCCCTGCTGCGCGGCTAGCAGTGCATTCTCAAACACGGTCATGCGCTCGAAGGGATGGGGAACCTGGTACGTGCGGCCCATTCCCATGCGACAGCGCACGGCCGCCGTCATCGAACCGACGCTCTGATCTTCGAAGAGGATCCGGCCGGAATCCTGGCGGATGTCCCCTGAGATCATTCCGAACAGCGACGTCTTGCCTGCACCGTTCGGACCGACAATCCCGACGGCGGCGCCCTGGTCCAACTGGAAGGTGATCTCTTCGGCTACGACGACCTGACCGAATTTCTTTGAGACACCTTCCAGTTGAAGCAGCGGCACTGAACCTGCTTTAGGCGTTCGTTGGCCTGAGGGCGCCCGTCAATGGAACATGCTTGTTCAGCGTGTTGTCCACGACGTATGGCGACCAGGACCACTTCTTGTGTCCGACCGTGGCGGTGGTTCCCGGCTTCCACTGGATGCCGACCGGCTTGATGATCCCGACCCCCGGCGCCGGGTTCGTCTTCGCCGCAAAGTTCAACGGACCAGACATCCCGACGTAGTTCACGTGCTGCAGCGCGTGCGCGACCGCCTTGCGGTCGTGAGGGTTCTTCACGGTCTTCAGCGCCTGGATGACGACCTCGAACAGCGAGTACGTCGAACCCATCGACTGCACCCACTGCTGGCCGGTCTTCTTCTGGTAGTTGGCGGCAAACTGATACCCCGTCATGCCGGTGAGCGACGACTTGTACGGTGCGTAGGGCGTGAACCAAGCGTCCGTCGCGATGTTGTTCGACAGGGCACCGAGCGCGTACACATCGGTCGGGAACAACATGACCTTGGCCACCGTCGCGAGCTTCGGCTTGTAACCCTGCTGCGAGGCCTGCTTCCAGAACGTGTTGAAGTCCGGAGGCAGCGGGCAGTTGACGAAGAAGTCGCATTTGCCGTTCTTGAACGTCGAGATCATCGACGAGTAGTCCGACGAGAGGTCGGTGTACGCGCCTCCGTCAACGAACGAGTACTTGCCACCCGACATCGCAGTCACGATTGGTGGGAAGGCGCCGCGGAACGCGTTGCCGTCCGCGTCGTTCGGGAACATTCCACCGAAGACCTTGTTCGCCCCCGTTGAGGCCTGCACCCTGTTCCACATCGGCAAGAAGCACTCCACGAACTCGGGAACGCCGAAGAAGAACATCGAGCAGTACTTGAAGGCCCCCGACGTCGCGGCACCCTGGGCCGACAGCGTGCCACCGAGACCCGAGTACCACGCTTCCCACGGGCAGACCGTCGAAAGGCACGGCACGCCGGCGGCTTCGCAGACTGCGCTCACCGGAACCGTGGTTTCGGGAGCGGAGCTCGTGACGATGATGTCAACGCCGTTCTTCTGGATCAACTGGGTCGTCACCTGTGAGGCGATCGACGGATTCGACTGGCTGTCGGCCGTGATGATCTGAATCGAGTACTTCGTTCCGCCAATGGTGATGCCGTTCTTGAAGTAGCTCGAAGCACGAATCAGACTCAACACGTACTTGTCGGGTCCGGCGAAGTCAGCCAGTGCCCCCGTCGACGGCGTCACGTAGCCAATCTTTATGACGTGCGACTTCGTCGCAGCCGCGGCAAGCGTGGCGCTGCTCAATGAAGCGATGCCCCCCGCGAGTGCAGTCGCTCCTAGAGCTTGCAGCCCCAATCGCCGACTGAACTCCAGGCTTCCCCAACCCGGAATTGACGCCGGGCCCTCGATTGATGTCTCTTCCAACTCATGATTCATGTACTGACCCCCCAGTAATAGTTTCGGAATGTTTATCACATCGTCGACGTCAGGACTGCACAGAGAGCCTGAAAATGCCTCAGACGTTCAACGTGGACCGTTCGCCTTGCTCGACAGAGTACCCGTCGAGCTCCTTTTCCGCCAAAGAATTCAACACTCGTCGAGCGGCGAGGCCGCCCCGGTCGATCTTGATGCTGACCTCGGTTGGCTCGATCTCGGTCAATGACCGCGCTTGAAGGATGTTCAGGGCATCCACGTCCTCTTGCACGACCCCCGTCTGCATCGTCTGAAGGAAGGTGTCGATCTCGGTGTCGCCCACGCAGAAATCTCTCGACAGTGCCCAGAAGTCAAAAACTATATCTTTAGTCGAAGGAGTCAGACCGTAAAAGATCTTCATGTGGAAGGCGTGGTCATCGGAGCCATCGGGCAGCGGCGGTTGTCCCACCGGAGCGATGCGTGCGTGCAGCAGGTAGAAGCCGGGTGCAGAGTACTCGATGTCCTGCCAGCGATCGATCTTGCCTTCGAGACCGGTCGTGCGCGAATAGAACGACGGACATTCGACCGACGTCATGTGGCGATACACCCTGATCACGTGAGCCTCGTCATCGACCTCGACCTCAATCGGGGTCGAGGCGACTTCGGGGGTCCCAATCGATCCGTTGTGCAAATAGGTCTCGTGCGACAGATCCATCAGGTTGTCGACGAGGAGGCCATAGGGGGCATCGATCTTGGCGACACCCGAGACCATCGACCAGTTCTCCTTGTCGGTCAGCCAGGGCGTGCTGGGCAGTTTCGCAAGGTCCGCCTCGCCCCGGCCCATCCAAATCCATACCCAGCAACCCTGCTCCACGAGGTGATAGATGCGCACGTCGGCCCTGCTCGGGATCCGATCCTGACCGGGCACTGCGACGCAGGTCCCTGAGCAGTCGAAGGTGAAGCCGTGGTAGCCACAGACCAGTTGATCGTCGACAACCGTCCCCAGGGACAGCGGATAACCCCGGTGTGGACACTTGTCGGCCATCGCCACCACCGCACCCTGGGAATCGCGGAACATGACCACGTTCTCACCGAGGATCATTCGTGAAATTGGCTTCTCGTCCAACTCCGACGAAAGTGCCGCCACGTACCAGCTGTCGCGTATGAACATCACTCCCCCCCTTTTTCCAAACAATATCGTCCGCAGAATTAAGGTGAGCCAATACTACGTGCCGAGGGCGAAACGAGTTTGTGATAAGCAATCAAGACGTAAGTCAGACTTTGGGGGGATCATGAGCTTTTTGGATTCGGCAAATTGGAAGTCAAATATCTTCCTCGACGGGTGGCGCGCCGGCGGCGCTGGTGATGCTGCAGTCATCGAGCCCGCGACGGGCGAAGAGATCGGTCGAAGCGGCCGCGCCAGCGTGGGTGACGTGGCAACGGCAGCCCAACGGGCCGCTGAGGCACAACGCGATTGGGCCGCACTCCCGTTCACCCAGCGTGCAGCCGTCATGCGCCGAGCTGGTCAGCTGATCCTGGACAACGCCGCCGAGATATCCGATTGGATCATCCGCGAAGGCGGCAGCATCATGCCCAAGGCGGAGCTGGAGATACACGTCTCTTCCGAGGAGTGCTTCGAGGCCGCGGGGCTCGCCTCGCATCCCACCGGACAGATACTCCAGAGCGAGATGCCCCGACTCAGTTTCTCACGTCGGGTCCCCGCAGGTGTCGTCGGTGTCATTGCTCCATTCAACGTCCCGCTGATTCTCTCGATTCGCTCCGTCGCACCCGCGCTGGCGCTGGGTAACTCGGTGATTCTCAAGCCCGATCCCCGCACCGCGGTGTGCGGCGGCGTTGTGCTCGCGCGCGTCTTCGAAGAGGCCGGTGTCCCCGCGGGAGTGTTCAGCGTGCTGCCGGGTGGTGCGGACGTCGGCGAGGCGCTCGTCACCGATCCGCACGTTCGTGTCATTGCCTTCACCGGATCGACCGCCGCCGGTCGAATTGTTGGCGCGCTCGGGGCCCAGAATCTCAAGAGGGTCCACTTGGAGCTGGGCGGGAACTCAGCGCTGATCGTGATGAACGACGTCGACCTCGAAAAGGCCGTGTCGGTCGGGGCCTTTGGCTCGTTCCTCCACCAAGGACAGATCTGCATGACGACGGGTCGCCACATCGTCGACCAGCGCATCGCCGCAGACTACGCAGCGTTGCTGGCGGAGCACGCCAATCACCTGCCCGTGGGTGACCCAAAGACCGGCCAGGTTGCGATGGGGCCGCTGATCGACAGTCGTCAACGCGACCGTGTCCACTCGCTGGTCACCGCGAGCGTTGCTGCGGGTGCAACATTGGCGGCCGGTGGAACGTACGAAGACCTCTTCTACCGCCCGACGGTGCTTACCAACATTCCGACATCGGCCCCGGCCTACGCCGAAGAAGTCTTCGGTCCAGTGGCCCCGGTGGTGAGCTTCTCGACTCTCGATGAGGCCGTGGCCCTCGCGTCGGCGACACCCTACGGACTCTCCCTGGGAATCCTCTCGAGCGATGGTTTGCGAGCCCTCGAACTGGCCAGTCGAATCCCTTCGGGCGCCATCCACATCAATGACCAGACGGTGAGCGACGAGGCGGTAATTCCGTTCGGTGGCGTTGGTTCATCCGGCAACGGCTCACGTGTGGGCGGCCAGGCAAATCTCGACGCGTACACCGAGACTCAGTGGGTAACCGCGCAGAGCGAACTGCCGATCTACCCGTTCTAGGTCAGTTCGTCAACCTAGCGGCTGCAAAGGTCCACGTAGTTCTGGGCCAGCACCGTCGCGGCGCCCTCTGACGCGACCGCTTGACGTAGTCGGGTCTTCTGCACGCCGTTTTCAAAGTCATCGGTATAACTCGGGTGCAGCATCTGGGTCATGTACGTTGAGAACTCCTCAGCTCGCCACACCCGCTCGAGGCAGGTCGCCGAGTATGCCTCGAGCAAGGTGTCGTCGCCACCAATCAGTTGCGCGAGCAGCGCACGGGACAGGACGCGAACATCCGCGAGCGCCAGGTTCATCCCCTTGGCCCCGGTGGGCGGCACGATGTGAGCGGAGTCACCAGCCAGCAAGAGTCGCCCGTAGCGCATCGGTTCGATCACAATGCTGCGCATTGCCGTGATACCTCGCTCGAGGATTGGTCCCTGTCCGATCTCGGGCACCTGGTCGGTGGCCAGTCGAATGCTGAGCTCTTCCCAGATTCGATCATCGGACCACTGATCGAGAGTCTCGTCGGGGCGCACGCCGAGGTAGAGACGGCTCACCTCTGGCGAGCGCATCGAATACAGGGCGAAGCCGTTCTCGTGGCGACAGTAGATGAGTTCGTCCGTGGCCGGTGGCGCCTGGGCGATGATGCCGAGCCACGAGAACGGATAGGTCCGCTCGTAGCGGCGGATGATGTTCTGCGGAATGGCACGATTCGCCACACCCAGGGTCCCGTCGCAGCCCGCCACGTAGTCACAGGTGATGCGCAACTTTCCTTCCGGCGTGTCGACGTCCACTGACGGTTGGTCAGTCGTCAGCCCGTCAAAGCCGGTAACCTCGGAATCGAAATACAGGGGTGCTCCGTACCCGAGCCGCGCGGCCACGATGTCCTTGACCACCTCTTGCTGACCGTAGACGGTGATCGGCTTTCCCCCGGCGAGATCGCTCAGGGGAATGCGGTGCGAGGCGCGATCGAAGCGAAACTCAACGCCGTGGTGCACGAGACCGTCGCGAAGCATCCGCTCGCCCACGCCGGATTCGACCAGCAGCTTCGCGATGCCGTACTCGATCACGCCGGCACGTACCCGGTGCTCGATGTGCTCGCGGCTGCGGCGCTCGAGAATGATGTTGTCAATCCCCTCGAGGTGCAGCAGGTGGCCGAGCAAGAGCCCCGCCGGACCGGCACCGACTATCACGACTTGGGTCCGCAGTTCCTTCATTTCCCTCTCCACCTTCCGAACGGTCTCACTGCCCGAGCGAAGAGAACTTCATCTTCGACGGCAAGTTCTTGGCCCACAGCAGACTGAAGAATTAGTGTACTGTGCAAGTGGTTTGGCCCTCGATGCAGCGACGCTCCGGCTGACCAGTTGACAGACGAATCGGTCGTTGAGCATCCCGGGGGAAACAGAATGGCGACGGTAATCCGTAGTACCAAACGCACCGAATTGGAAATCGTTGACGCGCTCGGCGGCTTCGGAGTGGCGACGATCCACGAGGCACAAGGTCGAACCGGTCTGTTGGGTTCCCACCTGCGTCCGATCTATCGACCGGTCAGGATCGCGGGCAACGCGCTCACGTGCGAGGTCGCGCCGGGCGACAACTGGTCAATCCACGTGGCGGTGGAACTTGCGATGCCCGGTGACGTTCTGGTGGTGACTCCCACGAGCCCCTGCGACGACGGCTACTTCGGCGAGCTGCTTGCGACGAGTCTCGTCGCCCACGGCGTACGGGGCCTCATCATCGACGCGGGAGTGCGCGACGTCGCCGATCTCACCGCCATGGGCTTTCCCGTCTGGTCGAAGTCCATCAGCGCTCAGGGGACGGTGAAAGAGACGCCCGCGAACGTCCAAACGCCGATCGTGTGCGCCGGGGTCTACATCCGCCCCGGCGACGTCGTGGTGGCCGATGACGACGGCGTGGTCGTCGTTCGTCGCGAAGACGCGCAAGCGGTCCTTGAGGCTTCGGGGGTCCGCGAGGCGAACGAGCAGGAGAAGCGGGTGCGACTGGCCAGTGGCGAGCTCGGCCTCGACATGTACTCCATGCGAGAGAAGTTGGCCCAGCGCGGTCTGCACTACGTCGACGGGGCCGGCTCTTGAGCTCGCAGACGGGCATACGTTGCTCGGTGATGCGAGGAGGGACCTCGAAGGGTCTGTACTTCCACTCGTCCGACCTGCCCACCGACACCGCCACGCGCGACGCCGTTCTGCTGGCGGCGATGGGTTCGCCCGACGTGCGCGAGATCGACGGAATGGGCGGTGGTCACCCGCTCACCTCAAAAGTCGCCGTCATTCAGCCCTCGGCGCGCGACGACGCCGATGTCGACTACCTCTTCTTGCAGGTCTGGCCCGATCGTGCTGAGGTCTCGGACAATCAGAACTGCGGCAACCTGCTGGCGGGGGTCGGACCGTTCGCCCTCGAAGAGGGCATGGTGAAGGCGGACGGTCCCACCACCGAGGTCCGGATCTGGATGGAGAACACCGAGAGCCTCGCGATCGCACGAGTCCAGACCCCCGACGGCCGGGTCCGCTACGACGGCACCGCCCACATCGATGGCGTGCCCGGCACGCACGCCCCAATCCCCATCGAATTCCTTGACGTCGCAGGTTCGTCGTGCGGTGCACTCCTGCCCACGGGTCGACCGGTCGACGAGATCGAGGGAGTGCGTGTCACGTGTATCGACAACGGCATGCCGGTGGTCTGTGTGAAGGCCGCCGACGTCGGACTGACCGGCTACGAGGACCCGCTGGAGATCGAAGCCAACGCGCAGGTCTGCTCGATCGTCGAGAAGATCCGACTGGCCGCCGGACCATTGATGAACCTGGGCGACGTCACCAACAAGACCGTACCGAAGGTGAGTCTGCTCGCCCCGGCCCAACTCGGCGGGGTCGTCGCGACGCGGACCTTCATCCCGCACCGGGTCCACGAGGCAATCGGCGTGTTCGGAGCGGTGTCCGTGGCCACCGCCTGTTTAGTGCCGGGTTCGGTCGCCAACGAGGTGGCGGGCATCACCGATCCCGGTGCCCAACACGATCTTGACGTTGAGCACCCGACCGGCTATTTCACCGTCTCAATGGACGTCACGTTCGAAGGCTCCGACGTCGTGGTGCGACGAGCGTCGCTCTTGCGCACGGCGCGACTGCTGATGCGCGGCGAGGTCTTCGTGCCCACGTCAGTCTGGAGGAGCCGATGATCATCGACTGTCACGGTCACTACACGACCGCGCCGGAGGCGCACAACCTCTGGCGCGAGACGCAGATCGCGGCCTTCAACGCCGGCGAACCCTTTCCGGCGTACCCGTCGATCTCGGACGACGAGATCCGCGAGACGATCGAGAAGCATCAACTCCGCCTTCTGAGTGAACGCGGAGCCGACATGACGGTCTTCTCGCCACGTGCCTCGGCGATGGCGCATCACATCGGCGACGAGTCGGTCAGTCAGTTGTGGGCTCGGATGTGCAACGACCTGATCAAGAGGGTCGTCGACCTCTTCCCCGAAACGTTCTTCGGCGTCTGTCAGCTTCCCCAGTCTCCGGGCGTGCCGATCGAGCGCTCTATCGACGAGCTCGAGCGCTGCGTGCAAGAACTCGGTTTCGTCGGCTGCAACCTCAACCCGGACCCGAGCGGCGGACTGTGGAACGGGGCGCCGCTGACCGACCGGTCGTGGTACCCGTTCTACGAGAAGATGGTCGAACTCGACGTGCCGGCCATGATTCACGTGTCGAGCAGCTGCAACCCCAACTTTCACGCGACGGGGGCGCACTACATCAACGCCGACACCACCGCGTTTATGCAGCTCATCCAGGGCGATCTCTTCGCCGACTTTCCCACGTTGCGCTTCGTGATACCCCACGGAGGGGGCGCCGTCCCCTACCACTGGGGCCGCTACCGCGGCCTCGCGGACATGCTCGCCAAACCGCCTCTCGCCGAACACGTCATGAAGAACGTCTACTTCGACACTTGCGTCTACCACCAGCCCGGCATCGACCTACTCTTCGATGTCATTGACCTCGACAACATCCTCTTCGGGTCCGAAATGGTGGGCGCGGTCAGGGGCATCGATTCCGAGACCGGGCACTACTTCGACGACACGAAGCGCTACGTCGATGCGCTCGACCTCTCGGCGACGCAACGCGAGCAGGTCTACGCCGGCAACGTGCGCCGCGTCTATCCGCGTCTCGACGCGAACCTGAAGGCGGCGGGCCGCTGACGATGGCTGATTTCACCATGGACGCCGACTGGCTCGTCTTCGAGCCGAACCCCACCAAACCGCACTTCGTCCTGCCGCGCGGTGCGGTCGACGCGCACTGTCACGTCTTTGGACCGGGCAACGAGTTCCCCTACGCGCCCGAACGCAAGTACACGCCGTGCGACGCCGGCAAGGATCAGCTGTTCGCGCTTCGCGACCTGCTCGGCTTCGACAAGAACGTCATCGTCCAGGCCACGTGCCACGGTGCGGACAACAGCGCCATGCTCGACGCGCTGGTCTCATCGGGTGACCGGGCCCGGGGGGTCGCCACCATCAGCCCCGAAGTGAGTGACCAACAGCTCGCCGAGATGAACGAAGCCGGCGTGCGCGGTGTGCGCTTCAACTACGTACGTCGACTGGTGGACCCCAAGCCCGACGCTTACTACCACCGAATCGTCGAGCGCATCGCGCCACTCGGCTGGCACGTCGTCGTCTATTTCGAAGCGGCGGACCTGGCGGAGCGTCGGAACTTCTTCACCTCGCTCGAGACAACGGTGGTCGTTGACCACATGGGACGCCCCGACGTCACCAAATCAGTCGACGGCGCCGAGTTCGCGATGTTCCTCCGACTCATGGCCGAGCACGAGAACTTCTGGTCGAAGGTCACCTGCCCCGAGCGTCTGTCCGTCACCGGCCCGCCGGACTACGACGACGTCGTCCCCTTCGCGCGTCGCGTCGTCGAGATGTTCCCCGATCGGGTGCTGTGGGGGACCGATTGGCCACACCCGAACCTGAAGAGCCACATGCCCGACGACGGAAAGCTCGTAGACTTCATTCCGAGGATCGCGCCGAGCGGGGAGTTGCGCGAGAAGCTCCTCGTCGAGAACCCACACCGTCTCTATTGGGAGGGAACACCATGATTGATGACTCTGAGTTCGACGACATTCCCGGAACCACCGTGTTCACCCCCGAACGTTCGCGCAAGGGCTACCACCTCAACCAGTTCTGCATGAGCCTCATGAAACCCGAGAACCGCGAACGCTTCAAGGCCGACGAGCGGGCGTACCTCGACCAGTGGCCCATGACCGAAGCCCAGAAGCAGGCCGTGCTCGCGCGCGACTACAACGCCGCACTCCACGAAGGCGGCAATATCTATTTCCTCGCCAAGATCTTCGCGACCGACGGCCAGAGTTTCGTGCAGGCCGCTGCGAAGATGACGGGAATGAGCGTGGACGCGTACAACGCGATGATGTTGTCGGGTGGCCGCTCCCCCGAGGGCGTTCGATCGATCAAGGAAGGTCGCTAACCATGGCCCGCATCAGCGCCGGCGTCACCACGAGCCACGTCCCCGCCATCGGCGTCGCACTCGACCTCGGCAAGTCGGACAGCGACTACTGGCGTCCGGTGTTCGCCGGTTACGAATGGTCCAAGAAATGGATCGCCGAGACGAAGCCCGACGTCATCGTCCTCGTCTACAACGACCACGCCTCAGCCTTCTCGCTCGAGCTGATCCCTACGTTCGCAATCGGCTGTGCGGAGCGATTCGCCATCGCCGACGAGGGATTCGGACCGCGTCCGGTGCCCGAAGTGGTGGGATGCCCGGACCTCGCCTGGCACATCGCCCAGTCGACGATTCTCGACGAGTTTGACATGACGATCGTCAACAAGATGGACGTCGACCACGGACTCACCGTGCCGCTGTCGCTCTTGTTCGGCCGGCCCGAGGCGTGGCCCGTCAAGGTGATTCCCATCGCCGTGAATGTCGTGCAGTACCCGCCGCCCACGGGCAACCGCTGCTACCTGCTCGGTCAGGCGATTCGCCGTGCGGTGGAGAGCTTCGACGAGGACCTCGACGTCCAGGTCTGGGGAACCGGCGGCATGAGCCACCAACTCCAGGGCCCGCGCGCCGGTCTCATCAATCCCGAGTTCGACCATGAGTTCCTCGACCGCCTGGTCAATGACCCCGAGTCGCTGCGCAGCCTCGCGCACATTGAGTACCTGCGCGAGTCCGGAAGCGAGGGCATCGAGATGGTGATGTGGCTCATCATGCGTGGCGCGCTCGGAGCGGACGTCAACGAGCTTCATCGCTTTTACCACGTGCCCGCGTCGAACTGCGCCGTTGGCCACCTCGTGCTGGAGCCGGCCGCGAACGACAGTGGAGGGCCCTCGTGAGAATCGCGGTTGCCGGCGCCGGGGCGTTTGGCGTCAAACACCTCGATGGGCTACGCCGGATCGACGGCGTGGAGATCGTCGCAATCGTCAGTCGACGGCTCGAACAGGCCCGGGAGGTCGCCGACGCGTACGGCGCCGCACAGGCCACCACCGATCTCCAGGACGTGCTGGACTCGCCCGACGTTGACGCCGTGATCCTGTGCACCCCAACTCAGATGCACGCCGAGCAGGCCATCGCCACGATGCGCGCCGGCAAGCACGTCCAGGTGGAGATACCCCTCGCGGACAGCTGGGCCGACGTCCAACGGGTGGCCGAGGTGCAGCACGAGACCGGGCTGACCTGCATGGTTGGCCACACCCGTCGTTTCAACCCCTCGCACCAGTGGGTGCACGATCGGATCGCGGCCGGCGAGCTGGCGATCCTGCAGATGGACGTGCAGACCTACTTCTTTCGGCGCACCAACACCAACGCGCTCGGCCAGCCGCGAAGCTGGACGGACAATCTCCTGTGGCACCACGCGGCCCATACCGTTGATCTCTTTCAGTACCAGTGCGGCGAACCGATCGTCAAGGCCAACGCGATGCAGGGGCCGATCCACCCGGACCTCGGGATCCCCATGGACATGTCGATCCAGCTCCAGAGCGCCTCGGGCCAACTCTGCACGCTTTCGCTCAGCTTCAACAACGACGGGCCCCTCGGAACGTTCTTTCGCTACATCTGCGACAACGGCACCTACATCGCGCGCTACGACGATCTGTTCACAGGCCGTGACGAGCAGGTGGACGTATCGATGGTCGCCGTGTCCATGGACGGTATCGAGCTGCAGGACCGCGAGTTCATCACCGCAATCCGAGAAGGCCGTGAACCGAACTCCTCGGTGGATTCGGTGCTGGGCTGTTACGAAGTGCTCGGCCAGCTCGCCAGTCAACTCAGCTGAACAAACCCCGTGACGTAGCGCGGCGGGGCCACCCTCGCGAGCCGCCGCAGCGGTCTTAGGCTTGGGCCGGCTGCGGGAACACCCGCGGGCGAAGATGCTTCGAAAGATATCGGTGCTGCCAATCACGTTCCCGGACGGCGGCCCCGGCGCCGTCGGCGCCCTACGCGGCCACCCACACCTCGCCCAACCACTTCCCTCCACGCACCCAGCCGCGACCCGCGACGGCGCTTCGGGGCCGATCGTCGGTGGGGCACTTCTCTTCGAAGAGGGAAGGACGCACCCGGCGCGGTCAGCGGTCCGGGCCACCAGTGATTGGCGGTCGCGCTGGTCGAGTCCCCTGGTCTCATTCAGATGCAGTCGATCTCGATTAGAGGGCGCTGCCCGCGACCAATCCCTCCAGGACAGCCTCTTCGAGCGTGCGTGGCGCCATGCAGTCGCCCACTCCCACGGCGCGAACATCGAGTAACTCGAGGTCGGTCAGCAGCCCCGACACCGACTCGTGCCCGCAGGCCAGGACGACACCGCAAATCTGCTCCATGATGACTGGTTCTTCGGTCAACACGTGTTGGAGGTAGACGCTGTCGTCGGCGACGCCGAAGGGGCGAACGAGCGGGATGACGTCGATGCGCTCGCGCTGCAGCGAGGCGAGCGAGGAGTCCCTGACGTACTGCTGCAGCGACTCGCCCGCGCCGTACCCGTTGACGCAGAGGGTGACCCTGTGCCCCCTCTGCGCGAGGATCCTCGCGACGCCGATTCCGGTCCAGTCCCCGCGCCAGTCCACCACCACCGCGTGTCCCTTTGGCAGTTCCTCCCCACGGATTACCTGCCAGGCGTCGAGCACCCTCGCCTCACCCATGATCTCGAGCCCGGGACGATACGGTCGGGCTCCGGTCGCCACGATGACCGCGTCGGGGCGAACCTCTCGAACGAGCTCGAGGCCCACCGGACTGTTCGTCACGATCCGCACGCCGGCTCGAAGGGCCTCGCGGTGAAGATTCATTGCGGCGCCACCAAACTCCTCGCGTCCCGGCAGCATCTGCGCCAGGAGGACCTGCCCGCCGAGGCGACCGGCCGCCTCGTGGAGTTCGACCCGGTGTCCGCGCTCGGCGGCCACGGCCGCAGCCTTCATGCCTCCCGGTCCTCCCCCGACCACCAAGACCGAGAGAGGTTCCGAGGTCCGGGAGCGCCGACCGTAACGAAGCTCTCGACCTGTTTCGGGGTGTTGGATGCACGAGATCGGATAGCCCGCGTGGAAATGCCCGATGCAGGCCTGATTGCAGGCAATGCACGCTCGTATGTTCTCGTCATCGCCGACGGCGGCCAACTTCGGCAGTTCGGGATCGCAGATGAGCGCCCGGGTCATGATGCAGGCGTCGGCCTGGCCCGCGGCCAGGATCCGCTCCGCCTCCTGGGGCTGATTGATCCTCCCGGCGACCAAGACGGGCACACCCACCACCTCCTTCATGCGCTGCGAAAGCGGAGCCGTGTAACCGTTCTGGAAGTGCATTTCGGGCGAGATGTGGTCAGAGCCGGCGAGCCCCGCGGACGTACCCGAGGTGACGCTGACGTAGTCCACCAGACCTTGCGCGGCGAGTCGCGACGCCGCGTCAAGGGCGATTTCCTCGTCCAGCCCCGCCGGGTCATGCTCCTGGACCGAGATCCGCAGTCCGACCACGAACTCGCTGCCGACTCGTTCGCGCACCGCCTCGAGGACGCGACGCAGGAACCGGAGTCGGTTCTCTGGACTGGCGCCGTACTCGTCGTCGCGAATGTTCACGTGGGGATTGAGGAACTGGGCCGGGAGATAGCCGTGACTGGCCACGATCTCCACACCGTCAAGGCCCGCCCGCTGCAGGCGCGACGCCGACGCCGCATAACCGTCGACGATCTCCTCGATCTCACGAATGCGCAACGCCCGCGGCATGACGCGGAAGCGTTCGTTGGGCACCGCCGAGGGGGCGAGCGCCACTGGGCTCGAACCGTCTTGGGACTCCATGACCTCTCTGCCGGGATGGAACAACTGGCCGAAGATCTTCGTCCCGCTCGCGTGCACCGTGCTCGCCAGTTTCGCGTAGCCGGCGATGCATGAGTCATCGATCGCCATCAAGATGTGCGCCGTGTAACGGGCGGACTCGTGGACTCCGGCCACCTGGACGACGATGAGGCCCACCCCACCTCGGGCCCGCGCGTCGTGATAGGCGACCAACTGCTCGGTGATCGCGCCATCGTTCACCATCACCGTGTCGTGCCCGGACGACACGATCCGGTTCACGATCGTGCACGTTCCAATGGTGAGCGGCTCGAAGAGGTGGGAGAAACTGGTCATCAGTCCCTCAGACCCCGAACTCGCAGCAGAGGTGCGGCATCGTCAACACTCTCTCCAATTCAATCGTCCGAGGCCACGCTAACGCCACGTCGACGAGGCGGCGTTGACGGCAACCCGGACTCTTGGTTCCTCGATGCCGGAAGATCACCGACCAGCAACGCTTCACCTCTTCGCAGATCTCTCTCGATCCGACGACCGAATGCAATCAGCCAGAGATGCGAAAGACCCCCACCTTTCGGTGGGGGTCTTTCAAGAAATCCCGGCGGCGACCTACTCTCCCAGGGGGGGACCCCCAAGTACCATCGGCGCTGGTGGGCTTGACTGCTGTGTTCGGAATGGGAACAGGTATATCTCCACCGCCATAACCACCGGAAACCTTGCGCTCGACCACTTCCGTGGTCGGAACCGGCGTCAGCCGGCTCCTTGAGCGTCCTAGAACGAGCACGAACATCAAACTCCAAGCCCTCGGCCGATTAGTACCGGTCAGCTGAATGCGTTACCGCACTTACACTTCCGGCCTATCAACGTGGTCGTCTGGCCACGGGCCTTACCTGGTTAACCCAGTGAGTGAATTTATCTTGAAACGGGCTTCGCACTTAGATGCTTTCAGCGCTTATCCCACCCGCAGGTCGCAAAACAGCCATGCCCTTGGCAGGACAACTGTCACACGAGAGCTGCGTTCGTCCCGGTCCTCTCGTACTAGGGACAACCTTTCTCAATTCACTTACGGCTGCATCGGATAGGGACCGAACTGTCTCACGACGTTCTGAACCCAGCTCGCGTACCGCTTTAATGGGCGAACAGCCCAACCCTTGGGACCGGCTTCAGCCCCAGGATGCGACGAGCCGACATCGAGGTGCCAAACCTTCCCGTCGATATGGACTCTTGGGGAAGATAAGCCTGTTATCCCCGGCGTACCT
>PKYK01000059.1 GCA_003133665.1 Acidimicrobiaceae bacterium | reverse complement strand
GTGTCGACCTGGCGCAGGTCCACCAGCGTCTGAGCGCCGTGGTTCAGCGTGAACTCGGAGTTCACGTGGCCCACCGACTGAGAGAGGGCTCCGCCGGACGGGCTCGAATAGCGCATGTCCACCGAGAGCGCACGCAAGACGAGCTGGGCCTGGGCGGATCCGGTATCCGAGGCGCTGGCCGTGAGACGCACCTGCAGGTCCGGCGAGCCACCGACCGACGAGATCGCCTGGTTGATCGACGCGGTCGCCCCGCACGCCGCCAATGCCAGCGACGAAACCACTACACCCACTATCCAGAATTTTCGCATGGTCACCTCGATCGTTGTGCCCCTTGTCGTCACCGTATCGCCATGGACAAGCCGGGCGCCAATAACGAGTTTCGAATTTCGTTCGTCGCATGCGACGCGGGCGAGAGAGGTATCGGTCGAATGCCGATGTTTGGCGCACTGGCCGGCGCAGTGTCCCGCCACCCGTGTCATTCGGTGGTCTTCAACCCTCAGTCGAAGGCGCCACAAGCCAGGCGAAGCAATGACATTTGACGACCCGGGTGGCGGGATATTGAAGTGATTCGACCCGCAGTCAGCCGAAGGACCTTGATTGAGTCAAAGGGGTGCCAGAACTGGTTCTCAGGTCGCCAGCGGTCACTCCACTGTCCGACAGAGGGCGATTCCGACTGTCGAGGAACCGGCTCCATTCCCGTCGATTGCCAGGTCGAAGTGCGTCATGGCGCTTCGCCAGGAGTGCGACCTGTTGTTACTACCATTACCTCACGAGGTGAAACATGTCCCAGTTGATCTTTACCGCTTTCAGCAATCGCGAGGACGCGGTAGAGCTCGCCCGTGAGGCGGTTGAGCGGCTGAAGGCGGAGGGCATCGACTCCAGCCTCCATCTGCTCAACGATGGCGCGGCGCCGGCGCTCGATGAGTCGTCGTTGGTCGTGAGCCTCGGAGGTGACGGAACCTTCTTGAAGTCGGCCCGACTCGCTCACGAGTACGGTGCGCGGGTGCTGGCGGTGAACTTGGGGCGCCTCGGATTTCTGCTGAACGTTCCGTCTAGCGAACTCATCGACAACATCAAGCACGCGATCCGGCACGAGCACGTGGTTGACCGGCTGGCGCTCCAGATCACCATGCCCGGCACCGCGCTGGATGAATTCGCCCTCAATGAGGTCGTCGTCGAGAGGGCGTCGGCGGGTCACATGGTTCGTGTGAAGACATTCGTCGATGACGACGAGTATCTGACGTATTCAGCCGACGGCGTCATGGTGGCGACGCCCACCGGCAGCACCGGCTACAACTTCTCTGCGGGCGGCCCGGTCGTGGACGCCACGCTCCAGGTGATGGTCATGACGCCTATTGCCCCACACTTCACGATCGACCGCTCCATCGTGGTCGACGGCGCGAATCTCGTCCGAATGGTCGCCGACAACAAGCCTGCGCTCATCGTCGCCGACGGTCGAACGATTGGCTCACTCGAGCCCGGCGAGTCGATTGAGGTTCGCAGGAGTCCCCGTCCGGTGAGAGTCGTCGCCACGCGCCGCGTCGAGCTAGGTTTTCGCCTTCGCGAGAGCCTGCGAGAGGGACATGCCTAAGTCGCAGTTACTTGAGCTCTACGCCCACGGCCTAGGCGTGATTGATGACGCTCGAGTGGAGTTCGGACCGAGATTCAACGTGATCACGGGCGAGACCGGCGCGGGCAAGACGCTGTTGCTCGGCGCGCTGGATCTCTGCCTCGGCGGTGACGGTTCGACGTCCCGGCACGCCATTCTGGACGAGTTGCGGACAGCGGCGGTGTTTGTGCAGCGCGATGGGCGAGAAGTCGTCGTGACGAGGGAAGCGAGTTCGTCGGGACGGTTGCGCAGCACGGTCGACGGTGTGACCAGCAGCGCCGAGGCACTCCGGTCGCTCGCGAGCGAGCTGATTGTGATTCACGGACAGCACGATTCGCTTTCCCTACGCCACCGTGCCGAAGTGCTGAGGATTCTTGACGCCAGCGGGCAAGTCTCGACGGTGGAACTCGACTCGGTGCGCCGTTCATTGCACGAGGCGTTGCGCCTACGCGACAGTCTGGGCGGCGATCAGGCGAAGCGTCAGCGTGAACTGGAGTTCGCGGAGTTTCAGATCGGTGAACTCGAGGCCGCGAAGATCACCTCGCCCAGCGAGTTGTCCGACACACTCGAGCAACTCACCCGACTGACCGAACTCCGCGATGGTCAGGCGTCGCTCGCGAGCGTCCTCGAGGAGCTCGACGGCGAAGCGGACTCGACGGTGCTCGCACGGTTCGCCCGATCGATCGAGCGTCTGCCCGGAGGAAACTCGTACTACAACTTGCGTGACTCTCTGCGCGGCGCTCTCGAACAGGCCCGTGACGCGGTCCACGAGCTCGCTGCATTGGCCGACCCGGACGCGTTGGACCCCGAGGCGATGCACGACCTGGATGGCCGGGTCACGGTTCTCCAGCACATTGCGCGAAAGTACGGCGGCACGCTCGAGACCGCCCTCGCGACCCTCGATGAACTGCATTCCCTGCGCCAGAGGATTCGCGAGGAGGCCTCGCGCCTCATTGCGCTGGACGATGAGATAACCCAGCTGGAACTGCGGGACCGGGCTCTGGCCCGTGCGGCGCGACGCGACCGGGAGTACGCGGCGGTTCGTCTGACTGAGGCCGTTCGGGCGCAACTTCCCCGAGTTGCCCTCGCCAACGCGTCACTGAGGTTTGCCGTCGATGGCGACGACGGCTCAGACGTCCAGATACTCTTCACGCCCAATCCCGGTCAGCCCGAAGGTCCGCTGCAGGCCCTGGCCAGCGGGGGCGAACTGAGCCGGGTGCAATTGGCACTTTCGCTCGAGACGGTCCACGAAGACGTCGTTGCGGTCTTTGACGAAGTCGACGCCGGGATCGGTGGCCAGGTGGCCCAGCAGATTGGCGAGTGCCTTCGAGAACTCGGCCGCCAGCAGCAGGTCCTCGCGGTGACCCACCTGGCCTCGGTGGCCGCGAAGGCCGACCACCACTTCGTGATTGAGAAGGCCGTGCGTGATGGGATCACCTCCACAACGGTTCGAGCGGTCCAGGACGACGAACGCGTTCGCGAGATTGCGCGAATGTTGGCGGGAGACGCCATTACCGCTCAATCGCGGGCGCTGGCCCTTCAACTTCTCGAAACAGCCCGTTAATACTCCAGGATCGGCTTTTTCGTTCGCTAGTATGTGTATCCGTGGACGTGGCAGTTTCTAGATGACAAAGTTCGTCTTTGTAACCGGTGGAGTTTCGAGTTCGCTCGGCAAGGGTCTCACGGCCTCTTCTCTCGGTCGACTACTGAAGTCTCGCGGCCTCAAAGTCACGATGTGCAAGTTGGATCCCTATCTCAATGTGGATCCTGGCACCATGAACCCCGGCGAGCACGGCGAGGTCTACGTGACCGACGACGGGGGCGAGACCGACCTCGACCTCGGTCACTATGAGCGTTTCATTGATGAATCGCTCTCGAAGATGTCCAACACCACGACCGGTTCCATCTACTCCAACGTCATTGCCAAAGAGCGTCGCGGGGACTATCTCGGAAAGACCGTGCAGGTGATTCCTCACATCACCGATGAGATCAAGGAACGTATTCGTCGCCTCGGCACGTTGGGAGCGGACGTCGTGATCGTGGAGATTGGTGGCACCGTCGGTGACATCGAGATCGTGCCCTTCATTGAATCAATTCGCCAGTACCGTCGCGACGCGGGGCGCGACAACGTCTGTTACGTGCACCTGACCTTGGTTCCCTATCTCGCGCCATCGGGCGAACAGAAGACCAAGCCGACCCAGCACTCGGTCACTGAACTGCGCTCTCGCGGCATTCAGCCCGACATCATTGTCTGTCGAAGTGATCAGCCGATCTCGGACGGTCTGAAGCGAAAGATTTCGCTGCTCTGTGACGTGCCGATTCAAGCCGTCATCTCCGCGGTCGATGCACCGAGCATCTACGACATCCCCATCACGCTGCACCACGAGGGTTTGGACACGATTGTCTGCAACACGTTGGGCATTGACCTCGCCCACTACCCGATCAATTTGTCGGCGTGGGAAGACGTCGTACGTCGCGTCCATAACACCACCCGGACGTTGCGCATCGGCGTGATCGGCAAATACGTCACGATGCCTGACGCCTACCTCTCGGTGGCGGAGTCGATTCGTCATGCCGGGTTTGCCGTTGGGGCGACGACGAAGATCGAGTGGCTTGAGGCGGAGAGAGTCCCCACGGAGATCAATTCGGAGCGTATTCGTCAGTTGGACGGCATTGTCGTGCCCGGTGGATTCGGCGAACGCGGTGTCGAGGGGATGATCGCCGCCGCCCGGATTGCGCGAGAGCACGACATTCCGTACCTCGGAATCTGTCTCGGAATGCAGGTCATGGTCGTGGAGTTCGCGCGGCACTGCTTGGGGTTGAGTGACGCGCACTCGACGGAGATCTCACTCACCACCTCGGCGCCGGTGATCGCGCTCATGGCCGAACAGATGGACATCACGGACCTGGGTGGGACCATGCGACTCGGGGCCTGCCCCGCGATGTTGGACGAAGGTTCGATTGTCGCGGGGCTCTACGGGTCGACCGTCGTGTCGGAACGTCACCGACACCGCTACGAGTTCAACTCGCGCTACCGCGAGCAGTTCGAGTCGGCTGGAATGCGCTGCTCGGGGACGTCACCCGACGGACGGCTGGTCGAGTTCGTCGAGATCCCCGGACACCCGTTCTTCATCGGCACTCAGGCTCATCCGGAGTTCAAGTCACGCCCGGATCGCCCCCACCCGTTGTTCCTGGGCCTGGTGACCGCGGCTTCTGGACGCGCCGAGGGTCGCGAACCACACATCATCGATCCCTCATCGGTCGACGTCACCCTGTGAGCGACCCGTTCCTGATGGTGGGAACCGAGCCGTTGCTGCACTCATTCGTGTTTGACGTCGAGCGCCGCACCATCGCCCACCAAGGAGCCACGTTCACCCGCGACGTCGTCGTCCATGAGGGCGCGGTGGCGATATTGGCGGTCAATGATGCCGGCGAGATCGGCCTGATCCGCCAGTACCGGGCACCGTTTGACCGCGACGTGCTGGAGATTCCCGCCGGCACGCTCGACGTGACGGGCGAGGATCCGCTGGAAGCCGCGAAGCGCGAGTTGTTCGAGGAGTTGGGCTGTCGAGCGGCCGACTGGACCCTGCTCGGGCGATTCATGGTCTCGCCCGGGTGGTGCAGCCAACTGATGACCATCTACGAAGCCCGCGGCCTGAGCCTCTTCGAGCGACAGCCCGAAGGGCCCGAGGAGACCTCGTCGTCCGTGCACTGGATGTCGGCGTCAGAGCTGCGCCAAGTTCTGCGCGAAGAGGACGCCATTGACAGCACGATGGCTATTGCTCTCCATCGTGTCTTTGGGAACTTCCTTGACGTCGACTAGTCAGTACATCGACGAGTACATCCAGTGGTTGAGCATCGAAAAGGGGCGGAGCCGGGCCACCACTGAGGCCTACCGCCGAGACCTGGCGCAGCTGACGACGTGGATGAACAGTCACGGCATCGGCGTCGGGCAGCTTTCCGATGCCCAGCTCGAGCAGTACTTCGACGAGCTGCGCCGGAGCGCCCGGGCCGCGAGCTCGGTGGCCCGGGCCATCTCCTCAGTGCGGGGTTGGCTGGGCTTCTTGGTCGAAGAGAGGCACCTCGCCAACGATCCCTCGTCTCGCCTTCGCGGTGGCCGCCAGGGGCGGTCGCTGCCGAAGCCCTTGAGCGAACAAGAACTTGGCACCCTGCTCGATTCAATTCCCTACGGTGGGGCGACCGACCGGCGTGATCGCGCCCTGCTGGAGCTGCTGTACGGGACCGGGGCGCGGGTCTCCGAAGCGGTGGGCATCGGACTCGAAGACCTCGACTTCGACGAGGAGCTGATCCTGGTCACGGGAAAGGGGTCGAAACAGCGCCTCGTGCCAATGGGGGCCACACTTCGAAACGCGTTGACCGCGTACCTCGGAGCGGGTGGGCGCAGCGAATTCCCAGACGCCGGTCGGACCTCGCGGTTGTTCCTCAACGTTCGCGGGGGAGCGTTGACCCGCCAGGGCGTCGACCTCATCATCCGAAAACGCGCGATGACGGTGGGCATCGCGCGAGCGCGAATCAGCGCCCACGTCTTTCGCCACAGTTGCGCGACGCACATGCTGGCCCACGGGGCCGACATTAGAGTGGTCCAAGAGCTTTTGGGTCATTCATCAATCTCCACGACCCAGATCTATACGGCGGTCTCAGTAACGTCGCTGCAACGCGAATACCAGAGCGCGCATCCGCGCGCGCACGAGTGAAGGAAGGGAAATGTCCGGTTACGTCTACTTCTTCCTCGCCATCGTGCCGTCCATTGTCCTGCACGAGGTCAGTCACGGCTACGTCGCGTACTACTTTGGCGACCCCACGGCGAAGGAGAACCACCGTCTGACGCTGAATCCGCTGCGCCACATTGACCCCTTCGGGACGATCATCTTGCCGGCCCTGCTGATCTTCAGTGGCCTGCCCGCCTTCGGCTACGCCAAGCCGGTTCCCGTCAACTTCTCGCGCCTGCGCAATCCACGAACTCAGTCGCTGTACGTCTCCTTGGCTGGGCCCTTCGTCAACATCGCGCTGGCCGCGCTCGCCTTTGTCATCTGCAAGTTGGCGATCCACGTCACGCAAAGCGTCGTGATGCTCAATATCGGCGTCTACCTCGGCATCGTCAATCTGATCCTGGCGGCGTTCAACCTGCTGCCGATTCCGCCCCTCGACGGCTCGGCGATCATCGAGAGGTTCATCCCGAGCCACAAGCTCCCCTCGTACTACCGGTTTCGCGCGACGGCCCTGCCACTCGTGATGGCCCTCGTGATCCTCGACTCGGTGTTCTTCCACGTTGGCACGAACGCCCTATCGGGACTGCAGAACTGGTGGCTCAGCCGGGTCTTCTAGAAGAGGCCCATCGCCTCAGCCGCGCGGCGGTAGACCGGACCGGCGACGGCACTGGCCTTGGCGGCGCCCTGCTCGGCGATGGCGTCGAGGGTCGAAGGGTCGCTGCGCAGTTCGCGGTAGCGCGCAGCGATGGGCGCCAGCGACTCGATGACCAGCGACGCGAGGTCGTTCTTCAGGTCGCCGTAACGCGAATAGCGCGACGCCACTTCGTCTGGCTTCTCGCCACTGAAACTCGCGTAGATCTCGAGCAGGTTGGAGAGCCCGGGCTTCTGCTCCCAGTCGAAGCGAACCTCGTTGTCGGTGTCGGTGACGGCCTTCTTGATCTTCTTCTCGATGGCGGAGGGCTCGTCCAGGATGTTGATCGAGCCGAGCGGCGTCGAGAGGGACTTGGACATCTTGCGGGTGGGCTCCTGGAGGTCCATCACGCGCGCGCCCGCTGGCGGGTGCACGCCCACGGGCACGGTGAACGTCGGGCCGAAGCGGTTGTTGAATCGCTCCGCGACGAGGCGCGTCATCTCGAGGTGCTGGCGCTGGTCCTCGCCAACGGGGACCTGTTCGGTCTCGTAGAGCAAGATGTCGCTCGCCATCAGGACGGGGTAGGTCAGGAGACCGACCCGGTAGCCGTGCTGGCGAGAGGCCTTCTCCTTGAACTGGGTCATGCGGCTGAGTTCGCCAAAGGTGGCCACGCACTCGAGGAGCCAGCTCATCTGGGCGTGATACGGGACCTGGCTCTGGACGAAGAGCGTGCAGATCTCGGGGTCGAGGCCCGCGGCGAGCAGCGAGGTCACGTAGTCGGTCGTCTGTTCGCGAAGCGCGGCCGGCTCGATCTGCAGCGTCAGCGCGTGCAGGTCCGCGATGCAGTAGTAGGCCTCCGGGCTCTGGGTCTGCACCCACTGCTTGATCGCCCCGAGGTAGTTGCCCAGATGCATCGAGCCTGAGGGTTGGATTCCGGAAAACACTCGCACCTCACCATCGTAGGTGAGGACATTCGCGGTCTTCGCACCTTCCAGTAGAATGACCCGCGTGACCTTCGTCGTGACGACGCCGTCTTTCAGCGGCCCTGTAGAACTGCTGCTGCAGCTCATCAGTCGTCACGAGCTCGACGTGCTGGAGGTCGCCCTGTCGCCGATCGTTGACGAATTCGTCGCCACGTTGCGCGATGAGACGCTCCACCTCGACGTGGAGGAACTCTCGGAGTTCTTGTTGATCGCGGCGATCCTGCTGGAGATGAAGAGCCAACGGCTGTTGCCGGGTCGTGACAGCGCCGAACCCGACGAGGAGTTCGTGGGCTGGGAGGAGCGCGACGTCCTGCTCGCCCGACTGCTCGAACTGCGGACCTACTCGGCGCTCGCCGACGCCTTCGTGTCGCTGTTCGAGCGAGCGAACCGGGCCTTTCCGCGCCTGCGTGGCATCGACGACGGCTTCGTGGTGCACCCGCCGGACCTACTGGCGGGCGTCACCACCGCTCAACTCGCGGGGGCGTACCTTCGCGGGATCGAGGAGAAGCCCGTACCGGTCGTGCGGCTCAACCACGTCACGGTCGACGCCGTCACGGTGGCCGAGACCGTGGTCGCACTCGCCCAGACGCTTCCGACCATGGGTCGCCTCTCGTTTCGCTCCCTGACGGCGGGACTCTCCACGCGGATCGAGATAATCGTGCACTTCTTGGCGCTGCTCGAGCTGTGCAAGCTCGGTCACATCAACCTGGGCCAGGGGTCCACGTTCGGTGACGTCCAAATCGAGTGGCTGAACGAATCACTGGGATTAGAGATCGGAAAGGTCGATAGCTATGAGGGATGAGTTCTCCCTGGCACAGAAGCTCGAGGCGATGTTGACCGTGGCGCTGGAGCCGATCGCGGCCGAAGAGCTCGCCGACTTGGTCGACGCCGATGCGTCCGAGGTGGCGGCGACGCTGCAGGCGTTGCGTCAAGAGTTCGTCGATGACCGCAGAGGTTTTCAGATAGTCGAGCTGGCGAGCGGCTGGATCATGCAATCCGCTCCTGACGTGGCCGAGTGGGTGACCAAATTCGCCAATCGCGACGTCTCGCACCGCCTCAGTTCGGCGGCCCTCGAGACGCTCGCCATCATTGCCTACCGACAGCCGATCTCCCGGACCCAGATCACTGCACTTCGCGGCGTCAACGTTGACGGCGTTTCACGCCTCCTCGAGCAGCGTGGCTACATCGAAGAGCGGGGCCGGGCGGCGGGGCCGGGACAACCGATCCTCTACGGCACCACCGAGCTCTTCCTGGACCGGATGGGTTTGGCCTCGATCACCGAGCTGCCGCCGATCGAGGAGTTCATGCCGACGATCGACGCCGCGAACGCGCTGGTGGAGGAGATGTCGATCAACGCCGGCGACCTCGTCGAGGAGCTGTAGTTGACCGAGGGCGAACGCCTCCAGAAGACGCTCGCCAGGGCGGGCTTCGGTTCGCGTCGCGCGTGTGAGATCTTGATCTCCGAAGGGCGCGTGACGATAGACGGTCGCGTCGCCGAACTGGGCAACCGGGTGGATCCTGAGACGCAGGTGATCTGCGTGGACGGCGCGCTGGCGCCCACGGCGCAGAACGCGGTGTACTACCTGCTGAACAAGCCAGATGGCGTGGTGACGACCGCCGCGGACCCCCAGGGACGACCCACGGTGCTCGATCTGGTGGAGTCGTCGGTTCGAATCTTTCCCGTGGGCCGTCTCGACATGAATACCGAGGGACTCTTGATCCTCACGAACGACGGTCGACTGGCCCATCTCCTCACCCACCCGAGTTCGGGCATCGCCAAGGAGTACCTGGCCAGAGTCGAAGGGGACCCGTCACCAGCGGCCATCCGGCGTCTGCGCGAAGGAGTCGAGCTCGAGGACGGCCTGACGAGCCCGGCACAGGTGAGTCGGGTCAGCGACGGCCTCTTGCGAATCGTGATCCACGAAGGTCGCAACCGTCAGGTGCGGCGCATGTGCGCGGCCGTGGGGCACGAGGTCACCCGGCTGGTACGAACCCGAATCGGACCCATCCAGGACGCCACGCTGAGCCCGGGTTCATCGCGTCAACTCTCACTCGGCGAAGTCCGTCGTCTCATGGAGGCGGTTGGAATCACCGATGAGATGGCCTCTACGATGCCTTCATGACTACGCCCATCATTCGAGGACTTCGCGGGGCGACCACGTGCGCCGAGGACGCGCCCGGCGAGATCGCCGCGGCGACCCAGGAGTTGTTGCGCGCCATGATGGAGCGAAATGACCTCCAGCACGATGACGTGGTGAGTGCGATCTTCACGACGACGCCCGACCTCACCTCGGCCTTTCCCGCTACGGCGGCGCGGGGCGTTGGGTTTGGTGACATTCCGCTGTTGTGCGCGAGCGAAATAGACGTTCCCGGATCGATGGGCCTCTGTATTCGCATCCTGATGCACGTGTACACCACTCGTGCGCGAACTGAGATGCGCCACGTCTACCTGCGCGATGCGCAGACGCTGCGCGATGACCTCCCCGGTTAGTCGCCACGCCCACGTCGTGGGCCTCGGGCTGATCGGAGCGTCCGTCGCGCTCGCGCTACGCCAGGCCGGCTGGAAGGTGACCGGAACCGATCTGAACGGTGACGTGGTCGACGCCGCTCGCGCGGCGGGGATCATCGACGACGAGCGGATGTCCGAGGCGACGTCGTTGATCGTCATCGCGACGCCGGCCGGAACGGTCGCCGCGGTCGCGAACCGACTGCTGGCCGAACACGTCAACCCGGATCTTCTGGTGACCGATGTCGCCGGGGTGAAGGGTTCGATTGTGCACGACGTGGATGACCCTCGATTCCTTGGCGGTCATCCCATGGCCGGAACGGAGCAACGGGGCCTCGCGGGCGCGCGCGCCGACATCTTTCAGGGTTGCACCTGGGTATTGACGCCGACGTTGACGACGCTTCCCGCGACCTACAGCGAACTTCACGGGATCCTGCGAGAGATCGGGGCCAACGTGGTGGCCGTGAGCGCCGAAGACCACGATCGACTGGTGGCCCTGGCCAGCCACGTGCCCCATCTCCTGGCGGGAGCACTGATGAACGAGGCGGCCCGTGCCGCAGAAGAGGATGCGGTGCTCCTGCAACTGGCCGCCGGGGGGTTTCGAGACATGACGCGGATCGCGGCGGGAGATCCCTCGATCTGGCCCGACGTCCTGTTCGAGAACCGTTTGGCGATTGGCCAGACGCTGCTGGCGCTCGAAGACCGGCTCCGCCAGTTGCGCCAGGCGCTGGAAACCGGCGGCCGAGGGGTAGTGGAGGAGAGTCTGCGCACGGCCTCAATCGCGCGCCGCCAACTTCCCGGTCGCGCGCTCAGCGCGGAGAATCTAGCGTACCTTCGCGTCGCGGTGACCGACCAGCCGGGCGTGCTCGCGGCCGTGACCATGGCGGCGTCGGATCTGCTGGTCAACATCTACGACATCGAAATCGCGCACGGCATTGAGGGCGTCGGCGGCACGCTGTTGCTGGCCGTGGACGCCAATCAGGCCGCGACCTTCCAGAACGCGCTCAGCGAACTCGGCTTCTCGGTGGCGCTCGAGCGATGAACGACTCGCGCACCGTCGGGCCGGCGAGCGCGCTGCGCGGAATGGTTCGCGTGCCCGGTGACAAGAGCGCGTCTCATCGTGCGCTGATGTTGAGTGCCATGGCCGACGGCGAGAGCACGATCGTCGGCCTTTCGCCTGGTCTCGACGTGCAGTCGACCGCCGTCATCATCGAGCAGCTCGGGGCACAGCGATCGGTCAGTGGCGAGACGGTCGCGGTGGTCGGACCGGCCGACGGACTGCGGCCAAGCGGCGCGGCGCTCGACTGCGGCAATTCGGGGACGACGATGCGCCTACTGGCCGGGATCGTGAGTGGCGTTGCCGGCACGCACACGCTCGTGGGAGACGCGTCACTGTCGAAGCGACCCATGGACCGAGTCGCGCAGCCACTTACCCTGATGGGTGCGGGCGTGATGGGCCAGGGGGAGCGCGTGACCGCCCCACTCACGATCGAGGGCACCGCCAGCCTGCGAGGAATCGAGTTCCACGTTCCCGTCGCGAGTGCGCAGGTGAAGTCGGCCATACTGCTGGCGGCGACGCAGGCGACCGGTCACACGGTGGTGATCGAGGACATCAGAACCCGGTCGACGACCGAGGACATGCTGCGTCACGCCGGCCTGACCGTGCACAGTGTCGAACACGGCGACGGTCGCACCGTAACGCTGACTCCGGGGC
>PKYK01000061.1 GCA_003133665.1 Acidimicrobiaceae bacterium | reverse complement strand
CACCGTAACGCTGACTCCGGGGCGCCCGTCCCCGATGACCTGGCACATACCGGGCGATCCCTCGCAGGCTGCCTTCTTCGCGGTTTTGGGGGCGGTTCACCCTGACGCGGTGGTCGAGGTCGAGGCCATCGACACCGCCCCGGAACGGATTGGATTCGTGGCGGTGCTGGAGCGAATGGGGGCAGTGCTCTCGCTGCGGACCGGCGGACCGGGATCCTCGCTGCGCAGTGAGAGTTCGAACCTGGTGGCGACGGAGATCTTCGCCAGCGAGATTCCTTCGGTCGATGAAGTCCCCGCCCTGACCGTGGCCGCCGCCGCCGCCAAGGGAGTCAGCGCGTTTCGCGCCATGGGAGAGCTTCGCGTCAAAGAGTCCGACCGGTTCTCCGGTTGCCTTGAATTGGCGGCCGCCCTCGGATGTCGGGCGTGGTCAGAGGGCGACGATTTCTTCGTCGAGGGTGTGGGGAGCGCACGATCGTTTCAACCCTTCTCGCTCGGGGCGAGCCTGGATCACCGCATGGTGATGGCCAGCGCCATCGCCGGCGCGGCGGGATCGGGGTGCACGATCCGCGGCGCCGAGACCGTGACGTCCAGCTACCCCCGCTTTTTCGACGACCTAGCATCGCTGCAATGAGCCACGAGATCATCGCGATTGATGGTCCGGCCGGCTCCGGCAAGTCCACGGTCGCCCGCGCCCTCGCCCGCGCGCTCGGGTGGGCTTTCCTCGACACCGGTGCGATGTACCGCGCGGTCACCTGCGAGGCGCTGGCGCGAGGCATTGACGTCCACGACCAGGCGGCGGTGGGAGCGTTGGCGGAGTCGGTCGCACTGACGACCCTGCCCCGGGTCACCGTCAACGGACGCGACGTCGAAGAGGAGATTCGCACCGATCAGGTGAATTCCGCGGTCTCCATCGTGGCCGCCAACCCCATCGTGCGCCAGGCCATGGTTGCGCGTCAACGTCGGTGGGCCGACGAACAGCAGCTGGGCACCGTGGTCGAGGGGCGCGACATCGCGACCGTGGTCTTTCCCAACGCGACGTTGAAGGTCTTTCTGACGGCCGATCTGGAAGAGCGGGCCCGGCGCCGGGGTGAGGAAAGCCCCGAATCGGTGGCGCGCCGCGACCAGGCGGACTCGACAAGGGTGGCGTCACCGCTGCGCCAAGCGGACGACGCTCTCGTGCTAGACACGACTGGCCGAGATGTCGGCGAGGTCGTGGGGGAGATCATTGCATGTCTGATGAAACTGCACTTGAGCTGAACCCCAAGAAGACCGTCATCTACCGTGTGGTGGCGGGCCTCATCATCGGTCTCTCCAAGGTCTTCTTCCGACCGACGGTGACCGGACGCGAGAACATCCCGCTGCACGGACCGGTGCTCATAGCGCCGATACATCGGTCCAACGTGGACTTCGCCTTCACACTCTTCATCTCATCACGCAAGGTCTTCTTCATGGCGAAGGACTCGATCTTCAAAGTGCCGATGCTCGGACCCCTGGTCAGTCATCTGGGCGCCTTTCCGATCCGGCGGGGCAGTGCGGACCGTGATTCGATGAAATTGGCGGAGGAGGTCTTGCGCCGCGGCTACGCGCTGGTGCTCTTCCCCGAAGGCACGCGCAAAGAAGGCCGTCGGGTCGAGCCAATCCACGACGGCGCGATGTTCGTGGCGGCGCGAACGGGGGCGATGGTGGTCCCGGTCGGCATCGGCGGGAGCGATCGCGCAATGCCGCTCGGGGCCAAGTTCCCGCGCCCGTCCAAGATCCGCATCGTGATCGGCACGCCCATCGCGCCTCCCGTCTCCGACGGCCGCGTCGCCCGGTCGGCGGTTGCGGCCAAGAGCGAGGAGTTGCGTCAAGAGCTCGAGGCGGTCTACCTGCGCAGTCTCGAGGGTCGTTAGCGCTCGCGCCACCACGTGGCGAAGACCACCTTGGTGTAACGGAATCCGAAGAGCCAGTTCGCGCCCTTCTTGGTCGTTCCCGAGTAACGGGGGTGCCAGACGGTCGGCACCTCTGCGGAGCGCCACCCGCGCTTCAGGCAGGTGATCAGGAGTTCGGCGGTCTGGTACTGCTCTTGCTCGAGCCGGTCAATGACGTCAGCAAGCATCGTCACCCGCAGGCCCCGATAACCCGTGGAGGTGTCGGTGAGATTCGCGCCGGTCATGCGGTTCATGATGAAGGAGAAGAAGCGGACGCCGGTTTTGCGGAACCGGTCCGACGTCTTGTCAACGCCGAGTCGACGACTGGCGACCACGAAGTCGGCCTGATCGGCAAGCAGTGGCGCGAGGACCTGAGGTATCTCGGCGGGGTCGTTCTGGCCGTCGGCGTCGAGGGTCACGATGTATTTGACCTGATGATCGATGCAGTACCGGTACGTCACCTGGAGCGCCACGCCGTGACCCAGATTCACCGGGAACTCGATCACGATCACGCCAGGGTAGGACCGTGCGATCTCGGCGGTCTTGTCGTCGCCGCCATCGACGACGACGAGCGTGGTGTAGGCCTGGCCGTCGATCTGGCGGGGCATCTTGTCGAGCACGCCACCGATGTTCCCCTCTTCCTCGTACGCGCAGATGGAGGCGACGATGGCCTCGGGTTGCAAGTTGGGATGCTCGGCGTCGAGCCGGGCGAGCGCCTGCTCAATCGCGTAGGTCCGAAGCCGCGCGAGGCGACGGCGTTCGAGATCGGTGGTGGCCATGGTTCTCCTTACAACGACTTCGCTCGGGCGGTTACCCGCGTCACCATTGGCTCAAGGTGTTCGAGAGCCGCCGGGCGACGTGTGGTTGGGCCTCGAAGGTCTCTTCTGCGACGGCGACCCTCTGCTCGCGCGTGGACACGTCCAGGCTCGAGAAGGAATTCACATAGAAATATTAGCCTTTGGCAGCCTCGGGGCCGGATTCACCGACCGGTAGCGGAAAGCACCTGTGCGGCGGTGAACTCCCGGTCGGTCTGGCCGTCGAAGGACGACACGGTGGGCGTGGCGAGCGTCAGATCCAACACGGCCGAAAGGGTCTTCAACATCTCGCGGAGCTCCGGGGGCGGTGGAAAGTACTCGTCCTCCACGGTGACTGACTTGACCTCGACGCCCTTGACGGGATTCAAGAACTCCAGCACCTCATTGACGAGCGATTCCGGTGCGGAAGCGCCGGCGGTCACGGCGACGACGCCGCTCAGATCGCCGGGCAGGTCCGCCACGCCGTTGACGCGAAGCACGAGCGGACAGCCCACGGCCTCGGCCACCTTGGTCAGGGCCACCGTGTTCGAGGAGTTGGCTGAACCAATGACGATCACGGCATCGGCGTCGGTGGCGATCGCGCGCAACGCCGCCTGGCGGTTCGTCGTTGCGAAGCACAGGTCACTGCGGTTTGGCATCCAAATCTCGGGAAACTTCCCCTCGGCGTACTCGCGGAGGTGCTGCCACTCGTCCAGGCTGAGCGTGGTCTGGCTGAGCAGCGCGAATGGCCCCACTCGATCAACGATTTGATCGATGTCCTCGGTCGATTCGATCAGCACCACCGAGTCGGGCGCCACCGCCATCGTGCCCACGGCCTCCTCGTGGCCCTCGTGGCCCACGTACAGCACCGTGTAGCCCTTGCGGGCACGGACCTTCAGTTCGTGGTGCACCTTGGTGACGAGGGGACACACCGCGTCGATGACGGCGCCACCGGCCGTTCGGGCGGCCTCGATGACCTGAGGAGGCGAGCCGTGCGCACTGAGCATCACCGGCGCGCCCGGCGGCACGTCGGCGCCGTCATTGATGAAGACCACACCCAGTGACTTGAAGTGGTCGACGACGAATTGGTTGTGCACGATCTCGTGGTAGCAAAACACCGGAGGTTCGAAGATACGGGTCATCCAGTCGAGGGCCTTGATGGCCTTTTCGACGCCCGCGCAGAATCCACGGGGAGCCGCGAGAACAACCTTGTCGACACTCACGCGTACCAGCCTAGTGAGGAAGATTTCCTCGGAGACCCTAGGCTGGAGCCGTGTCGGGTGCCCGAATTTCCTCAATTTCCGCGAACTCTCCGGCGGCTCACGTCGACTTGGCGGTTGGCGACGAGCTGGTGGCCGTCAACGGGCGCGAACCGAGCGACATCATCGAGTACCAGCAGCTCATCGACGGTGAGACGGTGACGCTGCTGGTCAATCGTGAGGGCGAGTCGCTCCAGCGCAAGGTCACCGTGCGGAAGCAGGCCGGCGAGCCCCTGGGCCTCTCGATCGACTCGGCGGTCTTCGACCGCATCCGAACCTGTGACAACCACTGCTCCTTCTGCTTCATCTACCAACTGCCCAAGGGAATGCGACGTTCGCTATACGTGAAAGATGACGACTTTCGGCTCTCATTCCTCTACGGCAACTACACGACGCTGACTCGATTCACCGAGTTTGATCTCGAGCGGGTCATCGACGAAAAGCTTTCACCGCTCTACGTGTCGATTCACACGACGAATCCGGAGTTGCGCGCCGAGATGCTGCGCAACCCTCGCGGGGCGACCAGCCTGCGGTGGTTGCGAGAACTTTTGCGCGCTGGCATAGAGGTGCACGCCCAGGTCGTGGTCTGTCCCGGGGTGAATGACGGAAGCGAACTCGAACGCACCCTGCACGACGTCATGTCGCTCTATCCGGAGCTGGCGTCAGTGGCACTGGTGCCCGTCGGGGTCAGTGCCTTCTCGGTGGAGGCCTCGATGCGCTCGCACGCGCCCGGTGAGGCGCGCGACGTGATCGCGCTCGCCGATAAGTTCCAGCGAATCAGTCGGACCCTGCTCGGCCGGGTGTCGGTGTTCGCCAGTGACGAGTTCTACCTGGTGGCGGGCTTGACGCCGCCGCCGGCGACCCAGTTCGAGAGTCTCGACCAAGCGGAGAACGGCATCGGCCTCGTGGCCGCGTTTCGTCAGAGCTTCATCGATCAGACGGAGATGGATAAGCTCGGAACCGGCTTCTTCCAGTCGGTGGATGGCGCGCCGGCGTGGGGCTACCGGGCCCACCGTGGACAGGTCGACGAACTGCAGTACGGCGACGACGTCGTGGTCATCACCGGCCAATACGCCGCCCCCATCCTGCGCGACCTTTTTGACGAGCACGGATTTCATGACGTGCGGATCGTCGCGGTGACCAACACGTACTTCGGCGGCAATATCAAGGTTGCCGGCCTGCTCACGGGTCAGGACCTGATTCGCGTCCTCGAAGGCGTGCCGGCCTCGTCGGTGTGTCTCTTGCCCGACGTGTGCCTTTCCGAAGGTCGCTTCCTCGACGGATTGACGATCGACGATTTGCCACGACCCGTGCTCACCGTTCGCACGACGGGCCGCGACTTGCGTGCCACCCTCGATTCAGTACGTTCGAAAGGACTCGTCGCGTCATGAAGAAGCCCCAAGTTGTCATCGTCGGGCGCCCCAACGTCGGCAAGAGTTCGATCGTGAACCGTCTGGCCGGAAAGCGGGTAGCCGTCGTCGAGGAGCAACGTGGCGTGACCCGCGACCGCAAGGCCGTCGAGGTCGACTGGCGCGGAGTGGCGTTCGAAGTGGTGGACACCGGCGGCTGGCTCGAGTCCGGCGACGATCTCGAATCCAAGATCTCCAAGCAGGCCGAAACGGCTCTCGCCGAAGCCGACCTGGTCCTGCTGGTGGTCGACGTGACGACGGGCCTGGTCGACGAGGACACCCACGCCGCGCGCTGGGCCCTGCGAAGCGGGCGACCGGTGGCGCTGGTCGTGAACAAGGTCGACGACGAGCTCCACGAGGCCGCGAGTTGGGAGTTCCTGCAGCTCGGTGCCGGCGATCCCCACACCATGAGCGCCCAGCACGGTCGCGGAGCCGGAGATCTGCTCGACTTCATCGTCGACCACCTCGGTGAGCAGCAGTCGGCCGAAGAAGTGGCCGAGGTCACTGACGACGGAGCGCTTCGCGTCGCAATCGTCGGACGTCCCAACGTCGGCAAATCGACCCTCTTCAACAAGTTGATCGGTGAAGAGCGCTCGGTGGTCCACGACATGCCCGGGACCACCCGCGACGCAATTGACACCGTCGTCGAGACTGAGGCGGGCCTCATCCGATTCATCGATACCGCGGGAATGCGTCGAAGGGCCAAGACCGAGGCGGGACTGGAGACGTACGCGGTGCTGCGAAGCCTCGATGCGCTCGACCGCGCCGACATCGCGGTGCTCGTCATCGACGCCACCGTCGGGGCCACGGGTCAAGACCAGCGTCTGGCGGAGCGTATCTCCGCGGCGGGTTGCCCGTCGCTCGTGGTCCTCAACAAATGGGAGCTGGTGCCCACCGAAGAACGAGAAGGGGTGCTGGCGACGGTGGGCGAGAAGTTGGCCTTCCTGGGTGACGCCCCGGTCATGAAGACGACCGCGACGTCGGGCAAGGGCGTGCACCGCATCTTGCCGGCGCTGTCGATCGCCGCGGCCGACTACGTGAAGCGTGTGCCCACCGGCGCCCTCAATCGAGCCATCCGAGACCTCCAGATCAAGCAGCCCGCGCCGACCGGAAAGATCCGCTACGCCGTCCAGGGAGCGATTGAGCCACCGACGTTCACGCTGTTCATCGCCGGCCGGCTCCCGCCGACCTACTTACGCTACGTGGAGCGGTCGCTTCGCGAACGCTTCGCGCTGGGCTCACAACCGCTGCGAGTGCGAGTCCGAGTCGAATAGTGGCTCAGTGGTGCGAGACCTGTGATCGCCCCGTGGAGGGCGAGGTCTGCGATGTGTGCGGCCAGGCCGTCACCCCGCAGGGCAAGGAGCCGATACCGTGGCGATGGCGTTTCTTCATCGCCGCAACGGTGATCTACCTGATCTGGCGGATCTATCAGTTAGTTTCGTGGCTTACCCACTAGGAGGGCCTGATGCCTATCTACGCACTCGGTGACAGAACGCCGACGATTCACCCCGACGCATTCGTACACCCCGACGCTGTCGTCATCGGCGACGTCCGCATAGGGGCTGAGTCGTCGATCTGGCCCGGGGCTGTGTTACGAGGCGACTACGGAACGATCATCGTGGGCGAGCGCACGTCGATCCAGGACGGTGCGGTGGTGCACGCCGTGGCGGAGTTCCCGACCATCGTCGGCGATGACTGCGTAGTGGGGCACCTGGCGCACCTCGAGGGTTGCATCATCCACGACCGGGCCCTCGTGGGCAGCGGCTCCGTGGTCTTGCACCAGGCCAACGTGTTCAGCGGCGCCACCGTGGCTGCGGGCGCCGTCGTGCGCAATCGCACGGACGTACCACCCGGCGCGCTCGCCGTGGGAGTGCCCGCCCAGATCCGCGAGGGCGCCAGCATCGAAGAGGCGATCACGTCGGGCGCGGAGTCCTACGTCGCCAACGCGCGGTGGTACAAGAAGGACCTGCGACAGCTCTAGCTGTTGGAGATTGCGACCAGCCGCTCGAGTGCCGTCGCGGCGCGCCCCTCGAGCACGCTGCGGGTCGCGAGTTCGAATCCCTGCTCGAGCGTTGCAGCCCGACCCGCGACGATGAGAGCGAGTGCGGCGTTGGCGCACGCCACATCGAACACCGGCCCCGGTTGACCTTCGAGGAACCGCCGCACGACGCCGACGTTCTGTTCGGTGTGGCCACCACGGATACTGGCGGCGCTGTGATGACGATGCAACCGGTCGCCCGCGTCGAGTCGGCTGACCTCAACGCCCTCGGGCGTCACGGTGTGGAGCGTCGACGGCGAGCCGAGTGAGAGTTCATCGAGTCCGTCATCGGCGTGGACCAGGATGGCCATGCGGATGCCTCGAGCGCGCAGCACCTGGGCCATGGGGTCGAGGAGATGCGCCCGGGCGACGCCGATGAGCGACCGCTCGACCAGGGCCGGGTTCGCCAGTGGACCCAGGACGTTGAAGATGGTTCGAAAACCTAGGGCCCTGCGAATTGGCGTGAGGTAGGCGAGTGAATGGTGAAAGGTCGGTGCGAAGAGAAACCCGATGTCGGCGCCTTCCACACAGGCGCGCACGATCTCGGGCGGAGCGTCCAGACGGACGCCGAGGGCTTCGAGGACGTCGGCCGAGCCCACCGATGACGACGCGGCCCGGTTGCCGTGCTTGGCCACGGGCACGCCACAGCCCGCCACCGTCAGGGCCGCCATCGTCGAGATGTTGACGGTGTGCAACTGGTCCCCGCCGGTGCCCACGATGTCGATGGCGTCTGGTCCGATCCAGAATGTGGTGGCCGTGGAGATCATTGCGTCGATGAAGCCGGTCATCTCCTCGGTGGTCTCACCCTTGGCCGTCAGGGCGGTGAGGAAACTCGCGATCAACAGGCCCTCGACCTTTCCCCCCAGAATCGCCAGCAGCGCGTCGCGCGCCTCACTCCTCTCCATATTCGTGCCGTGAACCAGTGGGTTCAGGACGTCTGCAGAAAACGATCCGCTCATCCCTCGCACCGTCGGGGTCGTCGTGACATAGCGACAAGTTAGCCGCGAACTTGCCGCTGCCGGTCACCACTACGATTTCTTGATGGCGCCAACCTACCTCGACGACATCGTGACGCACCACCGCGCCCGCGCCGAACGCGACCAGCGGGAGTGGCGGAGCCGAATGGGCGAGGTTCGCTACCAAGGACCGTCACTGCTCGAGGCTTTGCGCAAAGAGAGTCCCTTCGTCAAGGTGATCGCCGAGGTCAAGCGGCGTTCGCCCTCCAAGGGCTGGATCGACGAGCATCTTGACGCGGGCGCGCTGGCCAAGGCGTACCAGCGCGGCGGGGCTACGGCAATCTCGGTACTCACCGACGAAGCGCACTTCAGTGGCTCGCTCCACGATTTCGAAACGGTCCGCAGCGCGGTGCGACTCCCGCTGCTGCGAAAGGATTTCACGGTGAGCGCCAACGACGTGATCGACACCGCGGCCATGGGGGCCAGTGCGGTGCTGCTGATCGTGGCGGCGCTCTCGGATGAGGAACTCCGGCTCTTTCTCGATGTCGCGCGCCAGACCGGCATTGATGCCCTCGTCGAGGTGCACGACCACGATGAGGCGCGGCGCGCACTGGACGCCGGTGCGCGACTCGTTGGTGTCAACCAACGCGACCTGCGAACGTTCAGCGTCGACAGCGAAAGGGCGGCGGCGGTGATGACGGCGCTTCCGTCGGATGTCGTGACCGTCGCGGAATCCGGTCTCACCACGACCGACGACGTGCGACGAGCCGGCGCCGCAGGGTTTGACGCGGTGTTGGTCGGCGAGACGTTCGTGCGCTCAGCCGACGTTGAAGCCACCGTGCGGTCGTTCGCATCCGTTGCGAAGGTGGCCGGTGGTTGATCTCGCGGCGCTTCCGTCGTTCATCAAGATATGCGGCGTCAGATCGGTTCGCGATGCTCAGCTGGTGGTCGGGGCCAATGCGACGGCTCTCGGCGTGATCCTCGCTGAGTCCCGGCGCCGGGTCACTCTCGCAGAGGCGCGCGATATTGCCGAGTCCGTCGACGGACGAATCCTGGTCGTCGGCGTCTTTCGCGATAGCGGTCCTGAGTTGATCGTGCGCGCACTCGAGAGTGTTCATCTGGACGTGGTGCAGATTCACGGGGAGCTGGCCGACGACGTTCTCTCGGAGGTGCGCAGTCGTGACGTGGGCATCATCAAAGCCCTTCCGATCGGTTCGCGGGAGTTCCTTGAATTTGACGAGTCGACCGTCGACGCGGTGCTGGTCGATGGTCCCGTTCCGGGAAGTGGCACCGTTCACTCTTGGCGGGCGCTGCAACACCGGACCTTCGAACGTCCGGTCATCGCGGCCGGCGGACTCACGCCGTCGAACGTTCTGGACGTGCTCGCCTCGACCGGGGCCTGGGGCGTCGACGTCGCTACCGGCGTCGAAACCGCCACCGGCGCGAAGGACCCGAAACTTGTGCTGGACTTTGTCACCACGGCACAACGCCACTTTGACCAGCGAGAGGAGAGCGGTGACTGACATGCCCGTTTTCATGACGAGGCCCGACGAGCGCGGTCGATTCGGCAGATTTGGCGGACGCTTCGTCCCCGAGGCCCTGATGCCGGCCTGCCTGGAGCTCGAGGCGGCATTCATCGACGCCTGGAGCGATCCGGTCTTCGTGGGCGAGTACGAGCGGGTGCTGCGCGATTTTGCCGGCCGGCCTACGCCCGTCACCCCGCTCGAGCGGCTCTCCGAGCGTCTCGGTATCCGGATCTTCGCGAAACGTGAGGACCTCGCGCATACCGGTTCTCACAAGATCAACAACGTGATCGGTCAAACGCTCCTCACGCGGCGCATGGGCAAACATCGCGTCATTGCCGAGACCGGTGCCGGGCAGCATGGCGTGGCCACGGCGACGGCGGCGGCTCGACTGGGACTCGAGTGCACCGTGTACATGGGTCAACTGGACACCGAGCGCCAGTCGCTCAACGTCTTTCGGATGGAACTGCTCGGAGCGACGGTGGTTCCCGTGATGTCGGGAAGTCGAACGCTCAAGGACGCCGTCAACGAGGCCATGCGCGAATGGGTGACCTGCGTCGAGGACACGCACTACTGTCTCGGATCCGTGATGGGTCCCCATCCCTTCCCCTGGATGGTCCGCGAAATGCAGAGCATCATCGGCCGAGAGGCCGCCCGTCAGCTGGACGAGCTCGGAGTCGGAACGCCCGACATGGTGGTCGCGTGCGTGGGTGGTGGTTCGAACGCCGCTGGGGTGTTCGCCGGGTTCGCGAACAGCTCCGCGCGGCTGGTCGGCATTGAGGCCGCCGGCGGCTCCGCAGTGGGCAAGGGCTCACCGGGGGTGCTGCACGGCATGAAATCGCTGCTCATGCAAGACGAGTTTGGCCAGATCGAAGAGGCGTACTCGATCTCCGCGGGGCTCGACTATCCGGGAATCGGTCCGGAACATGCCTACCTCGCCGAAATCGGGCGAGCCGAGTACTACGCCATCGGTGACGAGGACGTCATCGACGCCTTGCGCCTACTGAGCGAGATGGAAGGGATCATCCCCGCCCTGGAGACCGCCCACGCGGTGGCGTGGCTGGTTCAAGCGGCCGGTTCAATCATCCCGAGCGGGTCATCGGTCCTGCTCAACCTTTCGGGTCGCGGTGACAAGGACGTCGCCCAGGTGCGCGCCATCTTGCGTGGTGAAGCGTGAAGACCCTCGAGACCCACCTGCGAGCGATCCGCACGTCTGGACGAAAGGCGCTCGTGCCTTACTTCGTTGCCGGACTTACTTCCGATTGGGTCCGCCACGTCGAAGCGGCCGTCCACGCCGGAGCCGACGCCGTAGAGATCGGCATCCCTTTTTCGGATCCGATGATGGACGGCGTCATCATTCAGGAGGCGGCGCTGCGAGCCCTCGAGGCCGGCACCACGCTGGACTCGGCGTGTCGTGACGTGGGCTCGCTCGCAGCCTCGGTGCCACTGGTGGCCATGACCTACTACAACATCTTTCACCACTACGGACTGGAGCGGGCGGCGGGCACCCTTCACGCCGCGGGAATCCAAGGGGCGATCGTCCCCGACCTCCCCTTGGAGGAGGCGGCCGATTGGACCGTCGCCTGTGACGCCCACGATGTCGCAACCATCTTTCTCTTCGCGCCTTCCACCCCTCCGGACCGGGTGCAGCGTCTCGCGAAGGCGACTCAGGGCTTCGCGTACGCGTCAGCCCGCATGGCGGTCACCGGTCAGGCCGCCGACATCGGAGACGCCGAGCGAGTCGTGCGGTCCATCCGGGCCCACAGCGACGTCCCCACCTACGTGGGGATCGGGATCACCACGCCGGCCCAAGCTCACGACGCCGCGTCGTTCGGCGATGGGGTGATTGTCGGCTCCGCGTTGGTCAAGGTCATTCTTGACGGTGGGGGACCGGCCGAAGTCGAAGACTTCGTCAGCTCGTTTCGACGAGCGCTCGATTAGCTCTCTCGAGCGACCAGTGACCGTGGCGGTCCTGCATTCTGCCGCTTTACCCGCTACTTCCTTCTATATCCCCAAGTTTGTGACCCGATTCACGAAATAGCCCTCGATGGTCCCACTTCTCGGCATATCGCTGCGGTTTAATCAATGATGGGTCATCAAACCCGGTGACTTGTCGTGACTTGAACTTGGGGGTTTTACATGTCAGATGAACAAAAAGTAGCGGATCCAGGGCCGCTGGGCCTAGCGGGTTTCGCTATGACGACGTTCTGTCTAAGCAGTGCCAACGCGAATCTGTGGAAGGGCGCTGGCGTCACGGCCGCAATCTCGCTCGCCTTCTTTTACGGTGGGATTGCCCAGTTACTTGCCGGCATGTGGGAGTTCCTGCGCAAGAACACCTTTGGCGCGCTGGCCTTTAGCTCCTATGGGGCGTTCTGGCTCTCGCTCTACGCCTTCATCAACTGGCAGAAGGGTTCGGGGCCGTCACTGGGGGTCTTCTTGCTCGGCTGGACGATCTTCACGCTGTACATGACCGTCGCCGCCAACAAGACCAGTGGTGCGGTTCTCGCCGTCTTCGTTCTCTTGTCCATTACCTTCATCTTCCTCACCATTGGCGCCTGGGGTGGCGGACACGTGAACATGACGAGGATTGGTGGCTGGACCGGTTTCGCGACCGCAGCGGCGGCCTGGTACGCCTCGGCGGCGGGGGTCATCAACGATACCCACGGCCGGGTGGTGCTGCCGGTTGGTCCGCGCGGCTAACGTACTGGTTACTGGTGGCTTGCCACCGGACCCAACCGCCAACAGCGCCCCAGCCATTCGGCTCGGGCGCTGTTGGCTTGCTGGGGGAGCTGCGGGTACTCTCAGCCAAAGTAGGTTTGGCAGAGTAGTGAACACGACTTGAGATTCATCATTCGAGAACGCGAGCGGGGGACAGTATGAGTGAAGCAAAGTTGGAAGCCTGGCTTGACGAGACGCGTAGTTTTGCGCCGAGTCCCGCGTTCGCCAAGCAGGCGAACGCGCAGCCATCGATCTACGCCGACGCGGCCGCCGATCCCGTCTCTTGGTGGCGCAAGGAGGCTGGACGCCTGCTGTGGGAGAAGGAGCCCACCAACACGCTCGAATGGGACCTGCCGTTCGCGAAGTGGTTCAGTGACGGCACCCTCAACGCCAGCGTCAACTGCGTCGATCGGCACGTTGCCGCTGGCAAGGGCGACAAGGTCGCCTACTACTGGGTGGGCGACGCCGAAGGCGAATCGCGCACCATCACCTACGGCGAATTACAGGTGATGGTCAACAAGGCAACGAACGCCCTGATTGAGATGGGTGTGAAGAAAGACGACCGCGTCGCTGTCTACATGCCGATGATCCCCGAGGCGGTGGTGGCGATGCTCGCGATCGTGCGACTCGGCGCCGCGCACTCGGTCGTGTTCGCCGGTTTTTCCGCGGACGCCCTGTCGAGTCGGATTCTTGACTCGGACTGCACGTACGTGGTGACCGCCGACGGAGCATTCCGTCGCGGTGCCGCCAGTCCGCTGAAGCCCGCCGTTGACGAGGCGCTCCAGACGTGCCCGAACGTGAAGGGCGTGCTCGTCGTGCGCCGCACGGGCGGCGAAGTGGAGTGGACCGAGGGCCGTGACCACTGGTGGCACGAGATCGTCGAACGCCAGAGCGACGAGCACACCCCCGAGTTCTTCCCCTCCGAGCAGACGATGATCATCATGTACACGTCGGGAACAACGGCCAAGCCCAAGGGCATCTTCCACACGACGGGGGGCTACCTGACCCAGGTCGCCAGCACGTACAACTACGTCTTTGACGTGAAGCCCGAGACGGACATCTGCTGGACCGCCGCCGATATCGGTTGGATCACTGGCCACAGCTACATCATCTACGGTCCGCTCATCAACGGTGTGACCCAGATCATGTACGAAGGCGTGCCCGACTCGGGTGGCAAGGACCGCTGGTGGAGGATCATCGAGCAGTTCAAGGCGACGATCCTCTACACGGCCCCAACGACCATCCGCACCCTGATGAAGTGGGGACACGACTTGCCCCAGGCGCACGATCTCTCATCGCTGCGACTGCTCGGAACGGTGGGCGAGCCCATCAACCCCGAGGCCTGGATGTGGTACCGCGAGTACGTCGGTGGCAACCGTTGCCCGATTGTGGACACCTGGTGGCAGACCGAAACCGGCGCGATCCTGATCTCTCCGCTGCCCGGCATCACCGCCACCAAGCCCGGAGCCGCAATGCGTGCCCTGCCGGGCGTCGGCGTCGACGTTGTCGACAACGACGGCAACTCCGTCGGCAACGGTGAGGGTGGCTACCTGGTCATCACGCATCCCTGGCCGTCGATGACGCGAGGCATCTACGGTGACCCCGAACGATTCAAGGAGACGTACTGGACACGTTTCCCCGGAAAGTACTTCGCGGGTGACGGTGCGAAGCGCGACGACGACGGCGACCTCTGGTTGTTGGGCCGCATCGACGACGTGATGAACATCTCGGGACATCGACTTTCGACCACCGAGGTGGAACACGCGCTGGTCGGACACCCGGCCGTGGCCGAGGCGGCCGTCGTGGGTGCCTCGGACGAGACCACCGGTCAAGCCATCGTGGCCTTCGTGACGCTGAAGGCGTCGGGCGCGGATGCCGCGAAGGACCAAGTGGTGGTGATCGAGGAGCTTCGAATGCACGTGGCCAAAGTCATCAGCCCGATCGCCAAACCGCGTCAGATCATCCTGACGCCCGAGTTACCGAAGACCCGGTCGGGAAAGATCATGCGCCGACTTCTTCGTGATGTCGCCGAGAATCGGTCCTTGGGCGACGTGACGACGCTCACCGATCCGACGGTCGTCAACATGATCGCTGAACTGATGGGGACCGAAGCCGGCTCCGAGGACTAGGCGATTCGAGGCGACAGTCGTAGGCGTCTCGTCCCGGGGCGCCTACGAGTCGAAACCCAGACCGAAGAGATCCATGGTCTTCAGCCACAGATTGCGCCGTCCCTCGTGCTCGTCCGCGCTTCTGATGGCCCGCTGGGTCAGCAGGATGAAGAGCCATTTGAACGGTTCGGGCGGGAAGGGCATTGGCTTCTTCTGCACCATGGTGAGAGTCGTGCGTTCGGTCTCGAGATCGTCCAGCAAGTCAAGCATCGTGGCTGCGCCGAAGCGGGTGGAGGCGACACCGAGACCGGTGTAGCCGAGCACGTAGGCAACCTTTCCGCCGTAGGACGTTCCCCAGAAGGGTGAGAAGCGCGTGCACGTGTCGATGGCCCCACCCCAGGCGTGGGTGAACTTGATGCCGGCGAGCTGGGGGAACGTCTTCAAGAAGTGGTCGGCCAGGGTCGCGTAGGTCTCCGCGTTGAACTCGTACTCGCGACGGACCTTGCCCCGGAAGTTGTAGATGGTGTCGTAGCCACCCCAGAGAATGCTGTGGTCCTTGGTCAGTCGGTAGTAGTGGAACTGGTTCCCCGCGTCGGCCACACCTTCGCGCCCGCTCCAGCCGATGCTCTCGAGCTGGTCGGGCGTCAGTGGTTCGGTCACGAGCTGAAAGTCGTAGACCGGCACGACGTACTTGCGAGCGTGGCGAACCAACGACGTCCAGACGTTGGTGGCGAGCGCCACGCGGGCCGCGGTGACCGCGCCGTAGGGGGTGTGGACGCGTACGGCGTCCTCCACGTCTTCGAGCCATTCGACCTTGGAGTTCTCGTAGATCGTCACCCCGAGCTTCAGACAGGCTCGCTCCAGTCCCCAGACGAGCCGTGCGGGGTCGACCAGTGCCGTGCCGTCGGGGTCGAAGAGACCGCCTTCATAGAGCGGAGAGTGGACCCGTGCCTGGACCTCGTCGCGGGTCAGGAGCTGTACGTTGTCGCCCATCTCGTTTCGGAGTTTCGCCTCTCGCTCCATTGCGCGGAGTTGCCACGGTGCGATGGCGACGCGAAGCTCTCCAGTGCGCTCCCAGTCGCACATGATGTCGTAGCGACGAATGGTCTCCTCGATCGCGTCAAGGTTCTCGCGGCCCAGCCGCTCGATGACGGGCATCTCATCGGGGAATCGGCGCATGCCGTTGCCAAAGCCGTGCGTCAACGACGCCGAGCAGAAGCCCCCGTTGCGTCCCGAAGCGCCAGCTCCCGTCTCGTACTGCTCGACGACGACGACTTTTCGGGTCGGTTCGCGCTCCTTGGCGAGCAGTGCAGCCCAGAGACCGGTGTAGCCGGCGCCCACGATGCACAGGTCAGCACCGACATCACCGATCAGCGCCGAGTGTGACGCCGGTTCCATCGGGTCGGAATCGAGCCACCACAGTTCGGGTTGAACGTCAGCCAGGTGTCGCAGAACGAAGGGGTCCTTCTTCTTCATACAGTGTCCAACTAGTGGTTGGATTCACCCTCTCTAGCTACCGCCTTTTTCGCGCCCACCATCAGCGCGAACGCCAGTGATCAAACTGGCCTAACGGGTCCAATTCTACCGGGCGAGGGACCGTCACCGGATCTCTGCGGCCTCGGATTGTGCGGCCGAGGCCACCGGATCGCCTCGAATCCCAGTTGACTCAGAATCCCTGCGAGCCCTGCCCGGTCGTCGGACTCTTGAAGACATCCGTCGTCACCTACCAGCGCGCTGGCCATCCACGCTGCTAACCGTTGGTCACGTGACCAGCAAAAGTCGCCTGGGCGGCCAAATGAAGGTGCATTGCGTCGCCAAGTATTCGCCAGAATCTCGGACTCGTCGCGACCCACCGAATGCCCGGAAGACCGTGAACCACCTCGCAGCCGGTCGGATCGAGAGTGACCAGAGTGACGCTGTACGTCGGAGCTCTGAAACGGAGTGAGTACGTCGGACCAATGTCGGATGGACAGTGGAAGACCCCCTTCGGCATCAGTGGGAGGGCGCAGAGGGCTCGCGCCACCGAGCGGGCGTCGCTCGCACGAACGACGGAAACGACTCCGGGGAATGAGAAAGTCGTCGGGTTCGACGGGGCGTCTCGGCGAACGCTGAGCGAAGCGACCCTCTCGTCGATTCGACAGACCGAGACTCGAGTCGAAGGCGTCGCATCGGCCCTCAGCGTCGAGGAGGCCGACGGCGCAGCAGCGCTTGCGTGGACCGGCGAGATGCCAGCTGAAGCGAAGAAGGTTGAAATGGCGAGGAAGAGGCCGGTCATCAGGGTCCGCGCAGGGAAGTGACGAGTTGGCCCGATGGGAATCGAGGTCGAACGACACACCATTCGATCACTTTCGCACAGCCCCGGAGCGGCGAGCCGGGCGCTCATCCGCAGACTGTCGCGGCCCGGAATAACTCTTCACTCGGGGTCGCGTGTGGCCGGAACGATCACGAGTGGAATCGTCGAGTGTTCCGCCAATTCGAGACTCGTGCTGCCCAGCAACATCCCCGCGTGCGCACCTTGTCCTCGCGAGCCCACTACGAGCAGGTCAGCGTTGATGGGTGCGTCGGTCGCGCGAAGGAGCACCGAGCACGCGTCACCGTCGGCCACGTGCAGTCGCACCCTCGGGGGTTCGATTCCGCCTTCATCAATGAGCGTGCGCACGGAGTCCTCAAGCACGGCAACGACGCTCTGGCGTTTCGTGTGCTCGATCAGGCCAACGGCGTGCACGAGGATCACCTCGGCGTCAACCTGAACGGCCAGCTCGAATGCCCAGCGCGCCGCGGTGTCGGCATCGGGCGAGCCATCGAACCCCACGGCGATCGTCCGAAGCGCCGTCATCGCGAGGGCTCCTCTGAAGAAGCCACCTCTTGGGCTTGGCGCAGTGCCACGAGGCGCTCGTCGCGCATCCGATTCACCATGTCGCCTCCCGGACCGCCTGTGGTCGCCGATTTCGGCTGGTAGCTGCTGCCCAGAAGCGTACTCAGCGTCGCCGCGACCGAAGACCGCAGCGCCCCGAGGTCGTAGCCGCCCTCGAGGAACAGGGCCAGCCGACCCGGGCCCGGCGCGAATCCCGCGACTGTTCGGGCCAGTGCCGCAAAGTCACCGCTCGACAAGGCTAGATCGGCCATCGGATCGGCCCGGTGGGCATCGAATCCGGCCGACACGAGCACCCAGGTGGGTTCGAAAGCGTCGATGACCGGCGCCGCCACTTCGTCAAGTGCTCTGCGCACGATGTCGCCCGTGGCTCCGGGCGGCAGGGGGAGGTTGACCGTCAGCCCCAGGGCGTTCGTACCGCCGACCTCCTGGGCGATCCCGCTCCCGGGGAACAGGGGCCACTCATGAGTCGAGACGTACAGCACGTTCGGGTCATTCCAGAAGATCGCCTGGGTTCCGTTGCCGTGGTGAACATCCCAGTCGACAATCAGCACGCGCTCGCCCTCGCTGGTCAGCGAAGCGGCGGCCACGGCGACGTTGTTGAGCAGACAGAAACCCATGGCTCGATCTCGCAGCGCGTGGTGACCGGGCGGGCGGGCGGCGATGAATCCCACTCCGTCGTTGTATCGGCGCAACGCGTCGATGACCGCGAGCCCCCCACCCGCGGCGTACTGGGCGATCGACCACGAGTCATACGTTGCGTACGTGTCTTCGTCGATATCGCCGCCGCCCTCGTAGCAGAACACGCCCAATTGGTCGAGGTAGGTGCCTTCGTGGACCCGGGAGAGTTGGGCCCGTGTAGCCGAGTACTGCGGAACGATCACGAGATCGCTGCCCAGGTGCAAGTCGTCGACGCCCGCCTTCACGGCGGTGATCCGGTCGGGTCGTTCGGGGTGACCCGGCTCTTCGTGACCCGAGTCATCGGTCGGCCCGTTGAGGAACAACATCAGACGCGGTCTTCGCGCCCTTGGCTGCGGTCGTCGGTCCGGCCCCCACGCTCCGACTGGTCACCCTCAACGGGCGCGATCGGAAAGCGCACGCTCATCACCTCCTCGTCCATGGTCGCACTGACCGGGAACCCCGAATCGGCAAACACCCCCATCATGAACCGGTTGTCGGCCTGGGTCTCGGCCGAGAAGGTCGCAATGCCGGTTGGCCACGCTGCCTTCGCGAGCTGTCGCAGCAGCATCGTGCCGATGCCTTGATGCTGGTACTGATCGGTGACGATGAAGGCGACCTCCGCATCGCTGGTTCCGGGGATGCGGTCGTAGCGGCCAACACCGATCAGTTTGCCCTCGTCCTCGACGATGAGGGCCAGCCGGTCTACGTAGTCAACCTCCGTGAGATGTCGTACCTCGTTCGCAGAGAGTTCGGGATGCACGGAGAAGTACCGCCGGTAGACGGAATCGGGAGAGAGATGCGAGTGAAAGTTGATGAGTCGCTTCGCGTCATCCGGGCGGATCGGACGCATGTGAAGTCGCGCACCCGTTGCGGTGACTATGTCGCTCTCCAGATCGTCCGGGTAGTCGCGCGAGGAAGGATTGTTGGGGCGACTCCCCTCGTCGGCGAGAGGCTCACGTTCTGGCGAATCGGACATCGCACTCCTCGTTCTCTCGGCCCTTGGTGAGTCTCATCCATTTCATATCATTGGCGCGAACCAGTGATATCACCAGTGGCCAAGGTCCCGCACTCGCGGTGCCCCGTTGGGGGCTTCGGCACCGGTGTCTCGTCGGGTCACACTCTTCACTGGCGGCGCGACCCTCCGCTCCTCGTCCTTGAGAGTCCCGCTCAGGCCGAGACCGAAGCGAGCGCATCCCAGTAGACGCTCGCGAAGTCGAACGCCGGTTCCACCAGGCCCCGACCGAACGACGTGACGTCCGCGCGTCGCAGCATCAGCGAACGGTAGACGCCAGCTGCACGGATGTCGCCAGCCAACTGGGCACCGATGATTTTTCCATTTCGCAGATAGACCGAACGACGAGCCGACTCCGACACCCAGTGCAGGACGTCATCGGGATCCTCCGTGGTGCCCATGGCGACAATTGGGATGCCGAGGTGTTTCAGACTGTTCATCGACTCCGCACCTTCGTAGGTCAAATCGGCCCCGAGAAGGTTGCTGGCCGCGATCCGGCCTTGGGTGACGGCGTTGGGGAAGATGGCGTGCACGAAGCGCTTCCCGGACAACCAGTCGGCCGTTTCGGCCACGTCGCCGGCGGCGACGATTCCGGGCACCGACGTGCTGAGCCTGTCGTCCACCCAGACGCCCCAGTCGGTCGTGATTGGTGAGTCGATGAGGTACTCAACGTGGGGCTTGACGCCGGTGGCCGCGATGATCAGATCGGCGTCGAGCAGTTGGCCGTCGGCCAGACGAACTGCGTTGACGCTCGGCGCGCCGACGAATGCCGAGGCCTCCACGCCGAGTCGCAGTTTCACGCCACGATTGATCAGCCCCTCCTCCGCCAAGGCCGAGATCGCCGGCTCGAGTACTCGCGGCATGACCCAGGGTCGTCGGCCAATGATGGTCACGTCGACGCCCAGGTCAGCCAGCAACAGCGACAGTTCGACGCCAATGAAGCCGTTGCCGACGATCAGCGCCGTGTGCGCCTCGCCCCGGTGCACCCGGCCCACGAGCTCTTCGGCCATTCGAAGTGACTTGAAGTCCAGCACGCCGGGCAGATCCGCGCCCTCGAGGGGGGCGTGCAGCCGGCTGCCCGAGGCGATGACCAGGCCCTCGTAGGGGATCCGATTGCCGTCGCGCAGCACGACTTCGTCGTTGTCCACGTCGACTCCAACGACCACCGTCTCTCGACGCTCCTCGATTCCGAGCCGCTGGGCCACGTCCTCGCCCTTCCAGTAGAGCGTCTCGTCGCGCCCGGTGAGGAAGTGGTCGGCCATCGAGGCGGGGGAGTAGGGCGCGTGCGGATCAGTCGAAAGTGCCACGACTGAACCGGTCGGATCCTCACGTCGAAGCGTCTCGGCGGCGGTGATCCCCGCCGGGCCGGTGCCGATGACCACGGCGCGCATCAGCCAGCTCCGAGCACGGCAACCAGACCTTCGGCCTGATTCGAGTGGGTGCCGAGCAATAGGTCCGAGAGCTCTCGCACCCCCGCCGCCAGCAGCGAGTCATCGAGCAGCTCGCCAATCGAGGGCTCGACCGTGAGCGCGACCTCGTCGAACGCGATCTCGCTGATCGAGTCGAACCCGAATCCACCCAGGCGTTCGACGTGGCCCAGCGCCCGCGACCGGTCGTTGCGGCTGCGGCACTGGTTCACCACGAGGTCGATCGTGCCGATTCCGAGGTCCCTCGCCAGGTGGGCCGTCTCGAGACCTACCTGGACCGAGTTCAGCGTGGGTTCGACGACCACGAGGGCCCGGTCGAACCCTCGCGCCAGCGCCCGGCCGAAGTGCTCCACTCCGGCGTGGGTGTCCATCAGCACCACTTCGCCCCGACGCAGGCGCATGTTCGAGATGGCGGCGGCGAGCAGCGCGTTCTCGGGACAGAGGCAACCGCCGCCGGCGCGTGCGACCCCTCCCATCACCAGCAGCCGAACGCCATCGGGCGCTTCAGTGGAGAGACGGTCCACGACGTCGGACGTGTTGGGGTTGAGGCGCAGCATCGCCCCGGCACCCTCTCCGGGTCGCGCGCCGGTCTTCTCCTCCACGTAGTCCGCGTTGGCGGCGAGCGGCACGATGGCCGCCAACGTCGCGGCGTCGAGCCCGAGCGTCGAGCCGAGGTTGCGTTGCTCGTCGGCGTCCACCGCGAGAACGCTGGCGCCTCGCCGAGCCATGGTCCGAGCGAGCATTGCGGTCAGAGTGGACTTGCCGACACCGCCCTTGCCCACGACCACGACGCGAACCCCGTCATCACGCGCGGGCCTCGACGCAGACTGGGTGACAACGCTCGCTGCAGCCATGGTCTCAGACTCCGACAGTTTGCGCCATGGATTCGTTGTCACGAATCTCGTCGGCTGCGATGAAGGGCAGTCCCAAACCCTGTCGCTTGGCCTCGATGTGACGGCGAATGAGCAGTGCCGCCTTGTAGGGGTCGGGTTCGACCGCGAACTTGGCTCCGACGACTCCGTCGAGGCCGCCGGCGAGCAGATTCACCACGTTCTGGCTGCCGAAGATCGGCGGCTGAACACCGAGCACCGTCGTGATTCCCGACGCCACCACGTAGGCGCCGATCGCCACCGCCTTCTCCGAGTACCACTCTGGCGCGGCACCGGCAAGCGGCAGGCTGTCGATGTCGACGCCGATGGCGTTGGCGAGGGCCGCCGCCAGTTGCATGATGCGACTGTTGTCAACGCACGAACCCATGTGCAGCACCGGAGGAATGCCGAGCGACTCGCATACCGATCGAAGCCCCGGTCCAGCCAGCGCCGCGGAACTGGGCATCATCTGGCCGGCCTTGCCGTTGGCGACGGCAGCGCATCCGGTCACGAGCACGAGGATGTCGTTCTCGATCAGCTTGCGCGTCAACTCGATGTGCTCGAGGTCCTGGGGCAGCTTGGGGTTGTTGCAGCCCACGACGGCCACCGCACCGCGAATGGTGCCCGCGACGATTGCGTCGATGAGTGGCTGGGGGGTGCCGCCGAGCGCGCCGAGAATCGCCTCCACCGAGAATCCACCCATCATCTGGACGGGGGCGACCGGAATCCGTACCCGTTCGTGGTTGCGGTTGGGGTAGGCCTCGACAGCCATCCGCACGATGTCGCGGGCGATCTGGGCCCCGTGGTGAGGATCGAATGAGACGTGCGTGGCGCCGGGAAACTTCGCCTTGTCCGACGTCGAGATGATCTTGGTGTGGTAGCACTTGGCCACGTCGACGACGGACGGCATGATGCATTGGTAGTCCACGACCATCGCTTCGAGGGCGCCCGTGACCAACACCAACTCCTGCATGAGGTGGTTGCCCGCCATGTGCACGCCCTTTCGCATGAGCATCTCGTTGCCCGTGCAGCAGAGGCCGACGATGTTGATGCCCGTGGCGCCAAAGGAGCGGGCCAGGGCAACCAGTTCGGGATCCTCGGCGGCGGCCACGATCACGTCCGAGAGCAGCGGGTTGTGCCCGTGCATTGCGATGTTCACCTGGTCGGTGCTCAAGACGCCCAGATTCACCTCGGACACGACTGGCGTCGGAGTGCCGAACATGATGTCGGAGAGCTCGGTAGCGATCATCGAACCGCCCCAACCATCGGACAGACTCGTGCGCAGCGCGTGAAGGAGGAGATTGACGTAGTCGTTATCGACGCCCATGTGGGTGCGGTGCATCATCTCTACGTTCTCGCGGTCGACGCCCCGCGGCGTGATGCCCAACCCGGTCCACTTCTCGCGGCGCAGCGCCGGGACGCGTTCGACGAAGGAGAGCGAGCCCTTGGCGCTCCCGTAGTTCGCCATCAACTCGTTCGCCAGATCAACGGCGACCTCGCTGGTGCTGCGACCCTCGGTGTTGATGCCGATTTCGCCGGCAATGCGGCGCAGCTTGGCCTCGTCGGTCACCCGATAGCCGCTGGCCTCACCGTGGGCCGCGGCGCTGAAGACTTCGAGAATGTCGCGGCCGTGGTCCGAGTGCGACGACGAGCCGGCGGCGATCGTGCGTCCGAGGTTGCGAGCCACGATGACGTCGCCGTCGGCGCCGCAGACCCCCTTGCGCGGTCCCTCCCCGAACGGGTCGATTCGACACGGCCCCATCGCGCAGTTGCGGCAACTCAGGCCCAGTTGGCAGTAGCCGCACTGAGGCTCTTGGGCGCGCAGCCGATCCCAGACGGTCTCGATGCCCTCCTCGTGCGCGCGATCGATCATTTGCTGTGCGTCATCGTGGATGGTGAGTCGGCCGAGTGGCCGTCCGTTGTCGTAGGTCGCACTCATCGCGCCCCTTCCTCTATTGTTACGTTGTCCTTCACCGGCGGTGCCTGATCGGACCCGTCGATACTGGCGTTCGCGCCACTTTGTCGTCGGCGACGCTCCCACACGCGGGACCCGATGGCGTCGGCGGCCGTTCGCGCCGCGCCGAACGAGCGCCAACCCGCCAGTGGATCACCGTTGGGCAGCGCCGTAGGGGCGAAGCCGGTGGCGGCCAGTACCGAACCGCTCTCACGCAGACGCCCCGACTTCACCAACTCGTTGATGTCGCCGTAGACGAGGGCACCGACCTTGCAACTCTCCACGCACGCCGGAGTCTCGCCGCGACCAACGCGCGCCTCGCAGCCGTCGCACTTCACGGCGACCGGCGCTTCGGGTGCCAGTCCTCCCGCCAATGGGTAGAAGGTCACCACGTCGAAGGGACACACGACGGCGCACATCGCGCATCCGATGCAGCGTTTCGCGTCGACCAACACCAGGTCGCCCTCGCGGGTAATGGCCCCGGTCGGGCAGACCCGCTGACAGGGAGCCGGATCGCAGTGGCGGCACTTGTTCGGGTAGGCCGTCGTCGGCACCGGGCCGGCCTCAACGTGAACTCGCTTTCGGGGCACCGGGATTTCAAGGAAGGAGAGCGCCAACTCCCCGCTGGACGAGTGCTCCACGGCGCAGGCGATTTCGCACTGGAGACATCCAATACAACGCTCGGGGTTAACGAACACGGTCTGCATCGTCCACTACCTCCACTAGAGGTTTCGAATGGACATTGCTGTCGGTGATGTGGCAGAACGCCCTGACTCGATATTGGTCCGGTGGCCCGGAGCATGGTCCGGCAGTCGTAGGGGCGAAAGTCCCAATGTGCGGCGATGGGCTCGTCGACTCAGAGTCTTCGTCGTGGTGCGTCGCGCGGCGCAGTTGACCGATTCAATGACCTATTCCCCTAGTCCGATCGACCGTGGCCCGAGCAGAATTATGGTGAAAGTGGATAGCACCGATGGATCGGAGCGCTGTGATGGAATTCGTTCGCTGGTTCGACAAGATCCGGTTGGCCGACGTGGGGCTGGTCGGCGGCAAGGGGGCCAATCTCGGTGAACTCACGGTGGCCAAGTTGCCGGTTCCCCCCGGGTTTGTCGTTACCGCAGAGGCCTATCGCTACGCCGTCGACTCCGCGGGGATCTCCGATCAGCTCGCCGCGCTTCTCGCGCAGGTGGGTTCGGGAACAACTGCTGAACTCACTCGTGTCTCGGATCAGGCGCAGGGTCTGGTGCGCACGGTCGTGCTGCCCGACGATCTGAAGGCCGCCATTCTCGACGCGTACCACCAGTTGGGCGAGGGCGCTCGCGTCGCGGTGCGTTCGTCCGGCACCGGTGAGGACGCCGGCGACACGTCGTTCGCCGGAATGAACTCGACGTTCACCAACGTCACCGGCGATGACGAGGTGCTCGTGAAGGTCGTCGACTGCTGGGCGTCGCTCTACGGAGCGCGCGTGATCTCCTACCGGGTGACCAGGTCGCTCGAAGACGTGCCGGCCATGGGCGTCATCGTCCAGGAGATGATTGCGTCGGAACGATCGGGCGTGATGTTCACGGCCGATCCATCGACCGGTGACACCGACCGCATCGTCATCGACGCCGCCTTCGGGCAAGGTGAGGTGGTCGTGAGCGGAGAGGTGGAGTGCGACACCTACGTCCTCTCAAAGAGCGGACCGACGTTGCTCCACGTTCGTGTGGGTTCGAAGAGTTTCAAGCTAGTTCGCGGACCCGACGGCAAGGACCAGCGCGTGGATCTGGCACCCGAGGAGGCAACCCGTCGGGTGCTCTCGGACGACGAGGCGGTGGAATTGGCCCGCCTGGGCCTGGCGACCGAGGCGCACTACGGTTCGCCCCAGGACACCGAGTGGGCGATTGCCGAAGGCCACGACTATCTCGTGCAATCGCGACCAATCACGACACTGAAATCCGCGGCGCCCGAGATGAAGGCTGGCGGCGGATCGGGTCGGCCGCTCATCCAGGGCCTCGCCGCCTCGTCCGGTCGCGCCGTGGGGGCGGTTCGAATCCTGGACTCTCCCGATCAGGGTGACGAACTGTTGAGCGGGGAGATACTGGTTGCACGAATGACGAGCCCCGATTGGGTGCCGACGATGCGACGTGCCGGCGCGCTGGTCACCGACGGTGGTGGCATCACCTGCCACGCGGCCATCGTCTCGCGAGAACTCGGTGTTCCGTGCGTCGTGGGCGCTCGAAACGCCACGACGGTACTGCGAACCGGGGAGATGGTCACGGTGGACGGATCGAAGGGAGCGGTCTACGAAGGAGACGTCGGGCGAGAGCCGCTCAGCACCGCTGGAGCGACGATCGGCTCACCGACGCCGGACGGGCACGACGGCGTCGAACGGGCCGCTCTGCCACTGGCCACCCGGCTGTACGTGAACCTCGCCTTCGCGGAGCACGCCGAGGAGGTCGCCGCCCTCGACGTCGACGGCGTGGGGCTGCTTCGTGCCGAATTCATGGTCACCGACGCGCTCGGCGGCGTTCACCCGAAGCTCCTGATCGAACGGGGCGAACAGAAGGTGTTCGTCGACGCCATGGCCGCGTCGCTGCTGCGCATCACGCGGGCCTTCGGCTCTCGCCCGGTGGTCTATCGGAGCATTGACTTTCGCAGCAACGAGTTCTCCAATCTGGAGGGCGGCACCCGGTTCGAGCCGCAGGAGGAGAATCCGATGATCGGCTACCGGGGCTGCTACCGCTACGTCCGCGAACCCGAGGTCTTCCGCCTCGAACTCGAAGTGCTGGCCAAGGTGCTCGAGCAGACCTCGAACCTCACGCTCATGATTCCCTTCGTTCGCACCGCCTGGGAACTCGAGGCCTGCCTCGAACTGGTGGCCCAGAGCCCGGTGGGCGGGGAACTGCCGGTCTGGGTGATGGCCGAAGTGCCCTCGGTCGCCTACCGAATCCCCGAGTACGCCGCGATGGGCATCCAGGGGGTGTCGATCGGCAGCAACGACCTCACCCAACTCATGCTCGGAGTCGACCGGGACTCGCAGATCTGCTCCGATCTCTTCGACGAATCCGACGCGGCCGTCCTCGACGCCATCGGGAGGATCATCACGCAGTGTCATCTGGCGGGCATCACGTCGTCGTTGTGCGGTCAAGCTCCGTCGAACCACCCGGAGTTCGCCGACCACCTCGTGCGTCTCGGGATCACGTCGGTGTCGGTCAACCCTGACGCGGTGGAAGCGGCGCGCCACGCCATCGCGCGTGCCGAGTGGCGTCTGCTGCTGGAGGCCGCTGACCCGCAACACCGCGGGCATCCCGGGACGTTGCCACGCACGGTGTGAGCAGGACCGTGACCACGCGCCACGAGGCTTCGGACGGGTCCACGATCGAGCCAGGTGACGTCGTGGTGCTCCACGTGCAGGGGCTGGAGGAACTCATCGCCAGTTTGATCGACGCCGGCTTCGACACCCGAGGTCCGTCCGTGCGAAACGGAGCCATCGTCCCTGGGGCGCTGCACGGTGTCACCGACCTTCCGAAGGGCGTTCACGACGTTCAGGCGCCGGGCCGCTACCGACTCGAACACAGCGATGACGGCCAACTCTTTGGATGGGCGGTTGGCCCGGGTTCGTGGAAAGCGGAGTTCTTCCCGCCGAGCCAGGAGTTGTGGCGGGCCTCGCCGGCGGGGGACTCGATGGTTTTCACCGAGCCCGCGCCAGATCAACGGCGCCTCGCGATCATCGGTGCACGGCCCTGCGAGGTCGCTGCACTGAGCGTGCTCGATCGGGTGTTGGCAAACGGTGAGCACCGAGATCCGCGCTACGTCGAGCGCCGCGACGCGAACTTCGTGGTGGTGGTCGAGTGCGGACGTCCCGGCGCCACCTGCTTCTGCTCGTCGATGGGCACCGGGCCGGGGATCGATGCGGGATTTGACGTGGCGCTCACCGAGGTGGACGACAGCGACGGGCACCGATTCGTCGCACGGCCCGGAACCCAACGCGGAGCCGACTTCCTCTCGCGCGTGACCCACGAGGAGTCGACCGACCGCGACCGCGGTGCCCGCGTCGCGGTCCTGGAGCGGGCCGGGGTACAGATGGGGCGCCGTCTCGACACCGAGGGTCTGGCGAGCCTTCTCGCGCGGAACGTCGAGCACCCGCACTGGGACGAGGTGGCCGAACGCTGTCTCTCGTGCGCGAACTGCACGCTGGTGTGTCCGACGTGCTTCTGCAGCGACGTGAGAGACACCACCGACTTGGCTGGTGACTTCCACCGCCGGCGGACCTGGTCGTCGTGTTTTGACCTCGACCACTCGTACCTGCACGGTGGTCCGGTGAGGGCCTCAGTGTCGTCGCGCTACCGCCAATGGATGACGCACAAGCTATCGACATGGTGGGATCAGTTCGACACGTCGGGCTGCGTCGGTTGCGGTCGATGCGTCACCTGGTGCCCGGTCGGCATCGACATCACCGAGGAAGTTCGTGCGATCGCCACCTCCGACGGGGCGTCGCGCAGAGACGTTCCTTCTGTTAAGGGGGCACCATGACCAGATCGATCGCCCAGATGCTGGAAGCACATCCGCTCTTCGCCGATCTGCCGGACGACGCCGCCGACCTGGTCGCGGGCTGCGCGCGCAACGTGGCCTTCGAAGCCGGGGCCAAACTGATTGTCGAGGGCGACGCCGCCGACACGTTCTATCTCGTCCGTCGCGGTCGGGTCGCCATTGAAGTCCACGTGCCCGGACGTGGTCCGGTGGTGCTCGAGACCGTGGGGGCGGGTGCGATAGTCGGATGGAGCTGGCTCGTCCCTCCGTATCGCTGGACCTTCGACGCCCGTGCCATCGAACCGGTCGGGGCCATCGCGATCGACGGCGCCTGCCTCAGGGCCAAGGCGCAGGCCGAGCCGGCGTTCGGCTTCGCGTTGCTGACGCGGATCTCGGTGGAACTGCTCGCGCGATTGCAGGCCACCCGTATGCGGCTGCTCGACCTCTACGGAGTCCGCCGTGACCGGTGACGCAGCACCGGCGACCTCCGTGGCGCTCGCCATGGCGCCACGAGGACCCCGCCACGCCATGACCCCGGTCGTCCACCGGGTCTTCGCCGTGCGTCACGAGACGATCGACGTGACGACAATCAGCCTCGAGCCGGTGACCGGTCCTCGGTTGACCTTTCGACCCGGTCAGTTCAACATGCTCTCTGCGTTCGGAGTGGGCGAGTCGGCCATCTCGGTGAGCAGCGCCCCGCGAGATGCCGGACCACTGCGTCACACCGTGCGCGACGTCGGGCCCGTCACGCACGCCCTCTGCGAGAGTTCCGTCGGCGACTTGATCGGCGTGCGCGGTCCCTTCGGCAGCGACTGGCAGGTCCCCGGACGTGGCGAGCGCGACGTTGTCGACGCGAGCGACACGGTGGTGGTCGCCGGAGGTATCGGCCTCGCCCCGCTGCGAGGGGCGGTGGACGAATTGGTGGCCCGGTACGGCGAGGGGGGCGGTCGCGTGTTCGTCTTCGTCGGTGCGCGCGAGCCGTCGCAGGTCGTCTTTCACCGCGATCTCGAGTTGTGGAAACGAAGTGGTGCGCGCGTCGAGGTGACCGTCGATCGCGGCTCGCCCGGGTGGAGTGGACACGTTGGCCTCGTCACCTCGCTATTGAGCTCGAGCGAATTCGATCCCTCGAATGCGAAGGCCCTGATATGCGGACCCGAGATCATGATCCGCTTCACGGCGCGCGCTCTCGTAGACCAGGGCGTGGCCGCCGGGCGGATTCTCGTCTCACTCGAGCGCAACATGCAGTGCGGGCTCGGATGGTGCGGACACTGCCAACTCGGACCGTTTCTGCTCTGTCGAGACGGTCCGGTCGTTGCCTACGCCGGAATGGTCAGTGTGTTGCTCACGGAGCGCGAGCGATGACCGTCGCGCCGCTCACGGACTCGAGGCCCACCCTGGCCGTCTGGAAATTTGCCTCCTGCGACGGATGCCAGTTGAGTCTGCTGGACTGCGAGGATGAGCTCCTGACTCTGGCCGGTGCCGTTCGCTTCGCTCACTTCACCGAGATGTCGCGCTCGACGATTCCCGGCCCCTACGACGTGTCACTCGTGGAGGGGTCAATCTGCACGCCCGAGGACGCCGAACGGATCAAGGACGTGCGCGCGAACTCGCGTTATCTCGTCACGATCGGGGCGTGCGCGACGGCCGGCGGCATTCAGGGGTTGAAGAACTTCGCGGCTGCGGGGGCCTACGCCGGCGCCGTGTACGCCCATCCCGAGTATCTTCGAACACTCGAATCGTCGACGCCGATCGCCGAGCACGTTGCGGTCGACTACGAACTTCGCGGCTGCCCCATCGACCGTGGGCAGTTGCTCGAGGTGCTGCTCGCGTTCCTGGCCGGACGCCGTCCGGTCATCGCTGGACACTCCGTCTGCCAGGAGTGCAAGGGCCGCGGGACGGTCTGTCTGCTGGTGTCGGAGGGCACCGCGTGCCTTGGTCCGGTGACCCGGGCCGGCTGCGGAGCGTTGTGTCCCGCCACCGGGCGTGGCTGCTTTGGATGTTTTGGACCTTGTGAGGGCGCCAACACCTCGGCGCTCGCGACGCAGTTGAGAGAGACGGGCACCGACGAGTTCGAGGTCGCCCGCCTGTTTCACACCTTCAACGCCTGGGCGCCGGCCTTTCGCGATCAGTTCGAGACGTCCGCCGCACTGGCGGCGGCGACTTCCGGGCGCGAGGTCCGACGAGACGACGGAGTCGGCCGCTGATGTCACACGGATCAACGCCCGACCGCACCATCGGCGCCACGGGAATCTCGCGCGTCGAGGGAGAAGGTTCGCTGCGGATCCAGGTCCACGACAACCAGGTGACCGACGTCGCGCTCGAGATCTTCGAACCTCCCCGCTACTTCGAGGCGCTGCTGGTGGGGCGCCACTTCAGCGAAGCCCCCGACATCACGGCGCGCATCTGCGGCATCTGCCCGGTGGCGTACCAGATGACGGCCTGCGCGGCGATGGAGGACGTGTGCGGCGTGAACGTGAGCGACCAGATCAGCGCACTGCGGCGCCTCCTCTACTGCGGGGAGTGGATTCAGAGCCACGCCCTGCACGTGTACCTGCTCCACGCCCCGGACTTCCTCGGCTGCGCCGACGCCGTCGAATTGGCCGAGCGCGACCGGCGCACCGTCGAGCGAGGTCTCGACCTCAAGCGCACCGGCAACCTGATCATGGCGACCGTCGGCGGTCGCGCGGTGCATCCGGTCAACGTCCGCGTCGGTGGCTTCTACCGAGCGCCCGACCGCGAGGCGGTCGCCGCGCTCGCGGAGCCGCTTCGCCGCGCGCGCGACGCGGCGTTGGCGACCGTGTCGTGGGTATCGGGATTCGACTTTCCCGACGTGACCGGGGAGTACCGCTTCGTCGCCCTGCACGACCCCGACCGGTACGCGATCGACCGGGGCCGCCCCCGGTCTTCGGACGGGCTCGACGTCGCGCCGGCTGAGTTCGCTGACCTCGTCCGGGAGGAACACGTGGCGCGCTCGACGGCGCTGCACGCGCGCCTGAACGGCGTCGGTCACTATCTGACGGGCCCGCTAGCGCGCTTCGCCCTCAACGCCGCCGCGCTGCCCCCGCTGGCGGCCGAGGCGGCCAGCGGTGCGGGGCTGACGGCGCCGTGCCGCAACCCCTTCCAGAGCATCGTGGTGCGGGCGGTGGAACTCGTCTTCGCCTGTGACGAGGCCCTCCGGCTGGTCGAAGGGTACGAGCCGCCAGAGCCGCCCGCATTCGAGGTCCGGGCCCGTGCGGGAGTGGGCACCGGCGTCACTGAGGCGCCCCGAGGGTTACTCTTCCACCAATACGAAATCGACGACGACGGGATCATCCGGCGCGCCCGCATCGTGCCCCCGACGTCGCAGAATCAGCTCACCATCGAAGACGACCTGCGTCGCGTGGCGCAGGGGGGTCTGTCGCTCGACGATCACGCCCTGCAGTGGCGCTGCGAACAGGCGGTGCGCAACCACGACCCATGCATATCGTGCGCCGCACACTTCTTGGACCTCTCGGTCGTGCGGACATGACCAGGTCGAACGCCGGCGCGAAGGTCGTGGTGGCCGGATTCGGCAGCACGGACCGCCGCGACGACGGCGTCGGTCCCTTGGTGGCCGCGCGCGCGCAGTCGATGACGTCCGCCACCGACATCGGGCCGCTCGGTGACCCGCTCGACCTCCTCGGCCAGTGGAACGGCGTCGACCTGGTCATCGTGGTCGACGCGGTCCGTTCGGGCGCACCGACGGGCACGGTGCGCGTGATCGAGATGGACATCGAAAGTGACCACGACCCGCTCCAGAGCGACTGGGCCGAATTCGAGACCCGGGTCACGAGCACGCACGGCATCGGCCTCGCGGGCGTGGTGCGCCTCGCCAGGGCGGTCGGCCAGGCGCCGAAGCGCTTGATCGTCGTGGGTGTCGAGGGCGAGGCGTTCGGGTTCGGCGAGGGACTGAGCCCGGGGGTCGAGCGCGCGGTGCCCGAGGCTTTGCGCCGTGTCGTCGAGCTGATTACGGAGGTATAGCCATGTGCATGAGTCGACTCCATCGAGTTGTCAAGAACGTGGGGTCCAATACCGTTGCGGTCGAGGACGTGGACGGCACGGTGCACCACGTGTCGCTGCTCGCCCTTGATGGACCGTCCCCCGGGCCGGGAGATTGGCTCGTGGTCCACAGCGGCTACGCGCTGGAACGTGTGGACCGGAGTGAGGCCGAAGAGGTCGCTGCGGAGATTCGACGCGGTGCCGTGGCTGCCCGCCCAGACGTTGACTGGAGGTGAAGCGGTGAGTCGCACGTCGGAGTCCACGTGGCGCACCAGGGCATCGAGATTCCCGGGAGTGCTGGTGGCCGGCATCACCGCGATGATCAGCGGCGTGTCGGTCTTCGTCAACAGTTTCGGCGTGCACGCCGTGACCTCTCCAGCGGTCTACACGACCGCGAAGAACCTGGTGGCGACACTCGTCCTGATGTTCGCGGCGGCCGTCGGCTGGTGGGCCCGCCGCCGATTCGCCGCGACAGCACCGGCGAACTTCGTCTCGGTAGCGCCCAGAGATGACGACGGCCCGTCCGCGCGCGCCGGTGCGCGAGAGCGGGGTTCGTCCACGTGGACGATTGCCCGCTGGCTCAGCGTGACCTACGTGGGCGTCATCGGTGGGGGCCTGGCGTTCGTCCTGTTCTTCCAGGGACTGTCGCAGAGCCCGCCCGCGTCGGCCGCGTTCTGGCGCGACACCCTGGTCGTGTGGGTTGCCGTGCTCGCGATACCGCTGCTGCACGAGCGAATCCGTTGGTGGAACGTTCTGGCGGTCGTACTGCTGGTGACCGGTGAGATCACCGTGAGCGGCGGCGTCGGCCAACTGGCCGCTAATCGCGGGGAGCTCGACGTCCTCGCCGCAACCGTGCTGTGGGCCGGAGAAGTGGTGATTGCCAAGCGGATGCTGCGCGACGTGTCGCCGGCCGTACTGTCGCTCGTGCGGATGGGAGTGGGCGGCGTAGCCCTCGTTGCGTACCTGGCCGTGACCGGCTCGCTCGGCAGTCTCGTATCACTCAACACCCATCAGGTCATGTGGGCCGTCTGGAGCGGTCTGCTGCTCGCGGCGTACGTCGCGACCTGGATGACGGCGCTCGCTCGAGCGCGCGCGCTCGACGTGACGTCGGTGTTGGTGGCGAGTGCGCTCGTCACGTGGCTGCTCCAACTGTTGGACGGAAGCGCGACGCCGGCCCCGACGTCGCTCGGACTGGTACTCATCGGCGCCGGGGCGGGTGTCGTGGTCTGGGCGGGAACGAACCGCCCGGCCGCCGAGCGCCGATCGGTCCTCGGCCCGTGACGCTGCGCCGCCGGGGTGACGTCCTCGACGAAGCGACGTCGGGTCCGGCTCTCTTCGCGCGCTACGCCTATCCGCCGAACGCACTGGGCTACTGCGGACCGAACGACCCCGCCGCACTGCTCGAAATCAGCGCCGCCGGGGGCCAGCTCGATCACCTCTCGCATCTGGCCCGCCAGTTTGATGGGGCCTGGCCCTATCTGGAACTCATCGCCGGCTACAGCGGCGCCGACCCGCTCGACCGACGAGTCGTCGAGGCCTACTGGGTCGGCAATGAACTGTCGTTGCGCGTGCCGGCGGCGGCACTCGCGCTGTCGTTGGACGACCGCTTCGCCAAGCGAGCCGGCCGGCGGTTCGAATCGTTGTCGGAGGCGGCGGTGACCGGAGGCGTACCCCAGCACAGCTTCCACGTGTTCGCCGTCTACCCCTGGCTGGGCCTGCTCCGGGAGGGCAAGGAGGGCGCCCCCCTCGAGATCCTCGACCGCTGCCGCATCCGCTGGGGCCGGGTCACGTCGGTCGGCGGTGACCTCGTGACGGTGCGTAGCCGGGCTCTGGGCTTCGTCGGATCCCGTCTCGTTCTCGGTGACGAGCGCGACGAGCAGGTCCGCCAGAGGCTCGACGGTGTAGGTTTCGTCGAGGATCTCGTGGAGGGTGACGTCGTGGCCCTGCACTGGGACTGGATCTGTGACCGGCTCTCGTCGTCGTCACTGGCCTGGCTCCGAGCCTGTACGCACCGGAATCTGACTGCAGTGAACGCCCTGGCGACGCCCGGCCCGGCCGTGATCTGCGGCGCCTGACCCCAAGAAAGAGGACCCGCACCATGGAGATCGTCACCGAGGCCGCCGTGGCGCAGCGCCTTCGTTCGCTGCCAGGGCCGGAACCGCGCGTGGTCGTGTCGGGGAACTTCGCCACGCCCTGGGAGCTGGTGCGCCTGCTCGACGCCACGCTCGAACAATGTCGGGTCTTCGTCTTGAACGCCCAGCCCGGCTGGCCCAGCCGCGAGGGATTCGTGACCGAGACGCCATTCGTCGGACCCGGCGCGCGCGACGATCCGCGACTCGACTACCTGCCGATGCGCCTGTCGCTCGTACCCAGACTCTTCAACTCGATCCGCCCGCCCGACGCCGTTCTGGTGCACACGTCGGTCCCGCGCGACGGGAGAGTCTCGCTCGGCATCGAGGTGAACCTCCTGCCGGCCGCCATCGAGCAGGTTCGTCGTCGCGGCGGGCTCGTCGTGGCCCAGGTGAACGCCCAAATGCCCTATACCCGTGGCGACGCCGAGATCGACGTGGAGCTCATCGACGCGGCCATCGAGGTCGACCAGCCCCTGTCGTCGCCCGTCGTGCGCGCGCCCGATGACGCGGCGTCGGCCATTGGCGAACTGGTCGCCTCTCGAGCCAGCGAGGGCTGCACGCTGCAGATGGGCATCGGTCAGGTGCCCGACGCCGCTCTGGCCCAGATGCTCGCGCTGCGCAATCTGGGAGTGTGGTCCGAGATGTTGAGTGACGGCATCTTGGACCTCGAGCGGGCCGGAGCCCTGAACCCCTCGCGGATGGTCACCGCCACGTTTCTCTTCGGCAGCCCCGAACTCTACGCCTGGGCCAACGACAATCCACGCCTCGTGATGCGTCGCACCGAGACCGTGAACGACCCCGCTCAGATCGCCGCGCAGCCGGCCATGCTGTCGATCAACTCCGCACTCGAGATAGATCTCTTCGCCCAGGCCAACGCCAGCTACGTACGCGGCCTGATCTACTCCGGGTTCGGTGGCCAACCGGACTTCGTCAGTGGCGCGCTGCACTCGCCGGGGGGTCAGGCGATCATCGCGCTTCGCTCCTGGCACGACAAGAGCGACTCGTCGAACATCGTCCCGCTCCTCCACGTTCCGGTCTGTTCGTTCCAGCACTCGGTGGTGGTGACCGAACAGGGACTCGCGGTCATGTTCGGTCGAAGCCAGCACGCCCAGGCGCGCCTCCTCATCGAGCAGGTGGCGCACCCTCGCGCCCGCGAGTTGCTCTGGGAGGCGGCGTTCTCCCTGGGACTGCTGCGTGAGGGCGAGCAGCACTGAGCGACGTCGACCGAGCGGGCCGCGGAGCGCCGCTCGACCGGCCGGTCGTCACGAGAGACCGAGCAGGGCTCCGGCGCGAAGACCCTGCACCAGATTGATGTTGTCGTCGCCCAGTTCGCTGTCGCGCAGGTAGTTCAGGTGACCCGCGAACTCTCGTGCGTCGCAAAACGGGTAGTCGGTGCCGAAGAGCAGGCGGTCCTTGCCAAAGGCGTGACAGGTGCAGTTGAGTGCGTCGACCGATCCCGAGACGGTGTCGTAGTAGAACGATCGGAGACCGGCGATCGTGGCGTCGCTGCCCTTTCGCGCCAGGCGGTCAATGAGGAATGGCAGCGTGCCCCCGAGGTGGGGCACGATGACGTTCATGTGGGGGAACCGGGCGGGCACGTCGGCGTAGACCAGTCGAAGGGCGGCCGCCGTGTCCTCGAAGGTCGCGCCCACCGACCACGCGAGATTGTGGTCCTTGAGAAACGCAACGTCGGTCTGTCCCACCGGGTGCAGGAAGAGGGTCGTTCCCCGCTGGTTGAGTTCGCCGTAGATGGGCTCGAAGAGCTCGTCGTCGAGCTGCAGACCGTTCACCGAGCAGCCAATGGTGAAGCCCACGACGTGGGGGTTCTCGCCGACTCGTTCGATCTCCGCGAGCGCCTCGTCGACGTGGGGGAGCGGGAGCGCGGCGAATATCGCGAACCGGCCGGGGTGGGCGTGACAGAGCTCGTCGTACAGGTCGTTCACGAGCGTCGCTGCCTTCGCCGCGTCTGACGCACCGTCGAGATAGGGCTGCGCCTGGGACACCGAGAGCACCTGCCGGTCGATTCCGAGCGAGTTCATCAGCTCGAGACGTTCGCCGATGCTCTGCGGGCCGAGGGGTGCCGCGATCGGCGAAGGCACGTCAGTGCGACCGATCGCCTCCATGTACGCCCGTGGGTAAAAGTGCGCGTGTACGTCGATTATCACGGGTGACCTCCGTCGAGAGTGTTCGGGTTGTTCAAGTTAGTCGACGGGGTGAACTTTCCCGGCCGCGACGGAACCACTGATCGGGCCAGCCTCCCTTGAGAATCGAGGTTGAAAACCTTTCACAATCTGCCCATGGAAATGCCCTCGTGGTGGCCACGATTTGGATACACTACAATTTCTAGTAAATTAGTAGGAAATCGAAAAGGAGTGGTTCATGCGGTTACATTCTTCGAGGTTGCGGACTCTGCTGGGGGCCGCAATGGGCTCGGCGCTGACGTTGAGCGCCGTCACGATGGTTCCCGCAGGTGCCGCGAGCACCACGAACGTCAACGTCGTTGGCTACTCGGTGGTCGGCCCGGTGACCAAGGCTCTTGAGGCCTCGTTCCAGGCGTCGGCCGCCGGCCAGGGCGTCACCTTCACCAACTCTTTTGGTGCGTCGGACACTGAGACCAACAACGTCGTGAACGGCCAGGCCGCCGACATCGTGAACCTCTCGTACGAGCCCAATATCGCGACCCTCGTCAAGGCCTCCAAGGTCCCGTCCAACTGGGCGAGCCAGGAGTTGACCAACGGCCACGTGAATCCCGCCCTCAAGGGCAAGAAGCAGCAGACGGTGTACCCGACCCCGGGAATAGTGACCGACTCGGTCGTGGTCTTCGTGGTGCGTCCGAACAATCCGCTGAAGATCGCCACCTGGGGCGATCTGATCAAGCCGGGTGTCCAGTTGGTCACCCCTAACCCCCTGACCTCGGGCAGTGCCAAGTGGAACCTGCTGGCCGGTTACACGTCCCAGCTCTCCCTGGGACGCAAGCCAGCGCAGGCGCAGAACTACCTGAAGTCGTTGATCTCACACACCGTGGCCCAGCCGACGAGTGGATCCGCGGCGTTGTCGACGTTCCTCGCCGGCACCGGCAACGTGCTCTTGGCCTACGAGGACGACGCGCTGGCCGCCAACACGGCGGGCGAAGCGGTAGAAATCGTGACGCCTCCCCAGACACTGCTGATTGAGAACCCGATCGCCCTCACCACGTCGGGCGTGACCAATCCGGCCGCCACCGCTTTCTATCAGTTCCTCTATTCGGCCAAGGGGCAGAACACCTACTCGACCTTCGGCTACCGGTCGGTCCTGAAGAGCGTGTGGGCGCGCACCAAGAATGCCTTCCCGTCGTTCAAGAAACCGAGTTACCAATGGACGATCTCGAAGATCAACAAGAACGGCTGGTCGGTCGTGGACCCGACGTTCTTTGGCACTTCGGTCGTCTTTCCGAGCAACGATTCGCAGCACCCGTCGTCAGGCATCGCGACCTATTTGGAGCAGTTTGCTGGAAAGAACACGTAACCCGCCCGACCTTCACACGACGAAATTGCCGCCGCGCAAGTGGCGGCCATGTCGTCGTGTGGCGGCGTCGTCGAGTGTGCGAGGAGCGATGGGCAAGGGGATTGGTGTCGGCTACATCAGCCTCATTGTGCTCATACCGCTCGCCGCACTTCTCACCAACGCCTTCAACAAGGGACTCGTTTCCTTCTGGACGGCCATCACCCAGACCGAAGCGATCGATGCGCTTCGACTGACCCTGCTCTGTTCGTTGGGCGCGGCCCTCTTGAACGCGGTGGCGGGAACCGCGACGGCGTGGATTCTGGTGCGCGATCGATTCTGGGGCCAGGGGCTGCTGAACGCGATCATTGACCTTCCCTTCGCGCTGCCCACCGTGGTCGCGGGCGTCACGTTCTACACGCTGTACGGACCGCTGTCACCGGTGCACGTCAACATCACCGGCTCGTGGATCGGCATCACGGTCGCCATTGTCTTTGTGACATTGCCGTTCACGGTTCGCTCCGTGCAGCCGGTGCTCGAGTCGATGTCGTTCAACGCCGAGAACGCCGCCGCGACACTCGGGGCGTCGTCGTACCAGGTATTTCGAACGATCACCCTTCCCACACTGCTGCCGTCAATCCTGACCGGCACCGGCCTGGCCTTCGCCCGGGCGATAGGCGAGTATGGATCGGTCGTCTTCATCTCCAACAATCTGCCGTATCACTCCGAAGTGGCGAGTTCGTACATCTACTCCTTGGCCACGTCTGGCCAGACGAACGCCGCCGCGTCGGTCGCGGTGTTCCTCTTAATGCTGGCGCTCGTACTGCTCGCGGCCTTCAACATCACCTCGGTGCAATTGGCGAAGCGGCACGGATGAAGCGCCCACCGCTGCTCTTGCGCATCGGCGTGCTCTGCTACGTGGGTGTCCTGGTCGGCGTGCCGCTCGCGTTCCTCTTCCAACAGGCCTTCCGCCGTGGGTGGGGAGCTTTCTGGACCGCGCTGCACGACCACACGATGGACAGCGCTCTCATTCTGACCGCCAAGGTGGCGGTGGTCGCCGTTCCGCTCAATGTCCTGTTCGGCGTGGGCGTCTCGCTCTGGATCGTCCGCCACCCCTCTCGGTTCACAAGGATCCTCGACCGACTGATCGACGTGCCGCTCGCCGTCTCCCCGATCATCGTCGGCCTGATCCTCGAGCTCACTTACGCCCAAAACGGATGGTTCGGCTCGGCGTTGTCGGCGCTGGGCTGGCGGGTCATCTTCTCAACCCCGGGGATCGTGATGGCGTCGGCCTTTGTCTCGCTCCCGTTGGTGTCGCGCCAGGTGATCCCCCTGTTGCGGGTGATCGGCGATCACCAAGAGCAGACGGCCTCGACGCTCGGGGCGAGTCCGGTGCGCATCTTCTGCACCATCACGCTTCGCTCGATTGCCTGGGCCGTCATCTACGGTGTCACGCTGACCCTCGCTCGGGTCATCGGCGAGTACGGGGCAGTCCTCGTGGTCTCGGGCAACATCGCCGTCGTCACCCAGACCCTGACGCTCAACATCGGGGCCAATTTCGAGAACTACAACAGCTATCAGGGATTCGTCGGCGCGGTGGTGCTGGCGTTGATGTCGGTCGCGGTCTTGCTCGTCTTGAGCATTGCCCGCCAACGAGAGAGGAGACGAAGTGAGTATCTCGCTTAACGGAGTCACGAAGTACTTCGGCAGTGACCTCGTGTTGAACGAGGTCAGCGATGAAGTTCCCCAGGGCTCGCTCACCGCCCTATTGGGGCCGTCGGGATCGGGCAAATCGACGCTGCTGCGCATCGTGGCCGGTCTGACCTCCCTCGACGGGGGCCACGTCGAGTTGAGCGGGCGCGACGTCACCGACGTGCCGCCGCGTGATCGCCGCATCGGATTCTGCTTCCAGGACTACGCGCCTTTTCGCCACCTCAGTGTCTTCGACAACGTCGCCTACGGACTCAAGGTGCAGCGGGTCCCGCGAGCCCAACGGCGTCGCGAGGTTGACGAACTGCTGAGGCTGGTGCGTCTCGAGCCGTTCGCCGACCGCTACCCCCGCCAACTCTCCGGAGGTCAGCGCCAACGCATGGCGCTCGCTCGCGCCTTGGCGATCAGGCCCGAAGTGCTCCTGCTCGACGAGCCGTTCGCGGCGCTCGATGCCCAGGTCCGAAGTGAATTGCGCACCTGGGTACGAAACCTCCAGCGCGAACTCGGCATCACGACAATCCTGGTCACGCACGACCAAGGTGAGGCCATGGAGGTCGCCGATCGTTTGGTCATATTGAACGAGGGGCGAATAGAGCAGGTCGGTGCGCCGGACCACGTGTATGACCATCCAGCCACTGCGTTCGTCCGGGGATTCCTCGGGCCGACCACTACCCTGGACGGTGTCACCTGGCGACCTCACGAGATTGAATTGGGTTCGCCCGGAGAGACGGGAGTCGCGGCGCACGTCATAGACGTCATCCGCCTCGGATTCGAGGTTCGAGTCGTCGTGAAGGACCACAGTGGGTCGACATCGTGGGTGCAACTCACACACGAGCAGTCTCGACGTCTCGACGCTCAAGTCGGCGAGGCGGTTGTCGTACGACCTCGCGCCGAGGTCTTCGAAGTCCTATGAACTGGGCGCCCCTTCGGGCGAATTCCATGCAATGGTCGGGCTGGGGAGATTTGAACTCCCGATCTCTCGGCCCCCAGCCGAGCGCTCTAGACCAAACTAAGCCACAGCCCGTGAGTTGCAAATCTTAGTCGGTGGCCGCTCACGAACTCTGACGATGGCCCCCGTGCGGCTGTTCGGGATTCGTCAACCAGGCGCGTGCCTCGCACAGGTAGGCAATGGTCTCGCCCGTCGCCTTGGCACGCAGGGCCTCGATTATTCGCTGATCCAAGGCCTCGATCAGCTCACTTACCGACATCTCATTTCCTTTCTCTCAACCGCCCGCCGCGGCGGTCACGATCTCCACCGTCGCGCCGTCGAGGATCTTCGTGACGTCCCACTCCGAGCGGCGAACCACCTCGCCGTTGAGCGCGACCGCGATGCCACGAGTGTCAATGCCCATCCGCGCCAGCAGTGTCGCCACGGAGTCATCCGAGGACTCTCGGTACGTTCCGTTGACCTTGATCATGCGCTTCGCTCGACGAAGGTCAGCGCATCCAGGGCCGCCAACGGTGCCAGGGTGACGCCGTGGCGGTAGTGACCTGAGGACCACGCCCATCCGGTTGGTTGAAGTTGCTCGAAGAATGGCCGCAGGTCGTCGCTCGCCGGACGCAGTCCGCATCGGGTTTCGAGCACGCTCGCGGTCTCGAGGCTGGGCACGATGTCGAGTGCGTCACGCAGCAATCGCTGCAGTTCGCCTACTTCGACAGCGAGTTCGGACCGCTCGTCGGAGGTGGCGCCCAGCACGCAGTAGCCGCCCGGACGGCTGACCATGTAGAACGCCCGTCCGCGAACGAAGGCGCGCACCACCGGCAGTGAACTGCGGTCTATGCCCTGGACGCGAGCCGTGACGCCCCTCACGGGCCGCACGGTGTGCTCGCCGGTGGGAAGGGCTCCGAGCGGGAGAGCGGCCGACCCGGTGGCGAGGATGCCCGACGACGCGCCCAACCGGGCATTCGCCGTCTCACCCACGACACCACTGGCGTCCGCGTCGATCCGCAGGACGCTCTCGCTGACGATGGTGACCCCGAGTTCGTCGAGGGCCCGGCGCAACATCGAGACAGCCTGGTCGGGATCGAGCCACGCGTCGTCGGCCATGACCAGTCCGTCGTGGATGCGGTCCGAGACCCCTTCGAAGAGTTCGGGTGACGTCGATCGGGTGACCCGTTCGAATGGAGCGTCGAAGCTCTCGGCGACCCCGGCGAACTGCTCTATCAACCGACGGTCGCTCGCGTCCCAGCCAACCACGAGGGTTCCGGTCTCGTGGATGTCGAGATGACCACCGGTCACGACCGCCAGTTCGTCACCGAGCCGCTTCCACGCCTCGAGCGCCCCGCGCTGCAACCGGTAGTTGCTCTCTTCGCCGGGAGCGATCTCGGCCGACGGTGCCAGCATGCCGGCGGCCGCCCGGGTCGCGCCCTGGGCAACGGCGGGGTCCACCAGCGTGACGCCGTGGCCCGCGCGCGCCAGACGAAAGGCACTGGTCAGACCGATGATTCCTCCGCCCACGATGAGGACCGTTCGTTTCGTTGCGTTCACCCCACCAGCGTAGGGCGGGTGCGCCGACCCGATTTTCGTTATAGTGAGTGCGGGTCAGCGTTGCCCCACTGGACAGCGCCATGACAAAGAACCTCTACGACCCCACTTTCGAACACGACGCCTGTGGCGTTGGGATGGTCGCGGACCTGACTGCCCAGGCGACCCACGCGACAGTCGTCGACGCGCTCACGATCCTGGAGAACCTCGAACACCGAGGCGCCACCGGCGCGGACGTCGACTCCGGCGACGGAGCCGGACTGCTGATCCAGATGCCCGACTCCTTCATCCGCTCGGTGTTCGGCGACTCCGTCCCGCCGAAGGGCGACTACGGCGTCGCCTTCTGGATGATTCAGAAAGACGCCGACCGGCGCACGGTTCGTACGACCATCGACGAGGTGCTCGCGCGGGTCGGACTCGCGGCGATCGGCTGGCGCGACGTGCCAGTGGACTCGACATTGCTCGGTCCCACCTCGAGCGCCAGTGAGCCCCTTTTCGCACAGCAGCTCATCGTGCGCAGCGAGCCTACGTCCGCCTTCGACCTCGAGCGAGCGCTCTTCGCGGCCCGCAAGATCCTGGAGCACACTCTGGAC
>PKYK01000018.1 GCA_003133665.1 Acidimicrobiaceae bacterium | reverse complement strand
AGTTCGACCCCTAACCAGACGCTGCGGCGCCTCACGATCATCGTGGCGATCCAGTGGATGGGGGCCACCCTCGGGCTGCCGCTCCTGCCGCTCTTTCTCGAGCACCGCGGCGGCACCCCGACCATCATCGGCTTCATCATGGCGTCGTTCTTCGTCGCCGGAGTGGCGACCCAGTTCGCCTTGGGACACCTGGCCGACCGATTCGGCCGTCGTCCGATCTTGATCGCCAGTCTCGTCGTCTACGGATTCGCCAGCATGACCTACCTGCTTCCCGTGTCGGCACCCTGGTTCGCGCTGACCCGCGCCGTCCAGGGTGGCTCGGCGGGCGCCATCGAGGTGGCGTCGCTCTCGGCGGTGGCCGCCCTCTTCGCCGAGGCCGAGCGGGGTCGAGCCATTTCTCGCATCTTGGCCGCTCAGCTGCTCGGCATCGCCATCGGCCCCATCGCCGGAGTGCTCGCGTCGGTGCAGGACTTGGGGATCGCTTTTTTCATCACGGGCGTCGTCAGTCTCCTCGCCGCGGTCGTGACCCTGCGCACCAATCTGGGCGACAGGATCTACGATCCGACACCGTTGCCGAGACTCCAGTGGAACAGCCAGGTGGTGGGAGCGCTGGCGGCGGGTGCTTCGGGCGGGCTCGCGATTGGCGTGTACGAGGCGTGCTGGAGCCTTCTGCTGCACCAGCACCACGCCAGCACCCTGCAGATCCGCCTGAGCTGGACCGTGTTCTGCCTGCCGTGGGTCTTCTTGAGCGGCCTCGGCGGCTGGTTGGCGGATCACGCCAATCGGCGGTTCATCTCCCTCGCCGGACTCGTCAACGGGGCGTTCTTTCTCTGGCTCTATCCCCATATTCACAACAACGTCCTCTTGCTCTTCCTGGGTTCTCTCGAGTCAATCGGTGCGGCGCTGTCGGTGCCGTCGATCGCCTCGCTGCTCACCCAGGGCGCCGCCGTTCGTGAACTCAGTCGGCGCCAGGGCCTCTACGCCACCGCCAATACGGCCTCGCTGGCCGTAGGTGCGGGGGTGTCGGGCTTCCTGTTCACGCTGAATCCAGCGCTGCCGTTCAGCCTCGTCGCCGTCGTGTCGGTGCTGCTCGCCACTTCGACCCTTTGGTGGTGGCGCGACGTTGAAGGCAACATCACCCGATACGCCTGAGAGCCCCGCCAACGCAAGAGAGCGGCGCCGAAGGCGCCGCTCTCTTGCAGGTTGACAGAGTCAGTTACTTCTTCCAGATCTGGTCCCAACGGGTCGAGCCGCCGTCCGGGTTCAGGCACCGGGTGGTGCCGTCGCCGGCCGTGGCGTAGGCCCAGTTCTGCACGTTGGAACGAGCCGCCCATGCGGTCACCAACGTCGTCAGGCACAGGTACGGCAGGTCCTTGGCGAACTGGCTGTTCACCGTGGCCCACGCCGCTTTCTGCGCCCCCGTGCCCGGCTTGGAAGCCAGTGCCGTCAACATTGCCTGCTCGACGGCCGGGTCGCCCTGGTGGGCGAAGTTCACCGCACCGGCGATGAACGTGCCCGCCGGCAGGGCCGTCAAGCCGAGGCCTCCCGCTGCCGGCGAGGTCGTCGCCGGCTGAGAGTTGAACCAGACGTAGTTGATTGACGGGTCCGCCCCACCGAACTGGTTCCACGTGGCCGCGTCGTACTGTCCGATGATCACGTTCTCGATCAAGGCGCTCTGGACCAGCGGGCGCGGCGTCACCGTGATACCGACGGCCCCCAACTGCTGGGCGAAGAAGGCGTAGGCCTTCTGCTCCGACGAACTCCCCGACACGATGTCGATGACGAAGCCGACCGTCGAGACGTTGTTCTTGGCCTTGTAGGCATTGACCAATGCCTTCGCCTTGGATGGGTTGTAGGCCGGGTAGCCGGGGTTCTTGTAGTACGGCGACGTGTGACGGAAGACACCGTCGGCCACCGCGCCCGTGCCACCGGCGATGACCTTGTGGTAGGTCGCGCGGTTGATCGCCATCGCGCAGGCCTGACGAATCGTGACGTCGTTCAGCACCGGCTTCAACTTGGTGTTCCAGGCGAGGGTCGACGGGTCGACGGCGCCCAGGGTGCCCATCCAGTCAGCCATCTGCACCGGAGTTGGTACAGCTTGCCCCTTCAGGATGTAGGGCAACGCTCCCGGCACGCCCGCGGCGGCGAACTCGCCGGCCCACGCGAAGTACTGGTTCATGGTGCCCGTGGTGTTCAGGATCAGACAGTTGAGCGAGGGGTCACGGGGGTCGTGCTCGTCGGTGCGGTGCGTGATGCCCTTGATGTTCTTCAGTTTCGCGATGCTCCCGCCGTCCTGGGTCAATAGCATGTCAATCGACCCTGACTGCAGTGCCTGGTTGCGACTGTTGTCGTCGGGAATTGTCTTGAAGGTGACGCCATTCAGATACGGCAACTGACGGTTGTGGGCGTCAGCGCGCCAGTAGCCCGGGTTCTTCTTGAAGACCGACTGCGTGCCGACCTGCCACGAGACGATCTTGAAGGGACCGGTGCCCACGGGCGTGCCCGCGAACGTCGGCGAGAACGAGCTCGGGTGCGCCATGTAGCACGTCTGCTGTTCGGACAGCGCGCTGTAGGGGAACGTCGAGAACGGAATGACGAGGTTGAAGGCCACCACGTAGCTGCTGACCTTGGTCACCGAGGAGATGATGGGTCGAACGGCCAGTCCAACGGTGGGGTCGGCCTGAGCGGCCTGGAAGTTGGCGACCACGATGTCGGCATTGAACGGATCCCCGTTGGTGAAATTCACTCCTTGGCGAAGTGCGACGGTCCACACGGTGTAGTTGGCGTTCGGTGTCGCCGAGAGCGCGAGCATCGGCAGCCAGGTCTTGCCATTCGCTGCCGACACGAACAGCGGGTCGTAGAGCGCGTTGGCCACGCAGAATCCGGAGGCGTCCATCTTGCCCTGGGCTCCGTTGAAGATGTGGTAGTTGGGCACGTCCGACAACAGGCCGACCTTCAGGGTGCCGCCCCTCTTGGGCTTGGCGGTGTTGATACCGGAGGCTGCTCCGGCCAAGCCGGCGAGCATGCCGTCGACCACGGTCCCGGCCATTGCGACTCCACCAATGGTGGCTGCGGAGTGAGTAAGGAACGATCGACGATCGAACTTAGTTGACATCCTGTCCTGCTTTCCCCCGAAGAACTTGCCTTGTGCTCGTTCTCCCCTGCGGGCAACTTAGCAAGAACCGGGCGAATTGCAAGGGCAGTAATTGGAAGAATTCATGAGGATTGCTTCAGGACCCGGCTGGTGGAGTACCAGCCGGGTCCTTAAGTCTTAGAAAAGCGAAGGATTACCTACGGCCCCCACCATTGTGACCGCCGTGACGACCGCTGCTGCTATTGGCCTTGTGACCTAAGCCGCCACCGAAACCGCCACCGAAACCACTGTGGTGTCCGATGCCGCCTCCTTGGCCGATGCCAACCGCTATCGCGTCAAGCATCGTGTGGGTACTGTCCACGAGACCCTCGGCGAAGATGAACGATCCGGGGGTAACGGCCGCCAGGGTCGAGCTCGCGCCCGCCAGGGTGTACTTCGTTGTCCCACTCACGACGACCGTCTCGTAGAGACCGCCGCGGTTGCTCACCACGATGTTGTTGCCGGTGACCGAGACCACTTGACCGTAAACGCTGGTCAGGTCGATCTCGATGGTTCCGGCGGTTGTCGGGCTGCCCGGTGAGGCGTTGACGCGAACGCGCTCGCCGACGGCCAGATTGGACGCCGCTGCCGCGGTGCGGCCCTCGAAGACCTTGGTCGAACCATCGATCAAGAAGGTGACCGGGAGTGTACCGGTCTTGCCCTGCACGGTGATGGACGTGAGCGATGCGGCCGTTACGACGCCGCTGACGCACATCGCCTTCTTCTCGCCCCTGATTGCGATGCTGAGGGCGACAGAAGTGGTGCCAACGGGCAGGACCTTGACGAACTGGCCAATGGCCAGAGCAGAAGCGGCCACTGTGGCCCCGCCTTGAGTCACGATCGTCGTACCGGAAATGGTGAAGGTCACGGGAAGCTTCGACTCATCATCAGTAAGGGTGATGGACGTGAGCGATGCGGCCGTCACGACGCCGTCATTGCCGAGTTCGACGTGTGAAACGACGATGCTCGCGGCGATACCCGCCGTCGTCGACGTGATCAGTACTCGCTCACCGACGGTCAAACTCGCGGCCGACGATGTGGCTCCGCCAATGGTCACCGTCGTCGTTCCGTCAATCGTATAGGTCGCCGGAGTACCGCCCTTACCCTGAATGGTGATGGACGAGGCTGAAACGGCCGTTATGAGGCCTCTTACTCCCTGGACCTGACCGAATCCACCGTCGTGATGCGACTTGTCCGAAGCCCTCTTGTTCGAAGTGAAGAGGCCTGTCGAATGGGACTTGCCGGTGGCATGGGGCGAGTGCGTTGAAGCGCCCGCCACGCCGATGCCAGTAGCCAGAGCGCCGAGAGCGACCACAACAGAGAGGCTTCCGCGTTGAACGACCTTCTTAGTAGTGCGATACATGGTTGAACCTAACTTTTCTCGCTCGAGGGATCTCGAGACCCCCTAATCTTGACCCTCGACCTTTAGAGGCTTCTGTGACCGGACAAAGAGTCGCCAAAGTCTGCGACTGTCATCGAATTGTCACGAATTCCCTCGAAATCCGCGGAAACCCGGTGAAATCTCTCGTTGAAGCACCTAGTCAACAGGTCGCGTCACGTGTTCACACCGGCGAATCCTCCATCCATTGCCCCGTTGAGCCAAGAACCGGACGAATCTCGTGAGCTGTGGAGATACGGCGGCAACGTGGACGGCGCCACGGCATTCTCGCCGATGCTCGCGCGAACGGGCCGGTCGGCGACTGACAGGAATCGGTGATGGTATGGGTACTACTTCAGGACCCAGGTGGTGGGAGTGCCACCTGGGTCCTGAAACCTTCCGGCAATTGCCGATCTACCAGCGCCCGCCATCGCGTCCGCCAGACGCTCCACCCGAACCCATCGGTTTCGGACTGCCCGCCGGGGGAAGGCTGTTGAACGAACCAGCCGTGGCCGGCTGACCGATGCCGACCGCCGAGGCGATCAGCGCGTGACTCGAGTCCTCGAGACCTTCGGCGAAGACGAGTGAGCCCACGGTGACGCTCGACAGTGACGAGCTCGCACCGGCTTTGGTCCTCGGCGGTCGGCATCGGTCAG
>PKYK01000001.1 GCA_003133665.1 Acidimicrobiaceae bacterium | reverse complement strand
CTTCAAGGCAGCGTGGGAGAAGGAGGCCAGCCTCAGAGTCCGCTTCGGCACGGACGCTGCACTCGCCACCTACGCGACGCACGGGCGAATCAAGGACGGCACCCGTGACGAGATGCTCGACGCGCTCTACACGGCGTGGAAGGCCCACAGCGTCCTCGGCGTGAACTCGTTGATGCTCGCCGGCGATACCGCGACCGTGAACGAACTCAACGCTCGTGCCCGCGCGGACCGTATTATCAGTGGCGAAGTGATTGAAGAAGGGGTCGACGTCGCTGGAGCGATGACCGCCGGCGCCCACGACCTCGTCGTTACCCGCGAGAACAACCGACGACTCACGACGGGCACGAGCTGGGTCAAGAACGGCGACGTGTGGACCGTCGCGGCCACGCACACAGACGGCTCCATGACCGTCACCCGAGTCAGTGGACACGGCTCGGTGGTCTTACCGGCCAGTTACGTCGCCGAGCACGTCGAACTTGCCTACGCTTCGACGGCGCATCGCGCTCAGGGACGCACCGTCGACACCGCGCACGCGTTCGCGAATCCCACCACTACCCGCGAGGTGCTGTACGTCGCCCTGACGCGAGGTTCAAACTCCAACCATCTCTACGTGGACACCCACTACGACCCCGATCCGTCAACCGGCCACGATGGGCTGACCGAGATCCCGAGCGCCCTGGAAGTGCTCGCCGGCGTGCTGCGCCACGAGGGATCCGACGTGTCCGCTACCGACATGATCCGTCTGTCCCAGACGCAGTCCATTGCAGCTCTCATCGCCGAGTATGACACCATTGTCGCACTGGCCGATGGCCCCCGCTGGGATGAGGTTCTCAGCGAGTCGGGCCTCAGCGACAGCGAACTCGCCCAGGCCAAGGCCTCCCCCGCGTACGCAGCGCTGCTCGCGCAACTGCGAGACGCCGAGAATCGGGGTTTCGACGTTCACACCGAACTGCCGATGCTGGTGACGGGTCGCTCGTTCGACAGTGCCGAGGACGTCGCCAGCGTCCTGCACTACCGCGTTGATCGGTACGTAGCCGGTCTGGGCTACCCCATCTCACCGGCAACCGAACTCATCGCTGGAATCTTCCCCCGGCCGAACAGGTTCGCCGACCCCGACATCATTCCAGCCCTTAGCGATCGTGCCGACGCCATCGAGCAACGAGCCCGCGAACTTGCCGGCATTGCAATTGAACGTGGTGAGGCATGGGTGCAGGACTTCGGCGACGCTCCCCCAACGGGCGAACTCTACGAGCAGTGGGTCCGAGAGGTTGCCTCCGGAGCTGCCTACTGTGACCGATGGGGAACTGACGAACCTAACACCATCGTCGACAATGTAACTGTGAGCCACGAGCAGGAGACTCAGCGATGTCGTGTTCTTAGTGCCGCCAAGAGGGCCTGCGCAATCACTGCGGTCGAGACTGCACCGGCGAAGGCTACATACGCATTCTCCGGCGACCACCTCATGGAACCGCCCAACCACGACTTCGGACTTGACCTGTAGCCCGGGCGCTTCGGCGTAGGTAGTCCTCGTTTCTATTACCTCCTCGCTGAACTCAACGATACGATCGTCCGACTGGCGAATTTATGAAGTTGACTGAATAATTGAACTGAGTTATGTATGGCAAAGCCGTCTTCTAAAGTGGTCTGGACGAGAATCCTCGGCTGCGAAGGACAAGTCTTCACTCAGATTAGAGGTGGCGAGTTCTCGTATTTGTGCAGCGGCGAATCGATTGATCTGTCAAGAACGAACCAAAAGATCCGTCGATCGCAGTTTGAGATGGCTTACGAGATGGTCCCCTAAAGTCAACCATCGCCCTCCAGCACTTGCGCGCTCCCTCCTATCTGTATGCGATTCTCATGGATCCAAGAATCCGTAGAGAAGATTGGTAAGCATGAAGTGAAACTCGTCATCCAGAAGGACATACCACCTCAAACGAAGAAGTCCTAACTTGATACGGTGACAGCGGGCGAATGGCTTAACAATGGTGAGAGCAGGTTGACATGGCTCAAGCGGAAACAATTCAGCAACAGAGGACGTCGGAGCGGCGCCCTTGGGAGGCTGTCGACGTTCTGCGGTGCAACCATGACGGTGGATATCAAAATGTGCCCCAATTCTCCGAAATTGCCAAGTTCGACGAGCATGAGGAGTCTTTTACATGAGCCCCGCGACGAAGGAAGCTCAGCGCGCCGAGCTGCATAAGACGATTTGGAGAATTGCCAATGACCTTCGAGGCAGCGTTGACGGTTGGGACTTCAAAAGCTACGTGCTCGGAATGCTCTTCTATCGCTTCATCTCAGAAAACCTCACCGCCTATATCAACTTGGGTGAACGAAGCGCCGGGAAGTCCGCCTTCAATTATGCACAGCTCAGTGACGCAGACGCAGAGTTCGGTCGTCGCGAGACGGTTGCAGAGAAGGGCTTTTATATCCTTCCAAGTGAGCTGTTTACGAACGTGCGCAAGTGTGCACCCAAGGATGAGAACCTCAACGAAACGTTAGAGAGGGTCTTCAAGAACATCGAGGGCTCTGCGGTTGGTGCCGACAGTGAAGATGACCTGAAGGGCCTCTTCGACGATCTCGACGTGAACTCCGGCAAGCTTGGTGCAACCGTGGCGAAGCGAAACGAGAGGCTTGTCAAGCTTCTTGACGCAATTGGCGATTTGCCACTCGGCAACTTCGACGACCACACGATCGATCTCTTTGGTGATGCCTACGAGTACCTCATGCAGATGTACGCCTCGAGCGCCGGTAAGTCAGGTGGTGAGTTCTACACGCCTCAGGAGGTCTCCGAACTCTTGGCTCGGATCACCGTCTTGGGAAAGACTGAAGTGAACAAGGTTTACGACCCCGCTTGTGGGTCCGGTTCGCTGCTTCTGAAGTTCGCGAAGGTACTCGGCAAAGAGAACGTTCGACGAGGATTTTTTGGGCAGGAGATCAACTTGACCACATACAACCTCGCCCGCATAAACATGTTTCTTCACGACATCAACTACGAGAGCTTTGACATAGCCCACGGCGACACTCTGATAGATCCTGCGCACTGGGACGATGAGCCATTCGAGGCCATCGTCTCCAATCCGCCGTACTCCATCAATTGGGAAGGCGACAGCAACCCCCTGCTGATCAATGATCCGCGCTTTGCGCCAGCCGGCGTTCTCGCACCGAAGTCGAAAGCTGACCTCGCTTTCACGATGCATATCCTGTCCCGGCTCGCAGTGAATGGTACGGCGGCGATCGTCGAGTTTCCCGGAGTTCTCTACCGCGGAGGCGCTGAAGCCAAGATCCGCAAGTACCTGATCGACAACAATTACGTAGATGCCGTTATCCAACTCCCACCGGACCTCTTCTTTGGCACCACGATTGGCACATGCATCATCGTCCTGAAGAAGTCCAAGGCCGATAACAGCATTCTCTTCATCGACGCGTCCGCTGAGTTCGTCCACATGGGGAACAAAAACAAGCTCTCCACGGCGAACCAAGAACGAGTGCTTGATGCATTTTCCGAACGCGAGGATATCGACTTCTTCGCTCGACTTGTGCCGAACACGGAGATCGCTGAAAATGGTTACAACATTGGCGTCTCGGCCTACCTCGAGCCAGAGGACACCCGCGAGGTCATTGACATTGCCTCATTAAACACCAAGATCGCCCAAATTGTTGCTCGACAATCCGAGCTGCGAACTCAAATTGACGCACTCGTCGCGGAACTCGAGGGCGACTTGTGAGTCGCATAAGTGATCTGGTGAAGGAACTGTGCCCGGCAGGTGTCGAGTTCAAGGCACTTGCGGAAGTTGGCACGTTCGTTCGAGGGAACGGATTGCAGAAGAGTGACCTTGTCGACGTCGGCTTCCCTGCAATCCACTATGGACAGATTCACACCTTTTACGATACCTGGGCGACGGAGACAATTTCTTACGTAGCTCCCGCATTCGCTCAGCGACTCAGAAGAGCTGAGCCAGGTGATCTCGTCATTGCGACAACTAGTGAGGACGACGAAGCAGTGGGTAAAGCATTTGCGTGGCTGGGAAACCGTGAGGCTGCCGTCAGCGGCGATGCCTATATTTTTCGCCACTCTCTCGAACCGAAATACGTCTCATACTTCTTCCAGTCTGATCAGTTTCGAGACCAGAAAAGGCGGAGCATCACAGGTACGAAAGTGCGACGGATATCCGGCGACAAACTCGCGAAGATCAAGATCCCGATGCCACCTATCGAGGTGCAGCGAGAAATTGTGAACGTACTTGATCCGTTTAGGGAGCTAGAGGCCAAGCTAGAGGCCGAGCTAGAGGCCGAGCCAGAGGCTCGACAGCGTCAGTATGACTACTACAGTGATTCGCTACTGACTTTTGATGCCGTGGTGCCGCGTGTGCCCCTTGGCAAAGTTGCTACGATCCTGCGGGGCGCGTCGCCTCGCCCCATCCAGGCTTTCCTTACCAATGCGGAAGATGGTGTGCCTTGGATCAAGATCGGTGATGTCGTTGCAGGTGGGAAGTACATCACCAATACGGCAGAGCGCGTTACGGCTGAAGGTGCTTTGAAGTCGCGCCGTGTCCATCCCGGTGACTTCGTGTTGTCAAACTCAATGAGTTTTGGACGTCCCTATATCTCGAAGATTGATGGCTGTATCCATGACGGTTGGCTCGCAATCAGCGACTTCAATGCGTCATTTATTCCTGACTTCTTATATCACCTGTTGCGTTCAGCCCCAATTCAGAACGAGTTCGCCCGACGCGCAGGCGCCGGGACAGTTCAGAACCTCAACGCTGACATCGTGAAATCGGTCTCCATTCCGGTCCCACCACTTGTTGAACAGAGGCGGATTGTCTCGATCCTCGATAAGTTCGACTCGCTAGTGAATGATCTCAGCGTCGGCCTACCTGCTGAGCTGAATGCTCGCCGCAAGCAGTACGAGTACTACCGAGACCAACTGCTGACCTTCGAAGAGAAGGTGACATGAGCGAGGCTAAGTCGACGCGCTATGAGCCGATCGCTATAAGTGCGGAGAGCACGGTCGTCGCGGAATTCGTCTCAGACGCGCAATCGTCGGCCGCATACCAGTCCGAGAGTGAGCTTGAGCGGGAGTTCATTCGACTCTTGGGTGACCAGAAGTATCAGTACCTGCCGCTTACTAGTGAGGCACAGCTAGTCGCGAATCTTCGGACTCAACTCGAGAAACTGAACGGAATTAACTTCTCAGAGGCTGAGTGGGATCAATTCTTCACAGAGCGAATCGCGGGAAAGAACGACGGCATAGTCGAGAAGTCCATACGAGTCCAAGAGGACTTCGTCCAGTTGCTACGCCGCGACGACGGGTCAACGAAGAACGTGCTTCTGATCGACAAGTCGAACATTCACAACAATCGACTCCAGGTGATCAATCAATATGAAATCCACCAGAGCGATGGTGGCGCAAGTCGGTCAAACCGCTACGACGTCACCGTGCTCGTCAACGGACTGCCGATGGTGCACATCGAGTTAAAGCGGCGTGGAGTCGACATCCGTGAAGCGTTCAACCAGATCGACCGCTACCAGCGCGACAGCTTTTGGGCAGGCTCGGGCCTCTTCGAATACGTGCAACTTTTCGTCATAAGCAACGGCACCTTGACGAAATACTACTCAAACACAACTCGCCGTCAACACCTCAGCGAAGCAGCTGGATCGAGACGCGTTCGAAAAACATCACACTCATTTGAATTCACTTCGTGGTGGGCAGACGCCACGAACAAGCCAATTCAAGATCTCAATTCGTTTGCAAAGACCTTCTTCGCTCAGCACACTTTGCTGAATATCCTCACAAAGTACTGTGTGCTCACAGCAGACCGGATGCTCTTGGTGATGCGGCCCTATCAAATCGCAGCAACGGAGCGAATGCTTCAGAAAATCGCCACGTCGACGAACTACAAGCAACTCGGCACGATTGCTGCAGGCGGCTACGTCTGGCATACAACCGGGTCGGGAAAAACGCTGACGAGTTTCAAAGCGGCACAACTTGCGAGCAAGTTGTCCGACGTCGACAAGGTGCTGTTCGTCGTTGACCGTAAAGACCTTGATTATCAAACGATGCGCGAGTACGACCGCTTTCAAAGGGGGGCGGCAAATTCGAATACCTCCACCGCCGTCCTGAAGCGTCAACTCGAAGACCCAAATGCTCGAATCATCATTACTACCATTCAAAAGCTGTCAACGTTCATTGCCGCCAACAAGGGTCACTCGATCTACGCGGGTCACGTCGTGATCATCTTTGATGAATGCCACCGATCTCAATTCGGCGACATGCACACTGCGATTACGAAGGCCTTTAAGCGCTACAACCTCTTCGGCTTTACAGGCACCCCCATTTTTGCCGTGAACTCGGGAAGTGGCGGAAACCCACAGCTCAAGACTACGGAGCAAGCATTTGGGGAGAGACTGCACACGTACACGATCGTCGACGCAATTAGCGACAAGAATGTCCTGCCGTTCCGCATCGACTATGTGAACACAATCAAATTGCCAGACGGCATTGCCGAAGAGCAGGTCTCAGCGATTGATAGAGAGCGGGCCCTGCTCGCACCAGAGCGCGTACAGCAGGTCGTCGGCTACATCCTCGAGCACTTCGACCAGAAGACGAAGAGAACGAGCTTCTACAAGCTGGGTGACCGACGTCTTGCCGGCTTCAACTCGATACTGGCAACCTCATCAATCGTCGCCGCCAAGGCTTACTACAGCGAGTTCCAGAGGCAGCAAGACGGCGTGTCCGAAGCGCAGCGCCTCAAAGTCGGTCTGATCTACAGCTTCTCCGTTAACGAGGAAGAGTCTGACGGCTTTCTTGGTGAAGAAGGATTCGAGACCGCGGCACTAGATACGAACTCCCGAGACTTCTTGGAATCGGCCATCAATGACTACAACACGACGTTCGGGACGAGCTTTGACACCTCCGCCGACAGGTTTCAGAACTACTACAAGGATCTGTCCTTACGAATCAAGAGTCGCGAGATCGATCTCGTCATTGTCGTCAATATGTTTTTGACTGGATTCGACGCCACGACACTCAACACTCTGTGGGTGGACAAGAATCTTCGCTCACACGGCCTCATTCAGGCGTACTCGCGAACAAACCGCATTCTCAACTCAGTCAAGACCTTCGGCAACATCATTTCATTTCGTGACTTGGAAAAAGAGACAAACGACGCTATTGCCCTCTTTGGTAACAAAGATGCCAAGGGTGTGGTGCTGCTCAAACCATACGGCGACTACTACTCAGAGTACGACGACAAGGTCGCCCAGCTGCTTCAAGCATTTCCACTTGGGACCCCGATCACTGGAGAATCGACGCAGAAGGAGTTCATCGTTCTGTTTGGATCAATCTTGCGGCTACAGAACATCCTCACGTCATTCGACGACTTTGTTGGCAACGAAGTTCTCACCGAGCGACAGGGACAGGATTATCGCAGCGTCTATCTCGATCTGTACGCGGAGTTCAGGCGTGGTTCTGAGGCTGAGCGAGAGCTCATCAATGATGACCTCGTCTTTGAGATCGAACTTATAAAGCAGGTTGAGATCAATGTCGACTACATCCTCATGCTCGTCCAAAAGTACCGCGAGGAACGCGGTGATGGTGACGATGTTGAACTCCGCTCAACGATTACCCGGGCAGTAGACGCCAGTCCAAGTTTGCGAAACAAGAAGGATCTCATTGAGGCCTTCGTCGATTCGGTATCGGCCACGGGTGAAATCGATGAGGAGTGGCGGGGCTTCATTGCAGCTCGGCGTAATTCAGAACTTGAAACGATCATCGAGTCAGAGAGACTTCGCCCCGATGAGACGCGGGCGTATATCAAGACTGCATTCCGCGATGGCGCGATTCAGACCACCGGCACCGCCGTCACGAAGATCTTGCCACCGGTGTCGCGCTTCGCGGCTGACGGTAGTCACAGCGAAATGAAGCAGCGCGTCCTGACGCGCCTTGCGACCTTCTTTGAACGCTTCTTCGGCGTGAGCTCGGATCGGAGTGAATAGTGGGAGATCTCGAAACTGGACTTCTTGATTGGTCGGCGCGACTTACAGATTGGCAACGAGATTTGCTTCGACGACTCGCAACTGGAGAAGCATTGGGATCGGTTGACATTCGCGCTTACGCAGATGCGGCCGAGCGGGAGGAACTTGAGAAGACGGCACCGTGGTTCTCCTCGCCATCGCTGGGAGCTTCGCCAAAATTTGTTCCTCTCGATGCAACTCACCTAACAGCTACTGTGCATGGCGGCGACCCAGTGCGCATTGTCAAGATTGTTCACTTGCAAGGTGCAAACGACCTAGCGGAAGGCGCAGGTCTTGACTTCAATCCGATTGGCCTGACAATAATTGCTGGGCGAAACGGAAGCGGGAAATCTGGGTACACGAGAATTCTCAAGCAGGTCGCGGCTTGTCGAGCATCAGAAGCCGTTCTCCCTAATGCGTTCGATCCCAGCCGAACCCCCAAAGGAGTTGTGAGCTACCAGATCGGTGAATCCGCATCGCATGAGCTCACATGGCAAGCTGACGCCGAACGCGTCGAGAGCCCTTTACAGCGCGTAAGAGTCTTCGATGCTCAGTCCGCACACGTCCATCTTGCGGGCTCTACCCAAATCGCATATATTCCGTCCACCTTGCAGATACTCGCGGAGTACACGCGAATTCTTCAACAGATCACAACAGTTATCGAAACCGATCTTCAGGCCCTTCAATTGCAAGAGCGAAATTGGCCAGCGTTGGAAGTCGGACCTGGCGAGACAATTTTCGCTCACCTCGGCGATGAGGAGGCGCTAACCGCGCTTCAAGCTATCGCTCTACTCACTCCTGATGAAGAGGCCGAATTGCAAGCACTGCCAGCGAGGATTCGAGACTTGACTGTATCGAATCCGGCGGCCCTAGCCGTTCAAGCACGCCAGCGGGCTAACCAACTAACCGCTCTAGCTCGGAACTTAGAGCTAGTTGCCGGGAAGCTCTCGAGTGAATCGATAGAAGTTAGCAAAAGACTTCGCTCTGATTTGGCTGCAGCCAGAGTAAAGGCCGACGAGGCTCGGAGACTAGTGGAGGCTGAGGACGCGATACCCCGGACTGGTGACGAAGCGTGGCAAATGATGTGGAATGCTGCTAAGGATTTTGTTGAGGAAGACCACGAGCACGAGTTCCCAGATTCATCGGACGATACTTTGTGCCCGCTGTGTCAGCAACGATTGGACGAAGCCGCTCGTGAAAGATTCTCCAGATTCGCTGAATTCATGAACGGCGAAGCACAGACTGCATTGAGCACCGCGCGCACACTTCGAAACTCTGATGTTGATGCACTAAACGCACTCCCCCTTGATTCAATAATCAGCCAGGACTTGGTCGACTTGGTGAGCACTTACGACAAAAACGTTTCGAAGTCATTGTTGCCGGCGATAGCGGAAGCCACTCGAATTAGGGAATCACTAGTCGCAACCGCCGATGACACGCCAAACGAGCATGACGAAGTATCGCTCAATGCATCTTTATCCGACAGCGTTGCTTCGCTCAGAGCTGCGGCGAAGAGCGAAGTTACCAGCGCTGAAGGATTAGAAGCAACGGACACATCAGCGATTGCAGCTGCACAGCTTGAAGCCAGGAGACAGGATCTCACGGTGCGAAGGGCAATTGCCCAAGAGCTTAAGGCAATTACCTTGCAACACGACCGTTCCATTCGCAGCGACCGAATTTCGGCCAGCAAGAACTCCTGCAACACTACTGCCGCGAGCCGCAAGAATTCTGATCTTTCTTCCAATTACGTAGACAAAGTCTGTAAGCAGTTCGAGCTAGAGGCGAAAGTGTTGGGGCTCGAAAGAGTTCCGGTCGCACTAGTTTTCGACGGTTCCGCAAGGGGTGTGAGCTACATCAAGGTGAGCCTCAAGGGCGCGCCACAGGTATCGGTGGCCTCCGTCTTGAGCGAGGGCGAGCAGCGAGTTACTGCAATCGCCGGATTCTTTGCTGATCTCACGGAATCGGGAGATTCATCAACTCTCGTGTTCGACGATCCGGTCTCAAGCCTAGATCATGAATATCGAGTCAAGGTGGCCCAGCGTCTCCTTGAAGAAGCTGAGGGTCGCCAAGTACTGGTATTCACACACGACTTTTCATTCGTTCAATACCTTTACGAAGAGAAGCGACTTCGGGACACACAAGCTCGTGCGGACGGTAAAGAGCCAGCACCAGGAATTACCTACCTTCATATTGACCGTGCGCCAGCAGGTGCGGGGGTAGTAACAACAGCTGACGAGTGGCGACATGTCAGCGTCAAGGTCCGTATCGGACGCCTAAAGCAGCGGATTCAAAATGCCGGTGTCCTGTTCCGAAACAACGACATGGTTGGTTACGGCACAATTGCGCGTGACATAGTTGGAGCGATTCGTGACACATGGGAAGCCTTCATTGAGCAAGAACTGCTCAATGGAGTCGTGACTCGTCATGACCGACGAGTTCAAAGTCAGCGCCTAGCGAAGTTGATTGACCTCACGGACGCCGACATCGCCACAGTTGATCTCGGCATGACCATCGAGTCTCGATTTATGACCGGACATGCAGCGCCAGTGAGTGACGGTTCGGCTCCGATGTCACCTGACGATTTGATTACTGAAGTTGCAAGACTTGAGGATTTCCGCGATGAAGTGCTGGGACGACGGTGACGGCATTGCAGCCCGGCCATGCGAATCTCGAGTTTGCACTCCTTGGGACCTCAGGTAGTGCTCTAGCGTCTTCGCGGCTTCGTGTCGTTGTTGTTACAATGTGCCACATCCCGCATGCCTTGCACTTGAAGTGATGCATCCTGGCGTACCGGACGCGACGCCACCAGTCTTGTTGTGCGATGGATTCTTTCCGTGTGTAACACCTCTTTCCTGTCTTTAGACAACTGGTCGGTCCCGCTCTCGCGGGCGTCGTCATTGCGGTAACGAATCCAGGTTGGGCCCTTGGGATTGACGGGGTCTCGTACGCCGTCAGCGCCACGTGCATCGTGCTGCTGCGCATGCCAACTACGAGCGCGAGGACGAACGAGTCAAAGTTGGTGCAACTTCGCCACGGCTGGAGAGATGCAGTGGGCACCGGAAAAGTTGGAGAGTGAATCCTCTGAGAGGAAACACGTCGGGAAAGATTTGCCGCGTTCGCGCATGGGCAATTTTATGCCGTTGCTAGATCGACAAATCAGAACGAATCGGTAGAAGGTCGTTCAACCCTCACCTTCGATCTCGAGAATCCTTCTCAAGAATCATGTATGTTGCGGTGAGCCAGTCAGTCAATTCAGCGATGCTTGGCTTTCGATTGAAATCAAGTACCGCATGTCCAGTCGCAGTCCTGTAGCTAAGTGCGCACTGGCCAGCTTGAATCTTGGCACTCGAATCCTCAATGCTTCGTCCAGAATTCCACTTATGCAACAGCTCCGCCAGTCTTGGCAATACCCTGATACCACCGATAAGCGTGATTGCGTTGCTTGCGTCACCGGAGAACATCAAGAGACCTTGCCACCAATCACCCGCCGCGAATTCTCCGAAAGGGTTTCTCGAAGTTTCGGCAAGTCCGAGAGCGTTTAGCTCGTCGACTACTTCAGTTGGCAGAATCAAGATTGGAATTGGGGGTAGTGGGCCGTGTGCCATATTTGCAAGGTTACCTTTCAAGCCACAAGACGGAAAAAGGTCATAGCGAAAATGGGTGATTGTGACGAGTCCGGCGGACGGCCCGCCTTGACAGTAACGATGGAATGAGGTTATGCCACCGAGGCCCCAGCGCCACTTTGGTCACGTGGATATCAGGGCTTTCGAACCTCGCCAGATCTTCTCCTTCTGGATAGCCCAAGTCACAGCTCACCGCGCTGATCGCGCAGCCACAGAATACTTAGAGAGAAAGTTCGGACTGTTTAACCCCAGAGAATCAAACAGTGCATTGGTACGAGCCGCATCCCGAAAGGAATCCGAGTCAGCAAGACCCACACTTAGTCTAGAAAGATTGGAACGTAATTCCGACAGCATTGCCTCGGTAACAACTCTGCACCCAGTGGGGATCGCTGCTTTAGAGTCGAAGGTCGAACTCGGATGCACTAATAGCGGTAGTCCTTGACTTGCCGGGTACTGGGATCTAAACCAATCCATCGAATTGGACAGTTGTTCGGCATCCTTCTTGTAAACCGGATGGCTACTGGTCACACCACTCTTTAGTTCGCACACAAGGAAGGATGGACTGTCTATCGCCCACAGGACGTCAGGGCCCTTTCCCGTGTCTCTCTCAGGTCGTTGCCCCACAAATCCAAGGTGATAGGCCACATCCATCCACGCTTCCTCAAACGCATTGGTTTGAAGGCCCCAATCCAAATCGGCAAGTAACGCATTGAAGCCCACGACGAGATCAGTACCCGTGGCATATCTAGTTTGAAGCCACGATGATGCGGTCACCGCTTGCCCACGCGCAGATGAGTTGAGCTTTTCGTAGGTGATACCGCGCATCGGTCGCAGCAGGTTTCGATTGAGGCGATTGGCAGCCAACTGCGTCTGCTGCGCAGCTGCCGGGTCATATTGATGTTGATAGGCACTCAGCTGCTGAAGGAGATACCCCTTCATGATTGGCGAAGACTCCAGATCAACTGCTTCTTGCAGGGAAGTGACTGCCGCTCGAAATTCACGCGATTCGGCGAAATTGGAAGCCAATCTCATAGCTCGAGCCGACTTTGTGACTGTTGCTGGTTCGTAACGAAGGGCCGCCAGCACTCCGCGACTCGCGGCGACCCACGATTTGTCACGCTGGAGACATTGATCTATCACACCGCGCAATTCTGTCAGTGGCTTTCCTACAACCTCGTCCGCTACCCTCTCTGATAGATCGAGTTGGGCCCTCGTGGCAGCGGAAAAACTTCGACGAGCAACGGTACCGTAGAGCCTTTCAGCAAGTCGCGCACCTAGGAGAATCACGACACAGTGATCTTCGTTTGAACGAGTAGCGCGTCCCATCCCCTGTTCGAGTCGTTGGACCTGACGACGCAGCAAAGTATCCGACCCTGACAGTTCCGATTGGTCCAGTCGTTCCATTGCGTCCAGCGCCTCCGGAAGACCGTCAATTACGAGAACATGGCACGTACTACCAGGTAAGTCGACGCCGTCATACCGATTAATTAGTACAACAAGCCCGACTCTTGAATTACTTCGAAGCTCGCTAATGCCACTGACGAGATTGTCCTTATCAAGAGTGAGCTTCGCGTCCGCCTTCCAGAATTCTGCCCTTGCACGACTTGGAACAATCACAACAACATTGCGATTCAGAGCGAGACCGACAACCAACTCCTTAATCTCATCTTGGCTTGCCCGGGGATGCGTTTGCTCGGGAATTAGAATCAGGCGATCCCCAATATCGCCTGCGTTCGCCGGAACAATAGGCGCCGATACGGAATCTGGATCTGCCCCGAAGTCCGTAACGAGGACACCGTCGTCGGCCAACGTAGCGGTCAAATAGATTCTTCGTCTGGCGTTTTGAAATCCAGTCAAGGTGTCCACTGGAGGACAAGGAGCTGAGATCTCGAGTTTGTCTGATGTCATGACTGCACGACATATGGGTAAGGAGTCAACCAGGAGCGGCCAAGAGAACTTCATGCCATCACGAGTAGATACCGGATGCAGTATCGATACCACTTTGTCTTGCCGATCTGACCATGCCCAATGTGGAATCTGCTGAAGAGCGGTTGGGCCGCTTGCCTTCAGATCCATCAATGTCGAAGGTGATTGCTCCGAAATCGCATCTTCGAACAGATTTAAGATCTTCCCGTATTCAGCTTCTGAGGACGGAACCGTTATTCGGAAAACTTGCTCAGCCTTCGTGACGCATGCGTGCGCGTCATCGATTACGACCGTTCCCAATTGAGCCACTGGTGCCCGCCCAGCACTACTGCTCACTCCAAATACGGACATCCCATTGAACAGACGTTGGAACGTATCAACCAAAATCGCACGCCCGCTGGCAAACGCGTGGGACCTTGGATCATCTGTGATTTCAATGCCGAGTCTTGCGGCTTCATCCCTCACTTGAAGAGCCAAATAGTGATCAGGCACCAAGTAAGCGACAGGTCCGATCTTCTCATTTATTGAACTCTGAGCAATGAGAAGCCCAACAATGGTCTTTCCTCCACCCGTATTCATTTTTATCACCACGTCTCGATCATTGCGTCGTTGAAACCACTGCTCAAGGACTTGATCTTGTGGGCCTCGGAGGTAGCCAAGACTCGTGTTTCGTCCCGGCAGCGCATTAAAGATGTCGCGCGGATCCAGAAGAGCTGAAGACGAATCTGCTGTGTCGCGTAGAAACTTCGAAAAGTCAATTGGCGCCATTACCCTCCAATGATTTTGACGCTCAGTAGTTTAAGTCGCGCACGTCAAGTAAAATCCTCACTGCAAAGCGCAACCTGGTGTTCATCGCAATCACTCTGCTTCGGTCCGACTGAATCGGTCAAGCTTTCTCGAAGATTCCCTTTTTGGAAGAGAACACGGGGTCAAGCGAAGGCAACTGGCAGAATACAAGAGCTTTCCAACAGACCTCAGGGAACGGTCCATTCGCATGGTCGGATAACTCCTTCTCGCCGATCTGCAGGGTCAGGGTCGGTCGCGGCTAACGCTCCAGCGACCAAGCGCTGAGACACCCGGAAGATAGCGTTACCTCCGTGACCAACCACTCAACTGAACCAACCCAGGAGGATCCAGACGACCTGGCACTGAACAAGTCAGGCGCCACGCTTCGCGCGAAGGCCGGTGAGATCCAACAAGTGCACCCTGTCCGGGTCTTCATCCTCCGACTCTTCGGAGAACACAGCCAAGAGCGCGCCTGGCGCCGCGGTGCCGAGGGTGAAGAGGAAGTTGCCTGGCAGCTTCGCAAGCTTGGCGAGGGCTGGCGCGTCCTGCACTCCGTGCCGATCGGCAC
>PKYK01000040.1 GCA_003133665.1 Acidimicrobiaceae bacterium | reverse complement strand
GCGATCAGCGCGTGACTCGAGTCCTCGAGACCTTCGGCGAAGACGAGTGAGCCCACGGTGACGCTCGACAGTGACGAGCTCGCACCGGCTTTGGTGTACGTCGTCGATGCGCTCACGACAATCGTCCGGTTGATCCCGCCTCGGGTGCTGACCACGATCGAGTCGCCGCTCACCGAGACGACCTTCCCACCAACGTGGGCCAAGTCAATCTTGATGCTGGCCGCGGTCGTCGCGCTGGAAGCGGTGGGCGTGATGCGAACGTGCTCGCCAACGGTGACGTCTGCGACCGTGGCGGCGGAACGTTCCTTCGACACGGTGGTCGAGGAGTCGATCGCGTAGTTCGTCGCGGCGGTGCCGGCCCTGCCCTGGACGGTGATGGAGGTCGGTGTCACCGCCGTCACGAGGCCCCGCACGTCGTTGCCCGGGCCGGCAAGGTCATCGTGGAACGACTTGGCTGCGCCGATCGTCGGGGCGACCCCGCTCGAAGGGGCCTTCTCGGAGGTATGGGTCGACGCGCCGGCAATCCCGACGCCGGTGGCGAGAGCGCCGAGAACGACTACTGCGGAGAGGCTTCCGCGCTTGACTGCCTTCTTCTTGGTTGAGCGGTACATGGTTGGACCTATCTGTTCTCGCCCGAGTCATCTCGAGACCAGAACATCTTGGCGACCGACTTTCAGAGCGCCCTGAGGACCGACTAAGAGCGCCCTAAAACTCTCACCCCTCACCGGTGAGTCACCATCGCCACATCCTCGTGCGCTCTTCGGGCAGAATTGGCGCTACGACCAGCACCTCACGGGGTCGTACCAGGTGAACCACATCTATAAGGGAGGACCACTCAGTGGCATCGACATTGGATTCGCACGACGGATCAGCACAGGATCAGCCGTTTCGAATAGAAACGCACGGCATCGACTTCATTCCGGAAAGTGAGCGATGGGCCACGCCGCGGAATATCGCGGCGCTGTGGACGGGTTCGGCGATCAACGTCGAATACTTCATCTACGGGGCGCTGCTGATGGGCTTCGGCTTCAGCTTCAAGACGGCGCTCAGCATCATCATCCTCGGCAATCTCTCCTTCTTCTTGCTGGGCCTCGCGTCACTGCAGGGCCCCGAGACGGGGACCACCGCCTTCACGATCGGCCGGGCCCCGTTTGGCGTGCACGGATCGCGCCTGGTCAGTTTCTTCAACTGGGTCACCCAGCTGGGATTCGAGACCGAGGGCCTCATTCTCATCGTAGGCGCCACCATCGTGCTCAGCCAGATGGCCGGTTTCCAGATCAGCAGCCCGATGAAGGTGGTCTTCATCATCATCGCCTCGGCGATCCAGGCGGTGATGCCCTACCTGGGCCACGCGACCATGGTGAAGGTGCTTCGCGCACTGATCATTCCTTTCGGTGCGATATTCGTGCTGCTGGCGATCTACGACGTCAAGCACGGCACCACGAGCTTCAAGGGCTTTGGCGGGGGCTGGCAGCTGTACACCGCGGGTCTCGCGTTCACCATCGCCCTGTCGGGCCTCGGATGGACCGAGTGCGGCAACGACTACACGCGTTACGTGCCGCGCGACGCCAGCAAGAAGGCCATCGTGGGTTGGATGTTCCTCGGAACGGCGATCCCGGAGATCGTCATGATGATCCTCGGTGCGCTCACCTTCACCTTCATCTCGTCCAGCGCCCAGGTCGCCGCGTGGAACGGCGCGAACCCGTTCGAGGCGCTGCACGGGCAGCACTTCCTGCCGAGCTGGTTCGTGGCGACCTTCCTGGTCTTCGCCATCGTGCAGCTCTTCGGGATCAACTCGCTCGACCTCTACTCGTCGGGCGTGTCGCTCCAGGCAATGGGACTTCGCCTCAAGCGGTACCAGGCGGTCGTGCTCGACAGCTTCATCGCGTGTGGTCTCACGATCTGGGCGACGTTCCAGTCGACGTTCTCGCTGTACATGAAGGAGTTCGTCGGCGTGATTATCGTCTGGATCGCCCCCTGGTTCGGCATCTTGATCACCGACTGGCTGCTGCGTCGATACCGCTACAGCGCGGCCGAGTTGCAGCGCACCGACCGAAGGGGCATCTACTTCGGCAGCGCGGGCGGCGTTCACTGGAACGGCATCGTCGCCTTCGTGGTGGGTCTGGTCAGTTCGACCATCGCCTTCTCCAAGGCACCGCCGCCGGTGAACTTCCCCTTCCACTGGATGACGCCGATCTCCAACCACTACGGTTCGGCCTGCGCGGGCAAACTCGTCAACGGCGCCTGCAGCGCGGGCTGGTACGGCGGCGCCGACTTCTCGGTGCCCGCCGGCATCATCGTGGCGGGACTGGTCTACTTCCTGCTCGAAAAGGCCACGGGCTACGTCGCGAGACAGGTGAAGCAACAGAAGGAACTCGAACCGACTCGTTAGTCGAGCTGACCAACGAGGAACCCCGGGCGCACCGCCCGGGGTTCCTCGTTGCGGTCTAGCCCACCCAGTCCTCTACGAGACCACCCGCACCGTCGGGGCGAAAGACGGGAATCGATCCGAGCGAACGGACCATCTGGGCGTCGTCGCCGAGCGCGCTTCGCCAGAGCGACGCCTCCGTGACCAGGGTTCCAATCGCGACGATCTCGGCGCCGATGCTCCGCAGGAGCCGCAGCGCCGCGCCCGTCGAGGCGCCCGTCGATATGACGTCGTCGACGATGGCGACGCGTTTGCCCGCCACGTCCTTGATTCGCGCCCGGTCGAAGAGGAGCCGTTGGTCGGCGTCGGTCGTTATCGAGCGAACCGGTTCGCTCACCGCGTCGGCGAGGTGGATCTTGGGCGTCTTGTGCAGGATCACGTACTGGTCGAGTCCCAGGTGGCGGGTCACCTCGACGCAGAGCGGGATTCCCATCGTCGCCACGGTGGCCACGATGTCGACGTCGTAAGGACCCAGGACGTCGGCGAGCTCCTCGCCCGCCCGGGACATGAACTTCACCCCCATGTCTACCGTGATCAGCAGCGCGAGAGCCAACTGCTCGCCCAGCGATACCACTGGCAGCTCGACGTGCTGGGTACCGATTTCGACTGAATACATTCGTTCGCCCACGGTGGTGGAGCATACTGAGCCTATGAGATCATTCAACGCACCTCTGGACCCCGCGCTCGCTCGCCAGATGCTGGCGACGGCCTACGACGAGGCCGTACAGAGCCTCAACGAGGGAGGGATCCCGATCGGCGCGGCGCTCTTTCTTCGCGACGGCACGCTGCTCGGCTCGGGTCACAACCGCCGGGTGCAGGAGAACGACGCCTCGGTCCACGCCGAGACCGACGCCTTTCGAAAGGCCGGCCGTCGCCGCGACTACCCCGACTGCGTGATGGCGACGACCCTCTCGCCGTGCTGGTACTGCTCGGGACTGGTCCGCCAGTTCAACATCGGCGCCGTCGTCATCGGAGAGACCACCAACTTCCACGGAGGTCACGACTGGCTAGGCGAGCTCGGTGTGGAGATCCTGGTGCTCGACGACGAGCGCTGCACCGAACTGCTCGGCGCTTTCATCGACCAGCATCACGATCTCTGGCACGAGGACATCGGCCTCTGATCAGCGGGCGGGCGGGCCGAAGAGCCGGTCGCCGGCGTCGCCGAGTCCCGGCCTGATGTAACCCACGCTGTTCAGTTCGGCGTCGAGCGCGGCGGTGACGATGGTGACGCCGGGGTGATGCTTGCGCACGAAGTCGACCCCGGGTTGCGCCGCGATGAGACAGAGCACGGTGATGTCGCCGGCCCCTCGCGCCACCAGCATGTCGAGCACGCACACCAGCGATCCGCCGGTCGCGAGCATCGGGTCACAGAGCACGACGTGGGCACCGGCCAGGCTCTCGGGCAGGCCGTCGAGGTAGACGTCGGGCAGCAACGTCGATTCGTTTCGACGAAGGCCAACGAGGCAGACCCGGTGATGCGGCAGCACCTCCTGCACCGCCGGACTCATTCCGAGTCCCGCTCGCAGAATCGGCACGATCACGTACTCGGTCTCGACGCGCACCGCGGGAGCGCCCTTCGTCACCGGCGTGTCGACCGTCGTCGCGGTCACGGGCGTATGGCGAAAGGCCTCGTAGGCCACGAAACGCGAGATCTCCCCCGCCAGACGCAGGAAGTCGGCGTTGGACGTCGCGACGTCGCGCAACTGGCGGACCTTGTCGGCCACGAGCGGATGTTCGACGACGAGCAGTTCGGGCACGAGGTCACACTACGCCGTCGTTTTGCGCCTCGCGCGGTTCGCTCGCGTGCGTCGCCGGGGACCGCAGAACAAGTGATGCCGGTACGATTGCCCGGTGGCAACTTCCCTCTCCGCCGGTACCGACCGCGGGGAGGGCCAAAGCCCGGCGAACCCCCTGGGCGGCGTTCATTCGTCGTACCAGGGACCGCGCGCGCCCATCTCGCGCGACCGGGGTCTGGCCTGGTGGCGGAGGATTCTGCCGGTCATCGCCTCGCACCGGGCAACCTTCCTCGCCGCCATCGGGCTCTCCTTTCTCAGCCTGATCTTCCAGACGCTGATACCCAACATGCTGAACGGGGCCATCGACCACGCCCTCGTCAAGCCATCGACCGCCCTGCACACCGACGTCGTGCACATACTGATCGTGGGGCTCCTCGCCGGCGTCACGGGCGTCGTCTCGCGCCAGTACGTGTTCGCCACGGCCTACAACGTGGAGGCAGACCTGCGCTCGCTCATCTACGAGCACCTCACGTGGCTCTCGTTCAGCTTCTACGACCGGGTGCAGTCGGGCCAGTTGATCAGCCGGGCCAACAGCGACATCCGAAGCGTCCAGATGTACGCCACGTTCGCGCCACTGATACTCGTGCAGTGCTGCATCGGGGTCATCGCGTTCGGCTTCATGCTGTCGATCAGCCCGTTGCTGGCGGTCATCGCCATGACCGTGATGCCGATCCTCTACTTCGTCGGCATTCGGATGCGCCGCGTGATGTTCCCGATCTCGTGGATCACCCAGGCCCGCCTCGCCGACGTGGCGACCATCGTCGACGAGAACGTGAACGGCGTGCGCGTCGTCAAGTCCTTCGCCCAGGAGGAGGCCGAGGTCAACCGCCTCGCCGACGCGGCCGAACGCGTGGCCTGGGCCTACATCAAGGACGCCCAGATCCGCGGCGTGTGGTCACCGTGGGTCCAGAACCTCCCCCAGTTGGGCCTCGCTCTCGTGTTGTTCTTCGGCGGCTGGATGGTGATCGACGGCAAGCTCGGGATCGGGGCGATCCTCGCCTTCAACGCCTACCTGCTGATGCTCCAGGCGCCCTTCATGATGCTGGGCCAACTCGTCATGATGGGCCAGCGCGCCAAGGCCAGCGCCGAGCGGATCTTCGAGATCCTCGACGAGAGTCCCGAGGTCGTCGAGCGACCCGGGGCCTACGACCTCGAGGTGGCGCACGGGACCCTCGACTTCAACCACGTGCGCTTCGAGTACGCCACCGGAGCCGACATCCTGACGGACTTCGACGCCCACATCGAGGCGGGCGAGACCGTGGCGATCGTCGGGCGAACGGGTTCGGGCAAGTCCACCGTGGCGCGCCTCGTCACGCGCTTCTACGACGTCACCGGTGGTTCGATCACCATCGACGGCCACGACGTTCGTGACGTCACGCTCGGCTCGCTGCGCGCGAACGTGGGTGTGGTGCTCGACGAGCCCTTCCTCTTCTCGATCTCCATTCGCGACAACATCGCCTACGGCAGGCCCGACGCGTCCCTCGACGAGGTCGAAGCCGCCGCGAGGGCCGCCAACGCGCACGAGTTCATCGAGCGGCTGCGCGAGGGGTACGACACCGTCGTGGGCGAACGGGGCTACACGCTCTCGGGCGGCCAGCGCCAGCGCATCGCCATCGCGCGCACGTTGCTCGTCAATCCGCCGATCCTGATTCTCGACGACGCCACCAGTTCCATCGACGTCCACGTGGAGGCGGGCATCTACGAGTCGCTCCGCCGACTGCTGAAGAGTCGAACCACCATCGTGATCGCCCACCGCATCTCGACCATCGCCCTCGCGAGCCGGGTGATCCTGCTCGACGAAGGCCGCGTCGTGGCGAGCGGCACGCACGCGCAACTGCTGGCCACGACCCCGCTCTACGCCCAGGTGCTCGCCCAGACCTCCGCGGAGGAGGAGTAGTGGCCTGGGGCGGCGGCTGGGGCGGCGGCGGGGCCATGTTCGGCGGCCGGGGCGGCGAAACCGGGCTGCCCTTTGGCGGCATCCCCTCTGAGTTGATGGAGGAGGCCAGCAAACTGCTCGCCACCGAACCGGGACGCGAGCCGTCACGACTGGTCTTCACCCAACGGCCCAGCGAAAAGGAACGTCAGCGCCTGACCCTTCCCCGCCTCGTCGGGGCCTACCCCGGCTACCTGGTCGGTGGTTCGGTGCTGGTGATCGTCATCAGCCTCATCTTGCAGTCCGGACCGTTGCTCACCGAGTTCGCGATCAACAACGGCATGGTGGCCGGGCACCACTCGATCACCGTGATCGCCACCTGTGGCGCGCTCTACCTGCTCGTCGGGTTGTCCAGCGCACTCTTCCAGCGAGTGCAGATCGACGTCACCGGCAAGCTGGCGTCGAGGGTAATGCACGATCTGCGCATCCGGGTCTTCACCCACTTCCAGCGACTCGGTCTCGACTTCTTCACCGAGGAGAAGGCCGGCGTGCTGATGAGTCGGATGACGAGCGACGTCGAGAACCTCCAGCAGCTGATCCAGGACGGCATCAGCCAGTTCGCCATGCAGGGGCTCACGATGATCGTGATCACGATCGTGCTCTTCGCCATGAACGTCACCCTCGCCGCGTGGACCGTGCTGCTGGTGGTCCCGCTGCTGTTCGTCTTCTCCATCTGGTTCCACCGCGCGTCGGAGAGGGGCTACCTGCTCAGCCGCGACCGGATCGCCAACGTCCTGGCCGACCTGTCGGAGTCGCTGTACGGCATCCGCGTCGTCACCGCGAACAACCGCCAGCGCCGCAACATCACGAACCACCGCCACGTGGTGGGGGCCTACCGCGACGCCAACCTCTACACCGGCCGGGTGAACGCCATCTACGGGCCGGCGACCATCATGATCGGCATCCTCGGCCAGGGCCTGCTGCTCGGCATCGGCGGCGACATGGTCCTGAAGCACCGGCTCACCATCGGTGCGCTGGTGGCCTTCTTCTTGTACCTGAACCGCTTCTTCCAACCCATCCAGCTGCTGGTCCAGCAGTACAACGCGCTCCAGCAGGGGCGCTCGTCGATCATCCGCCTGCGCGAACTGCTCGAGGTCGCGCCCACCGTCGACGAGGCGCCGGACGCGACCACCCTGCCCACGATCGAGGGGCGGATCACCTTCGAGCACGTCAGCTTCGGCTACGACCCCGCGCATCTGGTGCTGCACGACGTGAACCTCGAGATCGCGCCCGGGGAGTCCGTCGCCTTCGTCGGACCGACCGGCGCCGGCAAGTCGACCATGGCCAAACTGGCGAACCGTTTCTACGACCCCACCGAGGGCCGGGTGCTCCTCGACGGCATCGACATCCGCACGGTGACCCTGCACTCGCTGCGTTCGCAGCTGGGCGTCGTGCCCCAGGAGGCGTTCCTCTTCGCCGGATCCATCCGCACGAACCTCAGCTTCGGGCGCACCGGCGTCACCAGCGAGGAGATCGAAGAGGCCATCGACGTGGTGGGCCTGCGCGAGCTCATCGAGCGGCTGCCCGACGGCATCGACACCATCGTCCACGAGCGGGGCCAGACCCTGTCCTCGGGCGAACGACAGCTCCTCGCGCTGGCGCGCGCCTTCCTCGCCCGGCCCCGGGTCCTCATCTTGGACGAGGCCACCTCGTCACTCGACCTGCGCAGCGAGACCGTGATCGAGCGGGCCCTGGACCGCCTGCTCGAGGGCCGCTCGGCGATCCTGATCGCGCACCGGCTGACGACCGCCCAACGGGCGGACCGCATCGTCGTCATCGACAAGGGCACCGTCGTGGAGGTCGGCACCCCGGGTGAGCTCTTGTTCGCCGGCGGGGCGTACGCGACAATGTACGCCGCGTGGCTCCAGTCGGGCGGCCGCGATTCCACGCGCCCGCCCGAATGACCGCTCCGGCGTCAGAGCAGCGACTTCACCGTCTCGATGAGTGACGCCTGGGTCTGACCGGCTTGGGGAATCGGGTGCACCTGCAGGTGGGTGACGCCCGCCGCCTTGAAGGCCGTGATCCGTTCGGCCACATAGCTCCGGGGACCGCACAGGGTCGTCAGTTCCAGGAACTCCGCGGGCACGGCCGCCTCGGCCTCCTTCTTCTTGCCGTCGAGGTAGAGGTCTTGAATGATGCCCGCTTCCTCCTCGTACCCGTAGCGGATGGCCAGTTCGTTGTAGAAGTTCTTGCCCCGCGCGCCCATGCCCCCGACGTAGAGCGCCACCATCGAGCGCTGCAGTTCGCGCAGCGCCACGACGTCGTCGCCCTCGCCGATGGCGAGCAGCCCCCCGGCGGTGATCATCATCTCGCCGAGGCCGGCACCGCGCTTGGCCCGGCCGGCCGCCAGCGGCGCCCCCCACACGTCGTGGGCGCGTTCGGGGATGAAGAGGATCGGGATCCAGCCGTCGGCGATCTCGGCGGTCAGCTCGACGTTCTTCTCGCCGAGCGACGCGATCCAGATGGGGATCGCGCTGCGCACCGGATGCGCGATGATCTTGAGCGCCTTGCCGAGTCCGGTGCCCCGATCGGCCGGCAGGGGCAGGGTGAAGTTCTTGCCCTGGTGCACGACCGGCGCCTCGCGCTTCCAGACGTCGCGACAGATCTCGACGATCTCGCGGGTTCGCCCGAGCGGATCCGAGTAGGGCACGCCGTGAAAGCCCTCGATGACCTGGGGTCCGGAGGCCCCGAGGCCCAGGTGGAAACGACCGTCCGAGAGCGCGTCGATGCCCGCCGCGGTCATCGCGATGAGCGTGGGGGTGCGGGTGTAGATCGGCAGGATCGCCGCGCCGATCTCCACCTTCTCGGTCAGGGCGGCGAGGTAGCCCATCAGCGAGGGGCTGTCGAAACCGTACGCCTCGGCCACCCACACGAGGTCCAGACCGGCCTTTTCCATCTCGACCACCTCGCGGGCGGCCTGTTTGAAGCCCCCCGAGTAACTGAGCATCGTGGAAATCCTCATGGTCGCCTTCCTGCGTCGCCGGACTGTTTCGTCACAGTATCCGAACGGCGATTTCGTGACCTAATCCCCTGCAGCCTCTCGCCGACCTGCCCTACGCTGGTGGGGAGAGCGCCAATGCTCCCATTCAACTCAAAGGCTGGTGACAACGTGGTCACGCGTGCAAAAGAGACACCCTCGCACGAGTTCAATCCGTGGCTGCACGTGTGCTCGCTCATCGAAGAGGCGGGCCAGTTGCTCGGCCTCAACCAAGGGTTGCTCAAGCGCATCATCGCCCCCGAGCGCGTGCTCGAAGTCGCGGTGCCGGTGCGCATGGACTCGGGCGACGTCGAGATGTACACCGGGTGGCGGATCCAGCACGACACCTCGAGGGGTCCCGGCAAGGGCGGCATCCGATTCCACCCCAGCGTCAACGTCGACGAGATCATGGCGCTGAGTGCGGACATGTCGATCAAGTGCGCGGTAGTGAACATTCCCTACGGCGGCGCCAAGGGCGGCGTCGCGGTCGATCCGTCCACGTTGTCACGGGCCGAACTCGAACGCCTGACCCGCCGCTACGCCTTTTCCATCGCCCCGATGATCGGACCGGACCGCGACATCCCCGCGCCCGACATCAACACCGACACCCAGGTCATGAGCTGGATCATGGACACCGTCTCGATGCTGCGCGGCCACAACATGCCGGGCGTCGTCACCGGCAAGCCGCTCGCGATCGGCGGCACGATGGGCCACGCCGGGGCCACGTCGCTGGGCGTCACCATCTGCACCGCGGCGATACTCCAGCGCATGGGCCGGATGGCCAACGAGCAGCGCGTCGTCATCCAGGGCTACGGCAAGGTGGGCGCCCCGCTGGTGAAGTTGCTGAGCGATCGCGGCATGAAGATCGTGGGCATCGCCGACATCAAAGGCGCGATCCACGTGCCCGACGGCATCAACCACCTGAAACTGTCCGAGCACTACGCCGAAGCGGGCACCGTCGTGGGCTACCCGGGCGCAGAACACGTGTCGGCCGACCTGCTCTTCACGTTACCGAGCGACATCGCCATCCCCGCCGCCCTCGGTGGCGTCGTGACCGAGGAGATCGCGACCACCATGGCCGCCTCGATCATGGTCGAGGCGGCGAACGGTCCGACGACCGGAGAGGGAGCCGCCGTGCTGGCCAGCCGCAACATCCCGGTCGTGCCGGACGTGCTCGCCAACGCGGGCGGCGTCGTGGCGTCGTACTTCGAATGGGCCCAAGACCTCCAGGGTTTCATGTGGGAGCGCGAGCTCTTCCAGCAACGCCTGGAAAAGACGATGCACGAATCGTTCAACCACATCTGGTCTCGCCACAACGAGCTCGGCGTCACCCTGCGCGAGACGGCTCTGGCGGTGGGCGTCGAGCGCATCGCCGAGGCCACGGAACTCCGAGGCCTCTTCCCCTGAGCCAACCGCGGAGTTCGGCTCGCGGGAGCCCCTACGGCACCAAGCCCGGATCCCACCGATGTGGGACCCGGGCTTGGTGCGCACTCACTTTATTTCGACGCGGTGCTTCGCCACTTTCTTGTCGGGTCGGGCGAAACCCTCGTAGACGGCACCTATCAATACGATGACCAACATCACGAGGAGGGTGATCCAGCCGTAGTTGAACAGACCTCGTCCACTCGACAAAGCGCTGGGCCACAGAATGTTGACCAACATCAAGAACAGGTACGCCAATCCACCAATGGTGACGGGCATTCCCCATTTGCCCAGGGTGAACGAGCCGCTCGGCTTCCAACCGCGACTGCGCGCGATCAACGATCCCAGCACCGTGAGGAAGAACGAGAGGTAGATGCCCGAGACGCCGAATGACACCAACGCGTAGAGAGCGTTGATATTGGCCGGGTATTCGAACCAGAGGATGTGCACCGGCTTGGATGGGTTCACCAGCACCAGCAGCAGGAAGAGGAACGGGATCACGGTGCCCACCAGAATTGCGTTGGCAGGCGTCTTGTGTCGGGCCGAAACCTTCTTCAACATGTTGCTGGCCGGCACGGCTCCGTCCCGGGCGAGCGCGAAGGCCACCCGTGCGCCAGCACCCTGCACCGCGGTGCCGCAACTGAAGAAGGCGATGATCACCATCACCAGGAAGAAGTCCTGCAGCCAGCTTGGCAATGCCGCCAGCAGCACCGGAATGCCACCGGTGACCACGCCACCGATGCCGGACTTCGGTGTGGCCAGGAGCAGACCGAGTACCAGGACAAATGAGGCGATGCCGCCGTAGAGCAGCGCGTTGCGCATGGCCTTTGGCACCTGGCGATGCGCGTCGATGGTCTCTTCGGAGATGTCCCCGGCCGACTCGAAGCCATAGAAGATGTACACGTTCGCCAGGACCGCCACGAAGGCGGCACCCGTCCACCAGTTCCCGCCGAAGTTGACACCGTAGGGGTTGTGAGCCACGTGCTGGACGCCCTGGGTCGTGAAGAGAAACCCGAAGCCTTGGTGGAAACCGTGAATCGCCAGCGCAATGAAGACGCCGAACGTACCGACGGTTTCGACGTAGACGCCAAAGCGCGCCACCTGGCCCATGAGCTTCGCGCCGATTGAGTTCAAAATGGCTGAAAGCACGATGATCACACCGGTGATCGCGAAGATCGTCTCGTGGTTGGCCGGATTGAGGTTCGTCTTGAACCAGATGTTGGACAGCGCGGCGACGTAGCCGACGGCGCCGGAATCGACCGACGCCACGGTCGCGAGAAGCGCGAAACCGTAGATCCAACCGACGAACCATCCGTAGCGGGCGCCCACGTTGTACTTGCCGTACTGGTAGAGCGCTCCCGACAGCGGATACTCGCTGGCCAGCTCGCCGAACACCAGCGCGACCAGCATCATCAGGCCCACGACTATCGGTATGGTCCAGATATACCGTGGGCCACCGGTCGCGAGGCCGAGGACGTACAGCGAGTAAATACCCACCATCGGACTGAGGTAGGCGAACGCCACCGAGAAGTTGTCAAAGAGCGAAAGGACCCGCGACAGTTCTTGGCGATAACCGAGTGCGGCGAGACGTTCGTCCTCCCCGACCGCAGAATGATTGGTTGACATGAATCCCCCTTAGGTCGGCGACTCGTTTCGCCTGCGCGCCCCCACGCTAACGACATTCGGCGAATATTTCATGGATATTACGTCCGCGCTTCTTCGAGCCCAAATCCCGCGGGGAATGGGTTCCCGAGGGGCTCGCTTCGTCTGATCCGGCCCGCACGCCCGTTCCGGCCGCGGTATGGGAACCTGTTGACGTGCAAACCCCGGAACCAACCCGTGAAGAACTCGAGGAAATGGTGCGCGCCCTACGCGAAGAGGTGGCGAGGCTGAAAGAAGAGATCCGCCGGATCCGCCGAGACACGCACGAAGTCCCGCCCCACTACCTGTAGCGACTAGGTGTATTGACCAACTA
>PKYK01000066.1 GCA_003133665.1 Acidimicrobiaceae bacterium | reverse complement strand
GCTCGTGGTCAATACAACTAGGCGACCGGCGGCGAGGGACACGAAACGGTGTTTCGAGTCGCCAGCACCAACGCGGCCGCGCCACTGAGGGTCGCGCGCGGCAACGACCCCTTGGTCACGGCCGCAACAATCGCGCTCGACACCTGGTTGGCGAGAGCGAGCGACGCCGCCGACGACGTCGGCGAACCGAAGAGGATCTGGTCAGCGCCGGCCTGCAGCGCTTCGACCGCGGCCATCGGCACGCTCAGGTGAAGTGCGCCGATAGCCCCCGCGCTCAGCGAATCGGTCACGATGAGTCCCTGGAAACCGAGCGTCTGACGCAACTCTCTGACGACCACCGGAGAGAGGCTCGCCGGAAGTGACGTGAGTCCCGGCACCGACGCGTTCGACAGCATCACCGCCGTAGCGCCACTGGCGATTGCCCTCACGAACGGGACGAGTCCCGTCTTCTGCAGCACCGACCAGGCCAGGGTCCTCGCGGGCCCGTAGTCGGTGTTGCGCGTTGAACCGCCCAGGCCCGGGAAGTGCTTCACGACCGAGGTGACGCCGCCTCGGGAGAGTCCAGTCATGAACGCCGGGCCGTCGTTGGCGACGATCGACGGCGAGCCACTGAACGAACGGAGTCCGTCCGGATCGCCCGCCCCCGGCATCACCGGTCGGCCGTCGACATCGAGCACCGGCGCCAGATCGACGTTCACGCCCGCTGCGCTGAGGGCCCTGCCGATCCGCACCCCTATCGCGCCGATCTCAGCCGGGGTCAGGTTCTTGCCCATCGTCTGGGCCCACGGGAAGGGGCCGGCCACGTTGGTGAGGCGCTCGACCCCACCACCCTCCTCGTCGGTCATCACCATCATCGAGTACTTCTGTGGCGTCATGGACTGCAGCTTCGCGAGCACGGTGGTCATCGACGCCGGTGCCGTTGCCCCGAAGAGCAGCAGCCCCCCGAAGCCCGCGCGCGCCGCCGGACCCATTGACCCGATAGTCGAGGCGTTCGCCGGCACGACGATGGTCTCGTTGGCGAGCTGCGCGAGCGTCCAGTTCGCGACCACCGCCTGGGCGCACGAGAGATTCGTCGGCGTGGTTGTCGCCGAGCTCAGCGAGGACGACTGGGGGGCGACGATCGTTGCCGTCACCATCAGACCAACGGCGACTCGCCGCACTGTACGCATGACTCGAGGCTACGGCGACCCCTGGACGGTGACCCGTCACTACGCTGGACTCGTTCACCGCAACGAAACGAGGTTCCCATGGCTCGGTTGATGCCGGCGGCGTTCGTCGGCCACGGTAGTCCCATGAACGCGCTCGAGAACAACCGCTACACCGACGCGTGGTCCGCCTTCGGCGCCGCCGTGCCCACGCCGAAGGCGATCCTCGTGGTTTCGGCCCACTGGTACGTCAACATCACCGCGGTGACGGCCATGCGGGTGCCGCGAACCATTCACGACTTCTACGGGTTTCCCCAGTCCCTCTTCGACGTGCAGTACCCGGCCCCCGGCGACCCGGCCGTCGCCGCGCGCGTCGTGGACGTCGTGCAACCGAGCTACGTGGGGCTCGATGAGGACAGTTGGGGGATCGACCACGGCACGTGGTCAGTCCTCGTCCACATGTTCCCCAAGGCCGATGTGCCGGTCGTGCAGCTCTCCGTCAACGCCGCACTGCCCTTCGACTACCACTTCAATCTCGGTGCCCAGCTCCACGCGCTTCGCGAGGAGGGCGTGCTGATACTCGCCAGTGGCAACGTCGTACACAACCTGCGCCTCATCGACTGGAACTCGCCGGGCCAGGGCGCCGACTGGGCGCACCGCTTCGACGACGACACCCGGTCGATCATGACGAGCGACCCCGCGCAGTTGGGCCGAGCCGCCAGTCACGGCGACTACGCCAGAGCGGTGCCCACGCCCGACCACTTCTTGCCGCTCGCCTACATCGCGGGCCTCTCGGCGGCGGCCAACACGCCCACGCGCACGCTGGTCGACGGCTACGAGATGGGTTCGCTCTCCATGACCGCGTACGAACTGCCGGCCGCCTGAGAACTACTTGCGTCGGGCCGCGCGCTGGGCGCGACGAACCGAGACGGTGAGGGCGCTCACCGCGAGCAGTGGCAGCACCACGACCGCGGCGGCGTTGAAGTGGCCCGCAAGGCTCAGCAGGGCGATCACGCCGATGATGACGAGCGCCGCGATGAAGAGCTCGGGGGTGTCGCCGACCAGGAAATCCCACCAGAACATCCCGAAGCCCTTCAGGAGCCGCACCGGCAATGACTGCTTCTTGGTCATGCGGCCACCTCGCTCGAGATACTCGGCGTTTCGCGGCGCAGCATCACGACGAGCAGCCAGGTGACGACCACGTAGAGCGCGACGAAGAGCAGCAGCGCCACGTCATTGCCGGGCCACTTCACCTTCAGACCCTCGCCCGTCCAGAACGTCCCGTAGCTGACCAGCAGAACTCCGACGCTCATCTTCATCGCGTTCTCGGGGACGTTCGAGAGCTGCTTGGCGACCACGACGCCGACGATGCCGACGAGCAGCACCGCCACCGCCGCGACCGTCGTGGCGAGGCCCAGGCGATGGGCCGAGGTTCCGAGGGTGAGGACCGTGATGACGACCTCGAGCCCTTCGAGGAAGACCCCCTTGAAGGCCATGACGAACGCCACGTGGTCGCGATCGACGCGAGACCCGAGGGCCTTCAGCTCGGCGACGGTCTCCCGGTAGATCTCATCCTCGTTGTGCAGGGCCTTCAGACCGCTCGCACGCAGGATGGCCTTGCGCAGCCACTGCATCCCGAAGATCAACAGCACACCCCCGACCACCAACCGCAGCACGCTGATCGGAACGTGCACCAGGGCCGGCCCGAACACCGCGACGAGCGCGGCGAGCGCGACCAGGGCCATCCCGGTGCCCTCGAAGGCCGATCGCCAACCCCGGGTGTGGCCCACGGCCAGCACGATGGTGAGGGCTTCGACCATTTCGACGGCGCACGCCAGGAACACCGCGCCGACCAGAACGACGACTCCCGTTGAAACCGTTGTAGCGAAGAACATGTTCACATACCTCTCGTTGGATCCATGACAAAAGACGACGACGCATCGAAGCAGACCTTCACCGCACGACCACGCTCGAAGCGCGTCGGCGAGAAGATCTTGCTGAGCGTCGCGCCTTGCCCGACGCTGACCACGTGGTCGTAGCCGCGACCATTGAAGGCTACGTCAAGAATCCGACCGTGCACCCCCTTGGGGTCGTTGGCACAGAGCAGGGAGACGCCCGCGGCCCGCACGAAGAGGCTCATGGCGTCACCAGGCTGGAATCGCTCGAACGCCACCGCCTCGATCCGCTCGTCGGGGGCGAACGGCAGCGCCACCTCGTAGCGGTCAGGTCCGCACTCGTGCAGCAACGCCACGGGGAACTCACCCGCGACGCCCGTGAACCGAGCGACGAAAGCGTCGGCGGGACGGCGGTAGATGGCCTCGGGCGTGTCGATCTGCACCAAGCGACCGTGGTTCAAGACGCCGACCCGATCGGCCAACGCGAAGGCCTCGGACTGGTCGTGCGTGATGTAGACGGCGGTCGCCCCAGCGGCGCGCGTCAACGTGGCGATTTCGATTCGCAATTGCTCTCGCCGGTCCGCGTCGAGGTTCGAGAGCGGTTCATCGAAGAGGATGAGGCCGACGTCGGCCGCCAGGGCCCTCGCCAGGGCCACGCGCTGCTGCTCGCCACCGGAGAGCTGATTGGGAAACCGATCCGCCAAGTGCCCGATACCGACTCGCTCCAGCAGGTCGTCGACCCGAGCCGTCCGGTCGCCCTTCGTTCGCGCTGACGACGTCAGCGGAAAGGCGACGTTCCGGCGAACAGTGAGGTGCGGCCAGAGCGCGTAGTCCTGGAACACCATTGCGAGGTGGCGCTTCTCGGGAGGAACGAACGCACGCGGTCCGACGACGTCGCGACCGTCGATCGCGATCACGCCGCTGGTCGGTCGTTCGATGCCCGCGAGACAACGCAGCAACGTCGTCTTGCCCGAGCCCGAGGGTCCGAGCAGCACGAGGAACGTTCCCGGCTCGATGGCCAGCGTGACGTCGGCGAGGGCGACTTTCTCGCCGAACGACTTGCACAGCCGGCTCATCGACACGCCGGCGGCGTGGTGCGAAAGGTCCGCCGTCACGACTGCAACCCGCTCCATCCAATTCGACGCCAGCCCTTGGGCGTCAGTATGCGGTAGAGACCCAGGGCGACCAGGATCACGCCCAACATCTCGGCCAACGTGATGACCGTCATCGCCGTGCCGGTGCCCAACTCGAAGTTGCCGAGGTAGGCCTGGATCGTCACCGACGCGGGCTCCTGACTCGGGGGGTAGAGGATCTGGGCGATGGCGAGCTCGGCGATGGTCTTAGTGAACGTCAAGAGCCAGCCCCACAGCAGGACCCGCGAGACGAGGGGCAGGTTCGTCGTTCGCCAGGTGCGAAACCGCGACGCCCCGTGCACCCGCGCGGCCTCGGAGAGCGAGGGTTGAATCTGGCTGACGGGACCGGCCATGAACCGGGTCTGGCCCGGCAGTGACGACGCCACGAGTGCCAGCATCAGCAGCGGGAGCGTCTTGTACAGATTGACCACGTTGTTCGTGATGAAACTGAGGTTGTAGAAGAAGATGTAGCCCACGCCCAGCACGACGCCCGGCACGGCCACCGATCCGAGTAGGAAGACGTCGGTCACGCGCTGGCTCCAGCCCCCCGCGTTCGCGACGAGTCGGCGAGCCAACGTGAGCGCCAGAACACCCGTGACCGTGGCGACGACCAGTCCCATCTGGTTCGACAGCAGCAACGGTGCACCCAGACTCTTGTCCGCGATGGAAGGGTTGAAGACCTGTTGGTAGTAGGTCGTGGTCAACTTGACCGCACCGGTTGAGTAGATGCCGAGATTCTTCACGAACGATCCGGCGACCGATCCGAGCAACGGAACGCCCAGCGCCACGAAGAAGAAGAAGGCGACACCGCCGGTCGCCAGGATGCGGGCCCCCGGGCGGAACTCTCGACGTCGCGGTACCCGGGTTCGACCCGAGAGCACGGCGAACGAACGTCGGCGCATGACTCGCGACTGCAGGAGAATGGGCGGAACCGTCGAGATGATGAGGACGAAGGCGATGACCGCCGCCACCGAGAAGTTGGCGGGAAAGTTGCTGATCGCGCTGAACAGCGTGTAGGTCGCCAGCGGAAAGTGACTGTGGTAACCGAGGGTAAAGGCGACGCCGAAGTCACTCATCGTCTCGGCGAAGCTGATGGCGATGGCGCTCAAGAGCGCCGGCGCGATGATCGGCAGCACCGTGCGAATCGTCATCCACCGGTTGGCGCCGTGAATCCGGGCCGCGTCTTCGAACTCCGATCCCAAGCCCTGAAGACCGGCCGACACCACGAAGTACGCAAAGGGCAAGGCGGCGGTCGTGAGTACGATCACGATTCCCAGGGGCCCGAAGAACTCGCCGTAGATCCATTTGGTGTTGATGCCCCATATCGCCGCGGCACCGTAGGGCTGGAGGAGATCGCCCCAGCCGAGCGTCATCATCCACGTCGGGATGAGCAAGAGCAGCCACATCAGCACGGCCCAAATCCGCCGACCGTACACGTTCGTGCGGTGAATCAGCCACGCCATCGTCGTCGCCAAGCCCACCGCCAGCAGTGAGACGAGCGTCGACACCCAGAGCGAGTTGACGATGCCCCGTCCGGTGGCACCCCGGAACGCTTGTCCGATGTACTTCAGGGTGAAGGACTCCGGACCCTGTTGAAAGAGCCGGGGACTGGTCGCCAGCAGCAGGAAGCAAAGGACGGGCACGATGATGAGCAGCGCCAGAATCGTCCACAGCGTGACCGTCCCGAGCGAAAGTCGGCGTCGAGCCGGTATCGGGGCCGGCGCCGGCGCCGCGCTGAGTGCTGTGGTCATGTCGCGCGTCCTTGGGGGATTCGGCGCTGCGGTCTTCGTTGAAGACCGCAGCGCCGAGGGAAGGTTGAGCCGCTGTGGGAAGGCAGCGGATTAACCGTTGTTGATGTTGCTCGTGAACCAGGTGTTGACCTGGGTCTCGAGTGGTCCCCACACGTAGGGATTGATCGTCCGCATCGGAACAGCGCTGAGCGGGGGCAGCGCGGAATTGGCCGCGGCCTCGCCGGCAAGCACCGGCCAGAAGAGCGAGTCACCCTGGGGGTCGCCGGTTTGCATGATGTGCTGACCGGCCTTGCTCATGACCCAGTCCACGAACTTCTGCGCCTCGGCCCGCACTCGCTTGGGCTTCTTGGCGTCGATGCCGATCACGCCCGGCAGGGCGGTGACGGGGTTCAGGTAGGCCACCCGGAGGCTCGGGTACGTCGTGAGCATCTGCCCGTAGCCGGCGGAACTCTGAATGATGGCCATTTTGATCGTGTGGGCCTGAATGGCACCGATGGTCGGACCGTTGGTGGCATTCACCACGAGCCCGTTGTCCTTCAGCGTGGTGAGGAACGCCTCGCCCTGCTTGACGGCGTTGGCGGTTGAGCCGGTTCCCTTGTAGGCACCGAGGTAGTTCATCAGGCCGGCAATCAGCGGGTACGTCGGACCGGACTGGGTCGGATCGTTCATCCCGAGCTCACCCCTGTACTGCGGGTCGGCCAACTGGGCCCAGGTGGTGGGCAGCTGGGCGGCGCTGATCTGGGACGAGTCGTAGACCAACGCGCCGGTGGCGGTGAGGCCGGTGGGGACGAAACTGCCGTCGGTGGGGATGTTGGCCCTACCGACAGCGTTGAAGGAGACCTTCGGAACGATGTGCTTGGCCAGCATGTGCTGCAGGTCCAACTGGGCGAATGCCGTCGCCCCGTCAACCCAGAGGACGCCCCACTTCGGGTTGTTGCCCTCGGCCTGGATCTGCTGCAAGAGCGGACCCGTCGAGTTGTCGTTCAGGGTGACGGTGAATCCGGGATTCGTCGCGTTGAACGCCTTCACGGCAGCCGAGTCGTAGCCCTGGGCCGAGTAGACGACCAGGGTTGGACCCTTGTTGGCGGCGGCGTTGGCCGAGACGGCGAACATGGACAGTGAGGCAACGGCGGCCGCGAGGGCCACCGAGGTGATCCGCGAGCGGAGAGCACCTGGGGTCTTGGTGGCAGAGTTCATGGTGCTCTTTTTAGAAGGGCCTGGTGAACTGGGCGTGACGACTACGAAGAGACGAGATGAAATCCTCGCAACACTTGACGACACGCGTCGCCTGACGTCGTTGCGCTCGGCGGCGAGAGTCCGCTCAACGAGTCGCCGGCGGCCGCCGCGTCGTCACCGATCGCGACGGCGCAGTTCGTCCTCCACGGCGGCGGGGTCGAGGCCCCGACTTCGCAAGAGCAGCAACGTGTGGAACCACAGGTCGGCAGCCTCACTGACCACGCGGTCGTCATCCTCGCTCAGCGCCGCCACCGCCAGTTCAACGGCCTCTTCGCCGACCTTGCGCGCGAGCAGCGGCGCACCCTCGCGCAGCGAGGTCGCCACGTACGAGGCGTCGGACCCCTCCTGCTCGCGCTGGAGGATCTTTCGCCACAGCCACGGCGTGAAGCACGACGTCGCGCCGTCGTGACACGTCGGTCCGTCGGGCTGCGCGCGTACCAGTACGGCGTCCTCGTCGCAGTCGAGAATCACCTCCACGACCCGCAGGGTATTGCCCGAGGTTTCGCCCTTCTGCCACAACTTCTGGCGCGAGCGGGAAAAGAAGTGCACCAGTCCGGTCTCTCGCGTGCGCGCGAGCGCCTCCTCGTCCATCCACCCCAGCATCAGGACCCGTCCGGTCCGATCGTCCTGCACAATTGCGGCACGAAGCTCTTCACTCATCGGTTCTCCTTGATCGGTCGCAGTCGCACGCCGCATCGCTCGATCTCACGGCGAAGTCCGGCCAGCCCGGCGGGATTCTCGTGCACGATCGACGCCACCAGCGCGGCGTCGGCGACGCGGAGCGCGTCGGCGACGTGTTGGGCCGAACCGGCACCCCCCGAGGCGATCACCGGGATCGAGATGGCACTGCGCACGGCGACCGTCAGTTCCAGGTCGAAACCCGTTCGCCGACCGTCCTGGCGAATTGACGTCAGCAGGATCTCTCCGGCCCCCCGATTGGCGGCCTCGACGGCCCACGGCACCGTGGGCGTCGTCGTGGCGACCCGGCCCCCGTGGGTGTGCACGACCCCGTCGCCCGCGTCGATCGCGACGACCACGGCTTGGCTGCCGAACCGATTGGCGATGGCCGTGATCAGCGAGGGGTCGGCCAGCGCGGCGGAGTTGAGAGAGACCCGGTCGGCTCCGGACTCGATGATCCGGGTGGCGTCGTCAACGCTGCGCACGCCACCGCCCACGGTGAAGGGGATGTCGAGCACGTCGGCGACCTGGGCCACGACCGACGTCAGGGTCGCGGTGTCGTTGGGCGTCGCGGCGATGTCCAAGAACACCAGCTCGTCGGCCCCTCCGGCGCTGTAGAACGTGGCGAGTTCCACGGGGTCGCCGACGTCGCGAAGCCCGACGAAGCTCACCCCTTTCACCACCCGACCGTGGGCGACGTCGAGGCAGGGGATCAGGCGGGCGAGAGGCATCGCTCGAGAAAATCCAGTCCAGCGGCACCGCTCTTCTCGGGGTGGAACTGCACACCGAAGAACGGTCCGCGCTGCACGGCGACGGTCACGCCTTCAGAGGTGGCGACCGAATCCGGCGACTCACCGGCGAAGGAGTGGGCGAAGTAGTAGGCGTCGCCCCAGGGCTCGACCAACGCCCATCCGAGCCGCGGCACGCGTTCGGTGTGCAGCCGGCGAACGTGTCCGCTCAGCAGCCCGATCCCCTCGACACCGCCGTCTTCCTCGCTGGTCTCGAGCGCGAGTTGCATGCCCAGGCAGATGCCGAGGGTCGGGCCGCCGTTGGCGAACCGTTCACGCAGCGCCTCGGCGGCACCGGTCTGGTTGAGGTGCTCCATCGCGCTGCGGGCGGACCCGACACCGGGCAGCACGACGAACTGCGCGCCGCGGATCGCCTGCGGATCGCTCAACACCTCACTCGTTCTTCCCAGCCGCGACAGCGCCGCTCGAACCGAGCGCGTGTTGCCCGCGCCGTAGTCGACGACGACGACGTCGCTCACAGGGAGCCTTTGGTCGAACGCACCAGCGAGCCGTCGCGCGTCATGGCCTGGGCCAGTGCCCGTCCCACGGCCTTGAACGCCGCTTCAGCCACGTGGTGGGCGTTCAGCCCTGACGCGGTGACGTGCAACGTGATCCGCGCGGTCTGGGCCAGCGACTCAAAGGCGTGCGCCGCCATGCCGGGATCGGGCGAGATCGAGATGCTGGCCGTCGCGCGTCCCGAGAGGTCCACGACGGCGTGCGCGATGGCCTCGTCCATGGGCACCCGTGCCTCGCCGTAGCGGGTCAGCCCTCGACGGTCGCCGAGCGCCTGATCGAGCGCTTCGCCGAAGGTGCGCATCATGTCCTCGACCGTGTGGTGGTCCCCCGTCTCGAGGTCACCGACCCCTTCGAGGCGTAGGTCCATACCCCCGTGGAACGCCAGCTGCTGGAGCATGTGGTCGTAGAACCCCAGACCGGTGTGCACGTAGACCCGACCTTCGCCCGGGACGCGCAAACGGACCGTCAACAGCGTTTCGGCGGTGGCGCGACGGTGGCGGACGGGCTGCGCGGGCAGTTCTGCGCCGAGCAGGACCGTGCGCAGGGCGTCGAGCAGGAGGTCGTCGTCGAGCTCGTCGCGAACACTTATCCGCAGTCCCCCGGCGTAGGAACGCATGACGATGCCGTAGGGCAAGAGCTTCTCGACGAGCTCCGCCGAGTTCTCCATCGGTATGTAGAGGAAGTTCGTATACGAGCGCACCGGCACCAGCCCGAGCGCGGTGAGTTCACCGGTCAATCGGTCGCGCTCGGCCACCTGGGCGCTCACGTCGGGCGGAGAGGCGAGCCCCGCCAACGCCAACGACGCCGACAGCGACGACACCGAGAGGGGCGCCTGGCGTGAACTGATCACCGACGTCAACTCGGGCGTCGCAATGGAGTAACCGACGCGCGCACCCGCGAGTCCGAAGGCCTTGGAGAAGGTCCGCAGCACGATCGCCCCTTCGCCAACACGATCCAGCGCGTCAACGCCGGCGTACTCGGCGTAGGCCTCGTCGATGATCAGCTGTCCCGCGACGTCGGGGATGTCGGGCAGTTCACCCGTCGGATTGTTGGGTCGACAGACGAACACCAGGTCGGCCTTGCTCGGATCGTCGATCACCGTGGCGCCGGCCATCAGCGCGGCGTAGCGGTACATCGAATACGACACCGGCGGCACGGTCGCGATCGTGCCGCCCTCGGCGAAGATCCGTGCACAGAGCACGATGAACTCGTCGCTCCCGGCGCCCAGCGAGATCTGGTCCAGCCCGACGCCGTGCCGGTCGGCGATGGCTTGGCGCAACGGCTCGTAGCGACCCCGGTCGTACTCGTTGATGTCGGCCAGCGCCCGCGCGAGCGCCGCCGGGCGGGCGCTGGCGGGCGGGGTCGGCGCGACGTTGCCGTCAAAACGGATGATCGTACGCGGGTCGATTCCCACGCGGACGGCGATCGCCGCATTCGAGGGGGGCCACTGGTAGGCGTCGAGGGCAGCGGGTGTGGTCATCGTCGGGCCGTGGCCTTGTGCTTGGGCATGCCCTCGAGTTCGGCCAGCGCCTCAATCGTCGGCGCCAGGCGCTCGAGCCCCTCCTTGGTGACGCGCTGCACCGTGACCGTCTTCATGAAGGCTTCGAGACCGAGGCCGCCCGTCGACCTCGACCATCCGCCGGTCGGCAACACGTGGTTGCCGCCGGTGGCGTAGTCACCTGCGGGCACCGGCGAGTACGGACCAACGAAGACCGCCCCCGCGTTGCGAATGCGTCCGGCCAGCGACTCGGCACGCTCGCCGAGCAGGGCCACGTGTTCGGCGGCGTAGCCCTCGACTTCGGCGAGGGCCGCCTCGAGATCGTCGCCGACGCGAACCACGAATGCACGCGAATCGGGTCCGTGCTCCATCTGGGCGTCGAGCTCTTGTTGAATCAGTCTCTCGTCCACGCCGTCGTCGGCCACGACGACGATCTCGCTGGGGCCGGCGGGCAGGTCGATCGCCACGTCACGACTCACGAGCAACTTGGCCGTGTTCACGGCACCACCACCGGGACCCACGATCTTGTCCACCGGCGCGATCGACTCGGTTCCGTACGCCATCGCGGCGATGGCCTGCGCGCCTCCGATGGCCCACACCTCGTCGATGCCGAGCAGCGCCGCGGCGGCGGCCACGGCGGCGGCGCCACTGGGCGGCGTGCACACGACGATCCGTTCGACACCCGCGACCTGGGCGGGCACCGCGCCCATGATGAGTGACGACACGAGACCCTTGGGCACGTACACGCCAACAGAGCGCAGCGGCGTCCAGCGACGCTCGAGGGTCACCCCGGGTGACACCTCCAGTATCAGATCACTCGGGCGCTGCGCGGCGTGCCAGACGCGCACTGACTCCGCCGCCGCCAGCACGGCGGCCGTTGGAATGTCGCCGTAGGCGACAGCCCGCTCGGGCCTGGTGGCGGTCGTGCCATCGAGACGCTGCGACCACTCCACCACTGCCGCGTCGCCGCGTTCGCGGACATCGCGGACGATGTCCTCGATCGCAAACGGTCGGTCGGTCTTCACGGGACTGCTCATCGCACCATCCGTTCTACGGGCAGCGTGAGGATCGAACTCGCGCCGCAGGCTTCCAACTTCGGCAGCAGCGACCAGATGTCGGCGGCCGGCACGAGCGCGTGCACCGCCACCACACCCGGCGTCGCCAGATCGATGACCGTGGGCGAACCCTTGGTCGGCAAGACGGCCGTCACCTCGGCGAGGCGCTCCTTGGCGACATTGAGCAACAGGTAACGGTTCGCGCGGGCGTTGATGACCGACCCCAGGACCATCGTGAGGGTCCGACGGGCTTCGAGGTCCGTCGAACCCGTCCGCCCGACCAGCACCGCTTCGGACTCGAACAACGTGCCGATCGACCGGAGGCCATTGGTGCGCAGCGTGCTTCCCGTCGAGACGAGGTCGATGATCGCGTCGGCCAGACCGAGGCGAGGTGAGATCTCGACGGATCCCGCCACCCGCACGATCTCGGCGTTGATCCCGCGCTCGGCGAGGATCCTCGCCGCGATGCGTGGGTGCGAGGTCGCGATGCGACGGCCTTCGAGGTCCTCGAAACGGGTCGCGCTGTCCTCGGCCGATACGGCGGCCTGCAACGAACACGTGCCAAAGCCGAGTCGCAGCAACACTTCGACGTCGCAGTCGCGCTCGTAGATCAAATCGAGACCCGTGATCCCGCAGTCCACCACGCCGTCCTGGACGTACTCGGGAACGTCGTCGGCGCGCACGAACAGCAGATCGATGTCGGCGTTGCGGCAGTGGGCCTGGAGGACCCGCTCGCCCGGTTCTTGCGGATCGACGCCGCTGGCTTCGAGGAGCGACCACGATGGTTCGCGGAGACGACCCTTCGAGGGCAGCGCCATGGAGAGACGGCGGTTCATCGGCGACCTCGCTTCAAGACGGTGGCGTAGCCACCCTCGCCGTAGCGCAGCCAATGAGCGACACGCGTCACGGTGGCCGTCGAGGCCCCGGTGCGACGCGAGATCTCCTGATAGGGAACTGCCTCGTCGACGAGCCGCGCGACCTGCAGGCGCTGGCCCATCGCGTCCAACTCGTTCGTCGTACAGAGATCTCGCAGGAACGCGGCCACCTTCTCGGGCTCTCGCAGACGCACGAAGGCGGCGACGAGCTCGTCGAAACGGCTCACGGTCTCGGGACTACTCTCGGCGGGGATTACTTTGCCACTGGTCATGCGAATATGGTAGCATGCTACAACGCTACTATGCAACTGATCCCCGCCATCGATCTCCTCGGCGACTACGCCGTGCGCCTCGAACAGGGCGACTACGACCAGGTCCTCTTTCGCCAGCCCATCGAGGAGTTCATGGGGAGAATCGTAGCGACGGCTCCGGAGCTCATCCACGTCGTGGACCTCGAAGGCGCCCGACAAGGGACGTTGCGCACTGAGGTCGTTCGCCGTTGCGTGGGAGTGGCCGACGGTATCGCCCTCCAGGTTTCGGGCGGAATCCGCTCGATTGACAGTGCCCGCTCCGCATTGGCCGCGGGGGCGTCGCGCGTCATCGTCGGCACGGCCGTCTGGGCCGAGCCGACTGCCCTGCGGTCCTTCGTCGATGCCCTCGGAGGACAGTTGGTGGTGGCCTTGGATGTTCGCGATGGTCAGATCGCCGTGCGGGGGTGGCTCGCCTCGTCGGGTCTGGACGTTGCCGAAGCATTGGAACGTTGTGTGGAGGCGGGCGTGACGCGTCTTCACGTCACCGCCATCGAGCGCGACGGGACGATGCGTGGCCCCGACCTCGCTCTCTATGAGCTCGTCTGCGCCAGTGGCATCCGGGTGGTCGCCGCCGGTGGTGTCCGCGACGATCGCGACGTCGCCGCACTCGAACGAATCGGCTGCGAAGGCGCGGTCATGGGCCTCGGATACCTCGTACGATTGGGACTCACACTGGACGACGAACGAGGTCGATAACCCGGTGTTTAGGTTCATTGATTTGTCGAATGAACTTCATACCAATTCGAAATAACTTCGACGGAAACTCAACTGATAGGTCCCAAGAACCTTGTGACTTTCGTCTCTAGAGCACCTTTGTTATACGCTGGCAAACTGAAACCAACGCCAGTGAAAGGATTCTAAATGCGGCGCAGGACATTTGACTATTTACTATCTTGGGTGGGTGCTCTCCTCACGGTGGCGCTCGTCGTCGCCGGGGGGTTGCTGATGTGGGGCTACAGTTTCGCCAGTTCCACCGTGCACTCTCAGATGGCCGCGCAGAAGATCTACTTCCCGGCCAAGGGCTCTCCCGAATTGGCGTCGCCGCAGATCAAGCCGTTCCTGACGCCGTATGCCGGCCAGGAACTGCTCACCGGACAAGAAGCCGAGGTGTACGCCGACCACTTCATCGCGGTGCACCTCAACGAGATTGGCGGAGGACTCACCTACTCGCAGTTGAGCGCGAAGTCGATGGCCGATCCGTCGAATAAGACTCTCGCGGCGTCGGTGCAGACGATGTTCCAAGGGACCATGCTGCGCAGCACGTTGCTGACCGCGTACGCCTTCTCGGTCTTCGCCACCATCGCCTTCTGGTCGATGATCGCGTGCTTCATTCTGGCGGTCCTGATGTTGCTTCTCACGCTGCTCGGGCTTCGTCACTACCGAAAGGTTGATCCCGAAGTCGTCATTTGATTGGGTTTTCGGCGAACACCCCTTCGGCCCAGGCCGAAGGGGTGTTTTGCTGCCCTCCGGGCATCCGCTTCGCGTACCGTGATGATGAGACTCGTTGCGGCGTCCAACCTCACGATCGAACCACGACAACTCAATGACGAGGTACCCGAGTGGAAAACAGTGGTCTGACAGAGCCCCACCTCGAAGTCAGTGTGAGTCGCCGCGCCCGGGTCGGTGACATCGACGTGCGTCGCGCCCTTCCGCGAAAGGGTCGACGAACGGTCGGCGCCTGGTGTTTCGCCGACCACATGGGTCCGGTCGACGTGACGGAGAGGTGGGGCTTGGATATCGGTCCGCACCCTCACATCGGACTCCAGACCGTCACGTGGCTGATCGACGGTGAGGCCCTGCACCGCGACAGTCTCGGATCCGAGCAGGTCATCACACCGGGTCAACTCAACTTGATGACCGCCGGACGGGGTGTCGCGCACGCCGAAGAGGCCACCGGTCACTACCGCGGCACCCTCCAGGGTCTCCAGCTGTGGATCGCCCTGCCCGAGGAGACTCGCGAAGGACCTCCGGCGTTCGAACACCACGCGGCGCTTCCGACGAGCGACGCGGGCGGTGTCGTCTCGACCGTCCTCGTGGGTGACTTCAAAGGGCTGGTCAGTCCAGCCCGACACGACACTGCGCTCGTCGGCGTTGACCTGTCACTGCACGGGTCAACGTCGCTTCCGCTGCGCACCGACTTCGAATACGCCCTCATCCTTCTCGAGGGCCACGTCGCCGTCAACGGCATCACGCTCGAACCGGGCAAACTCGGATACCTGCACGAGGGTCTCGATGAGATCGGCGTCGACGTTCGCAATCCAGCGCGAGCCGTCTTGATCGGCGGCGAGCCGTTCCCCGAGCCAATCCAGATGTGGTGGAACTTCGTCGCGCGAACGCGCAGCGAAATTGATAGGGCGTACTCGTCGTGGCAGTCACCCGACGGCCGATTCGGCGAGGTCAGCAGCTCGCTCCCCCGCATCACCACCCCCGCGCCCTACTGGCAGCCGGGCAGCAGCCAGTCAGCGCCACCCTCGGTCGCCGAAGGACCCTGACGCCAGGCACCTCCGCCCCGGTTCATGCGAAGGAAGCGACCGGGAACGATCCGAGGGTCAAGTCGTTGGCCTTCTCGACGCCGCGGGCGAGGTCCCGGCCCGCGCCGAGTCGCGATAGGTGAACACGACGCGCACCGCGGGTCGCAAGACCGCACGGTCGTTGGTTGGGGAGGATTGGACGCATGTCGAGACCGACCGTAAGTTGGTTGCGAAGGCCAACAATGGAGGAGTCGGACATGGCGAAGCAGTTCAAAGGCAAGACCGCGTTGGTAACCGGAGGTGGTTCGGGAATAGGCAGGGCGGTCGCGCTCGCCCTGGGCGCCAAGGGGGCCAACGTCGTGGTCAACGACATCAGCCTCAAGGTGGCGCAGGAAGTTGCCGATGAGATCACCTCGTCGGGTGGCTCGGCCGTCGCGTTCGAGGGCAACGTCGCCAAGCCCGACGACGTCCGGGCGGCAGTCGACATGGCGGTCGCCCAGTACGGGGCACTGAACCTGGCGCTCAACAATGCCGGCATCGGCGGCCCGCTCGGACCACTGGCCGACATTGACATCGAGGGCTACCTCCAGTTGATGGACGTCAATCTCCACTCCGTCTTCTACGGCATGCGCTTCGAGATACCCGAGATGCTGAAGGCCGGCGGAGGCTCGATCGTCAACACCTCCTCGATCCTCGGCCTCGTGGGTGACGCCAGCGCCGCGCCGTACGTCGCCGCCAAGCACGGCATCGCCGGAATGACCAAGGCCGCCGCACTCGCCTACGCCGGCCAAGGAGTACGAATCAACTCGGTGCACCCCGGCTACATCGACACGCCGCTCCTGGCGGGACTGCCGAAGGAGGCCCTCGACGAGATCGTCGGGCTGCACCCGATCGGACGACTCGGCACATCGGGCGAAGTCGCCAATCTGGTGTTGTTCTTGCTGTCGGACAAGGCCAGTTTCATCACTGGTTCGCAGCACGTCGTCGACGGCGGCTACACCGCGCGCTGATCGGCTGGTGATCGACCGACCGGACTCGGGTACGAACGCTCGCGTCCGCGCCGCCGTCGGGGCCACGTCGCTAACAGGGCCGGCGACTTCGCCTCACGAATAGGTCGATGTGCGAGACGGCGACTCAGATTATCTCGGGAACCATTTCGATTGCGCCGCAGGGGCATTCCTTCACGCAGATTCCGCACCCCTTGCAGAAGTCGTAGTCGAACTCGTAGCGCATCGATGGACCGAGCTTGATCACCGCGTTGTCAGGACAGACCCCGAAGCAGTTGTCGCACTCGAAGCAGTTGCCGCACGAAAGGCAACGACGGGCTTCGAAGAGGGCATTCTCCTCGTTGAGTCCCCCGACAACCTCGTCGAAGGTGCTGATGCGCCGGGCCCGTTCGAGCTCGGGACGCCGCGTTCGCGGCGCGTCCGAGTAGTACCACGTGTTGAGCCGGTCGAACGTGGCCAGTTCGTTCCGTTCGCCGTCGGCACTGGCGCCTCCGAGAACGTAGGCATTGATGCCGCGGGCGGCGCGCTTTCCGTGCCCGATCGCCACCGTCGCCGTTCGATCGGCCGGCACCGCGTCGCCACCGGCGAAGACGCCGCTCTCGCCGGTCATCATGGTCGGCAATACCTCGACGACGCCGTCGTCCACGACCACTCCCGACGCCTGGCTCAGCAGCGAAAGGTCGGTGTCCTGGCCGAGCGCGAGCACCAGGGAGTCGGCGCCCAACTCCTCGAACTCACCGGTCGGCTCGGGGAAGCCACTCTCGTTGAGGCGCATGGTCTCGAGCACCAGCTTGTCGCCATCGAGACGGTCGACCGTCGAGAGCCATCGCATGGTGACGCCTTCGCCGAGCGCCTGCTCGAGTTCCTCGCCGTGGGCGGGCATGTGTTCACGGTTGCGCCGGTAGACGATGACCGCATCCGTGGCGCCGAGACGGCGGGCGGTCCGGGCGGCGTCGAGCGCGGTGTCGCCGCCGCCGTAGACGACGACTCGGCGTCCGAGCATCGGCGGATCGTCCGAGGCGACCCGGTTGAGGAACGAGACCGCGTCGATGACTCGCGAGGAGTCGCCCGCCGGAATGTTGACGCGCCGTCCCAGTTGGGCGCCGACGGCGAGAAACACGGCGTCGAAGCCGCCCTCACGGCGCTCGAGTTCGATGTCCTGGACGTTGTGGTCGAGTTCGACCTCAACCCCCATGTCGACGATGCGCGCGATCTCGGCGTCCAGCACATCCCTGGGAAGCCGGTAGGCGGGAATGCCGTAGCGCATCATGCCACCGAGTCTCTTCGCCGAGTCCACCAGTCGGACCTGGTGGCCGAGCCGGCGCAGGTGGTACGTGGCGCTCAGCCCCGCGGGACCGGCACCGACCACGAGGATCCGTTTGCCGGTGTCGGGGCCCGCCGCGGGCAGGGACCAGCCGCGCTCGATCGCGAGGTCGCCCATGAAGCGCTCCACGGCGTTGATGCCGACCGCCTCATCGAGCTGTCCGCGGTTGCACGCCGTCTCACACGGGTGAAAGCAGATCCGACCCATGACGGCGGGGAACGGATTGTCCTCGACCAAATTTCGCCACGCCGATTCGTAGTCACCGGTCTCGGCCTCGTAGAGCCAGCCCTGGATATTCTCGCCCGCCGGGCAGGCGTTGTTGCACGGCGGCAGCCGGTCAACGTAGACCGGCCGTTCGACGCGCCATGAGCCGGTGTGGTTGGCGCGACTCGAACCGACGTCAAGCGTGATCGCGAACGGTGTCTCCATCAGGCCTCGACCCACTTCGTCTCGTCTTCGCTCTCGTCGCCGAGCAGTCCATAGCGTGCGATGTTCTGGTCGGCAATGGCCTGAATGCGCGCAACGATGTCGGTGCGCGGGTGCTTGCCGAACAGGTGCGCGTAGCGACGCTGTATCGACAGGTAGTCCTCGACGGGGGCGAGGTGGCGGATCTTCGACACCGCGGTGACCACGCCGTTTTCGGCTTCGAAGACGGGAAAGAGACCGGTCTCCTTCGCGAGGCGCGCGACGTGGATCGTGTCGTTCGAGGCTGAACCCCACCCCAGCGGGCAGGGGACCAGCACGTGGAGGTACCGGGCGCCACGAATCTCCATGGCCCGCTCGACCTTCTGTTCGAGGTCGTGCAGGTCGGCCACCGTCGCGGTCGCGACGTAGGGAATGTCGTGGGCCATGGCGATCCGGGGAAGGTTCTTGCCCTGGCCGAACACGTTGCCCGGTTCGGGACCCACGACGTCGGTGGTGGCCGTGCGCGCCGCGGGCGGGGTCGCCGCCGAACGCTGCACGCCGGTGTTCATGTAGCCCTCGTTGTCGTAGCAGATGAAGAGCACGTCGTCATTGCGCTCGAACATGCCCGAGAGGCAACCGAACCCGATGTCGACCGTTCCGCCGTCGCCGGCCTGGGCGACCACGCGCACGTCGGTCCGGCCCTTGACCCTCATCGCCGCGGCGACCCCGGTGGCGACGGCCGGCGCGTTGCCGAACAGTGAGTGCAGCCACGGGATCCGCCACGAGGTCTCCGGATAGGGAGTGGAGAACACCTCGAGGCAACCGGTCGCGTTCACCGCCACCAGCTGTCCCTGGCTCGCGCGCATCGCCGCGTCGAGTGCGTAGCGCGCACCCAGCGCTTCGCCGCAGCCCTGACAGGCCCGATGACCCGAATCGATTGAATTGGTCCGGTTCGAGTCCGACTGGACCGTCCGGGCGTCGTCGTCCAAGAGCCGGTTCCCGACGGCAAAACTCCCGACCTGGTAGAAGCGAACGGGCTGGCTCGTCATGACCGGTCCTTCATCTGAATGGAGCGCTCGGTCCCTAGATCGCGCAGCAAGTTCTCGGCCGACGGGCCCGACCGTCGAGTGCTGGTCATGCGGGCGCGTTCACGATCGACCGCGCCGTGATCGAGATCGAGAAACGTGAGAGGTTCGAGCTGATCCCGGGCGGCGTCGCCCAGCAGCTCCTCGAGCGAACGCCGGGTGATGGCGCGTCCCCCGAGCCCCGCGATGACGCTTCGCAGCGTGCAGTCCGCACCGTCCATCGCCAGGGCCACGTCGGCCGAGAGGACACCGCCGAATCCGACGCTGAACGCCTTCTCGATGACCACGACCCGACGCGCACCCGCAAGGGCATCCCTCACCGCTTCGCCGGGAAACGGACGAAAGGAGGTGATGCCGACCACACCCACCCGCTCGCCCGCGTCTCGACGCAGGTCGACGGCATCCTTGATCGTCCCGAGCACCGATCCGAGCGCAACGACGACGGTCTCGGCGTCCTCGGTCCGGTAGGAGCGGACCAGCCCACCGCTCTGGCGACCGGTCACCTCGGCGAACTCCGCGGCAATCGAGGGGATTCTCTCGAGGGCGTCGAGTTGACGCAGGTGAGCGAGGTACCGAACCTCTTCGAAGGCTTCGGGACCTACCATCGCGCCGATCGAGACCGGATCATCGGGATCGAGTACCTGGCGTGGTTCGTAGCGCGGAAGAAACGCGTCGACGACCGATTGATCGAGCATGTCCACGCCCTCGACCGCGTGGGTGAGGATGAACCCGTCCATGCAGACCATGACCGGCACCGAGAGTTCCTCGGCCAGGCGAAAGGCCTGGACGTGGAGGTCGGCGGCCTCCTGATTGGTCTCGGCGAAGAGTTGGATCCAGCCCGAGTCGCGCACCGCCATGGCGTCGCTGTGGTCGTTCCAGATGTTGATCGGCGCTCCGATCGCCCGGTTCGCCAGTGTCATCACGATCGGCAGTCCGAGTCCGGCGGCGTTGTAGACCGCCTCGATCATGAAGAGCAGACCCTGGCTGGCCGTCGCGGTGTACGAGCGCGCCCCGGCCGCCGAGGCTCCAATCGACACGGACATCGCCGCGAACTCAGACTCCACGTTGATGAATTCGCACGGCGCGAGCGTGCCGGCCTTGACCATCGCGCCGATGGCCTCGATGATGTGGGTCTGGGGCGAGATGGGGTACGCGCAGACCACCTCGGGCCGACAGAGCGCGACGGTTTCGGCCACGGCGCGAGAGCCCTCAATCTGACGAAGCACGGGCCAACTCCTCCTCTTGCAGCGTGACGAATTCGAAGGCCGCGGCCGCGGCGGCGGCGTTGCGTTCTCCGACGACGCCGGTGAATCGATCCCGCACCGCCGTAGTGATGGCGCCGAGAGTGACCTGTTTGGTCAGCGCGGCGAAACCGCCGAGCAAGGCCGCGTTCGGCAGCGGACGACCGAAGTGTTCGAGTGCCAACTCGGTCGCGGGACAGGTGACCAACCGGTCGCGATGGAACTGGTTGACGAAGTCGCCCAGTCCCAGTTCGTCGAACCGGCGTGAGGTGTTCACCAGCACGTAGCCCTCGGCGGACAGTCCGGAGAACAGATCGACCTGGTGGAGCAGCGTGACGTCCTGGATGATCACGGCGTCGGGCTGCATCACGGGCTCGCGTGTGCGGATCTCGCGGTCGTCGATCCGACAGTATGAGACGACCGGTGCGCCCATGCGCTCGGACCCGAAGCTCGGAAAGGCCTGCGCGTGACGTCCCTCGGCGAAGGCGGCCACCGAAAGGATCTCGGCGGCGGTCACGACCCCTTGGCCACCGCGACCGTGGATTCGAACCTGGAACATGTTCGTTACCGAGCCGCCACTAGTTCTTCGACGCCGCACCAGCGCGAGCAGCCAAACCAGCGGACGGTCCCGAATGGTCACCATTGGGGCACTTCTGAAGAGACCACGTCATAAATCGACCGTACCCCAAGCGCCGCCTGACTGTCTAAGGCCTTTCGTCACGAAAAGAAGTGAACTGCGTCGCGCCTGAACCACTTTCCGGGAGCGCGGAAGACGTTCCCACGTGGTATCGCTCGACGCTCACCATTTCCCACCTCTTCGGATTGGATCGACCAACTCTACGCAGTATCCGCCATCAATTCGGACCGCAGCTCGACGGAACGGTGGGAGGGTTCGCCATGTCCGGACCCTTTCCTGCGTAGAACATGTGGGCCACGCGCGGCAGTTGGCTCCCGTAGGCCGTGAGCCCACTCGTCGGCACCGCCCCTTGAAGTGTGATCTGGAAGAAACGAATCGAGGTCCGCGCCACCACCCCGAACGCCGGGATGTCGACGCCGTCAAAAGGTGGGAGATGATGCGCGGTACGAAGTTCCAGGAACCACTTCTTCGACTGATGGAGGTCACGGTAGAGCTTCATTGAGAGGCCCACCGGATTGCACTGGTCGGCGGCGCTCTGAACTACGAGCAACGCTGGATCCGGAACGAGAGGCTCGTAGGGGTTGACCCCGTCTTCCTTGCCGGACATGACGACACTGGCCCGAATGGAGAGTCCGGCCCTCAGAGTCTGATAGCTCACACCCTGTGGATCGTTCCCGCGAGCGTACGAGAGCATCGCGACGGCCGTCGCCCCGTCGGAGTGCCCCGCGAGACCAAGCTGCGATGGGTTGACGAGTCCGCGCACGGTGGGACACCGTGGTGACGATGCCGCTGAGGCCTTCACCATCTGACCAGCGACGAAGGCAATGTCCGCCGGTTCATTCCAGAGGTCGTTCTCAGTGTTGGCTTGATGTTGCGCGGCGACTTCGAACTTGTTCTCATCGGGAAAGAGCGGGGCCGCAACGACGAATCCCGCCTTGACCCATGCGTCGAGTAGTGACGCGTAGGTGTCCGGCGTGACGTCATAGCCGTGTGCGAAGACGATCATCGGGAAACCGCCGCTCCGCTGGGCCGGTGGCGGGCCCGAGGACTCGGTTCCGCTTGCCAGTGTGACGGTCGTGGGATATCGGATTTCGGTGATGACCGTGCGCGACGTCGAGAGCGTCGTTGGCGGATTCGTCGAGTAATTGAGGACGCCGCGCGACCGATCGACGAACGTGCACCGCATCACCCCAACCGAGTAGGTGGCAGGTTGGCTGGTGTGACCGTGGAGGGTCGGAAGAGCACCCGGCGAAAGGCCGAACAGGCTCTGCAGGAACAACGGCGCAATCACCAAGGCAGATGTTCTTCGGACCTTTGGCGAGCGATGGGCCGATCCACGGACTCGACCTCGAACCACCGGCCACATCGAGAATCGATGAGCACCTTCCGAGCGCGACGACCCATTCTCTACGATCACGCCTTTCACAATGTCAGCCGCGACGCTCAACATCGAGCAACAAGAACGCTCGCGCGCCTGGACATCTTATGACGGTCGATTTCGCGGACCAACTGCATTGTCCCATTCCGGGTCCTTTCCAAGGTGGAACTACCTAGCGCCCACGACCAGTCTGCTTGACCTTACGGACAATCGTGGTGCAGCAGCCGTGCAAAGGCGGTATGGAGCCCCGAGCCGCAGAATGACCAGTGCTCTCGCACAGGTCATTCTGGACATCTCTTGGTGGCGGGGCACTGTGAAGAAACCCCCGCCGACAACATGAATGCTTGAGACCACGAACTCCACCACCTTGGCTCTTAATGAGCCGAAGTCGTGGCCAAGTGTTTGTGGAGATCAGGGAGCCTGACCCGGTAATCCGCCTCAAGCTTCACAACAGTCGGTGTGGTTGAATCACTCAAGAAGTGGCCACATCAGTTCGTTGTTCAGTGATCGACCTCTTCCGGCTCTTCGTACCAAATCACTCGATCCCCCAGTTTTGCCCGCCACTTCCAGGAACGGCTCTTTGGGGTTTCTTCTGCCGTGCGCTTTAGCCCTTTCAACTGCTTAGCAACATCAAACTGTGCCGGACTGTCCATTGCGATCTCTTGAACAAATGTGTCGTCGTTTGACTCTGCAAGTTGCAGAACAACATCCAGATTCGCGGTCACTGTGCGCCACCACCCCCAATCACCACCAAGCAATGAACTGAATACCTCAACGTTGATACCCTCGTCACCACCAAGCGGATACATCGACAACAACGCGGCCACGTCCAGAGCGTCTTTCCGATTCAGTCGAACGATCTGTAACTTCGATAGGAGCAGTTCAGCCCTCGCGACCGTCAAGGGGTCAACGTCCAAACGATCCTTCAGCTCCAGCGTGTGGCACATCTCAAGGTGATCAATAATGACATCGACAGGTCGTTGATTCTGCTCGTCCACGAAGTACAACTGCTTGTGCCCATAGAGTGCATTCTGCTTCTTGTCTGGAATGTAGCCAACCGCTTCAAGCAGGTGTGCAAACCCTTGAGCATCTCGAGACCGTACGACGAAGTCAAGATCATGGGCCGGCGCTTTGCGTAATGGCCACTCCGGCAGTTGCGTTCGAAAGGCCACGCCACCTATCAGTCGTGCTGTGACATTCAGACCCTGGGCACTCTCAATGAGGAGCTTGGCCTCTTCAAAGGCGTCGGACACAATCTCACGCTGAAACTGCGATTCCAGATCGCCGCTCGAATTTGCTCGCATCATGCGTCATCCATTCCATTGCCTTCTGAGTTGACGAGAAACATCAACATTGCACCCCACAACGTAAGAGCATAAAACCAAAACCGCTAGGGTAATTCGCCCAAGCGGTTCCTGGCAACCGTCTCAAGGCGAGCAGCCCATGCGAAAGACTGTCCCTAGGTTCCCCAACGGGGACTACACCATCAATGTCGGCTGTGACAGCAAGCGACAACCATCGCTCTCAATAACGAAATTGTCTTCGATCTTGAGAACAATGCGCTTCGAACCAACCCACACGGTGGTCTCGGGCTCCAGTGCGATCACCTCGCCTTCGACTAATCTCACGTCCTCGTCCATTCGGTCAGCGCGATGGATGGTTGGCAATTCACAGATTCTCAAGCCGACACCGTGGCCCACCCCATATGGGGTTATCGGCAGGTTCAGTTTCTTCAAACAATCGTTCACCCCCTGTTGGATCTCTGAGGCCGTTCTACCCGGACGAGCAAGCTCTTGGGCTACCTCGTACGCGGTGAGGAGACCCTTCCATGCAGCCGCGACCTCGGGTCTGGGTTCTCCGATAAAGCCCGATCGGGCTATGTCAGATGCGTAGCCTCCGGGGCCGTAACAGCCAATGTCAAAGAAGAACGCATCGCCCTCCTGCAAAGTGCTTCCCGCTGCAAACCAACTACCGCTGGCGCGCTCATGATTGCACAACGAGTGGCTCAGGTGTTCAGCGCCCTTGCATTGCATGAACTGCATCGCCAATGAAAGCAGGTCGAAATCCGTCATTCCTGCTTTCGCATTCGCGAGTGCATGACGAGCGGCCGATGCGTTCAGTTGACTTGACGCTTCAAGAAGCAGCACCTCGTCATGGGACTTTATTTTCCGCAATTCGTACAGAGCCTCGGTCACTGACACAAAGTCAACGGATGGGAATTTGGCTCGCAATCCCTCAACGAGTGCCAAATCCAGCAGATCCACCCCAACTCTTCGTGCACCAGTCAGAGATTGGCTCACCGTCTCAATCCAGAAGTGTGGATGAGTTGCCGCCGGAGCCCATGACGTCAAGGGCTTCAAGGCGATCTCAGTCCCTGACGCGGTGAATTCAATTCCAGGTTCATCAATCCACGGAAGGAAAACGGTGGCCGTCCCCTGACCGTCAAGGACTGCGGCGAACCAGTCGTATCCCTCTCCCACGACTTGTGTTCGGTAGTTCAACGCGTACCGAATGTGATCGAACCCGGTCAGTAAGAGATGATCAATCTTCTGTTCTTTCATCATCCTCTGAACGGCCTCGAGCCGATCCTTTTCTAAACGTTGCTCTCGGTCAGGCGTCAAGATTGCACCTATATTCATATGCTTGAATTCCTCACATTTCGATGCGGCAATGAGCGTCGCACACTCATTTGATTGCCACTAGCGGCTTGGACAGAAGCTCCAAACTGTCTTTCCCGACGACGAAATTGTCCTCAATCTTCAAGAGCATCAGACTCCCCTTGTACTCAACGGCCGTTTCTGGCTCCAGGGAGATGACCCACCCTTCTTCAAGGATGCCGTCATAGGAAATTCGATCCTTGCGGTGAATTGTTGGCGATTCACAGGCTCGCAGGCCAACACCGTGTCCCATTGAATAGGGGGTCTGGGGCATTCCCGCCTTTTCTAGATACTCATTCACTGCATCGTGCACCTTGGAAACCCGGACACCAGGTCGAGCCATATCCTGACCGATCTCGTAAGCCTCCATCAGTCGCCCCCAGGCGATCGTGACTTCATTCGTTGGCTCTCCAATGAAGCCCGTTCGGGCAATATCCGAGGCATACCCCCCATGTCCGTAGCACCCTACGTCGAAGAAGAAAGCGTCTCCCTCTTGCAAAGTACTGCCGGCAGCGAACCACGTACCGGTTCCCCGTCGGTGATTACAAAGTGAATGGCTCAGGAATTCGACGCCATTCTTCTGCATTTCTGACATCACCATGGCTAGAACGTCGTAGTCCGTCATTCCTGCTGATGCATTTCTCAACGCATAGTCGGCGGCGCTCGCATTAACTACGCTGGCTGCTCGCAATAGCTCGACCTCGAGCGGATGCTTCTCTTGTCTCGTGTGAAACAAGGCATTCGAGATCGGGACGAATTCAATCTGTGGGGATCGAGCCTTCATCGCATCGAGAATCTCCACCAGGCAACTCTCGACGCCAACGCGTTTGGCCGAACCTAAGGTCTTACAGATTCCCTTGGCCCAAAACTCGGCATGCGGAGCGGCGGGCGTCCACGATGGAAGCGGGTGAATCGCCCGAATATTCGGTAGGTCAATCTCCGGGTTCTCCTGATCTTCATCGATCCAAGGAACGAAAATGTCAGCTGAGCCTGAACCATCGACCACGGCCGCACACCAGTCAGTGGCTTCAGCAATGATTTGTGTTCGATAATCGGTTGCGTATCGAATGTTGTCGAATCCCATCAAGACCAAATGGTCGAGCTGCTGCCCTTCCATGATTGCCTTGACTTTCTCCCATCGGTAAGTACGCAGCGACGCCCAATCAATCTCCGGCCAATCCATATGCTTTCCTTTCAACTGATCTCTGAACAACTCTTTATGCAGAGACAAACTGCGTGCTTATTACTTGATCTTCACTGAGCCGCACGATGACACCTCGAAGTACTCCGGTGTTGTATTCGCTGCCAGGGTTCACGGCGACTGACCGACCAATCTGAACCGAACCTCGTGATTCATGGATATGCCCGTGCAGACTCAAGACCGGCTGGAGCCTCTCAATCGCCGACCGTACTGCATGACTTCCAACTGGAACCATCTGAGGATTTGAACCACCAACAATTGAAAGGTCTTCTCGAAGAAGTGGGGCGTAGTCCAAACTCGAGTCGTAAGGTGGAACGTGCAAATTGAGTACGAGCGGACGGCTTGCATCCAACTCGACTTCAATTCCCTGAATCAACTCGTCGAGCGCCTCCTCACTCATCTCACGCGGGCTGTTCCACGGAGTCACATTCGAATAGCCCACGCTGAGCACCTGAAAAGGCCCCATCTCGGTCACTCTGCAGTCCGGATTCACCACGTACTCGGCTTCGTCCAATATCGCGCCCGTGAAGAGTTCGTCGTCATTGCCCGGCATGATCAGACACCGAGTCCCTAGATCTCCCAGGCGTTCGTCCGCCAGCGAAATCCATCTCCGTAATTCGTTCGACATGATTTGATCGAAATACTTGGTTCGCGACTCTTCGTCAGCTGCCAAATTCGTGAGGTCGGCTTCTCGAATCTGGAATGGATAGAAGCCATTGAATCGAATCGCGTTCATCATCGCCTCGATTTCGTCTTCAGTCCTCAATATCTGATCGGCGCCCATGAAGTGAACCGTGACCGTCGAATCATCCCGCTCGATCAAGGGAACCAGGGCCTTACCGCTGATATCTCCGCCCAGAATCAGAGCGTCCACCTTGTAGAAGCGCGCCGCGTTGACGAATTTGCGAAAACACTTCTCCGAACCGTGGATATCACCGGCGTAGAACAATGAGTATTCGGCCTTGCGCCCGGCAACCTTCCTTCCCCTAAACATGGCATATCTCTTTGTGGTCAGCTCGTCGCTTGATCATTCTGGTGGGATCTCTTGATAGGCAAGGTCAATATTGATTCCCTGGGCCTTGCGTATCGCCCGAATGACGTAATAGACGGGGGCGGCAAAGATAACAATCGCAATGCAAAGCAACACCCGGCTTCGGTTGTACGTCCAACTCGTTCCGGAGTACTGCGCCAACAGTAGTGTCGTCACGATTACGCCCATCCCGATTGCACTGAGAATCGCCACCAGCGACATAACCGGAAACCTCCCAATTCGGCCATTGAATGGAGAGGCCTCAAAGACATCTCGCTGCCGAAAGGGAAACATGATTCCCGCAATCGAGACTAAAAGGTACGTGATGGTCAAGCCGAGCAAGCCAACCACAAACGTAAGGCTCGGGTGCATGCCCACGATCACCACACTGACTCCACTGAGCACGCCGATGATGGCAACCGCCATCACCGGAGAGTGTGTCTTCGGATTGACTTCGCTCACCTTCGCTGGGAGAAGGCCGTCAAACGACCATGCGAAAAGCGATCGTGACACCAGCAGCATTGTCTGCGGAATCCACGTAAGGAAGACCAGAATCATCCCGATACTGATAATCAAGCTGAGGACAATGTTCCCAGAAGCGATTGAAGCTACTTCGGTGTAAAGAGGCGCACTCGACAAGCCAACCTTCGGGAAGTTTGCTACTCCGGACAGGCCCATGAACTGTGACAGGCGAATGCCGAAGATGGCAATTCCAATTAGCAGCAATCCCCCTGCGATGAATTCAGCCCAGACAATCGACTTCATGGCACTGTTCCGGGCCCGTTTGATCTCACCCCCGAAATAGGTTGACTGGAAGATGAATCCAACGGTATAGAAGGGGAGGACCATCATTAGCAGCGTCCCGCCGAAAGTATGCGTTGCCGAAGGCAACGCTGGCGTGGCGTGGAGGAGTTTTTGATACGCACCTGAACTGCCACCTAAGTGGAGTACGTAAGTATTGAAATGCGAGATGAATGCACCTTTGGAAACAATTGCTATAACAATGAACGGGATTACGACTGCTCCTACGAACCACACTCCAAACGCCCACTTCTGAATACTCATGAAGGTGCGAAGCCCGCGCCCCATGATCAGAATCAACGCTGAGAGAAGTACCACTACCAGTCCAGCGATAATTGAACCGGTCTGACCTGTGAACCAATTCGAAGCACTCAATAGAGACGGACTCTGGAAGTATGCGGCCAGAACTCGCAAGAAGGGAGCTAATCCATACGATCCCAAATAGACGGCGTACACGCCAATGAAGAACGTCACCCAAAAAAGGAAAGACACATTGCTCATGAACCCTAAGACGGGATTCAGCGTTCTGGTTATCCAGGTGTAGTCACCACCCGAACGAGGGACGGCTGCACTGAACATGGCGTACAGGATGGCGCATGGCATCGCCAGCAAAAGAGTCACAATCACCGTGAAATAGGGTGAAGCATTGGGGAACTCTGACGGTCCAAACATCAACAGGAACGCGAGCGAGAGCGGGATCGAAGACCACAATAGATTATAGAAGAGTGCGTCGATCCACGATACTTCTCTTGTTAAGCCAGTTGCCTTTCTTGCGAAGAAATTTGGAGCCGACGGCTCCATTCCCCCTAGATTGCTTTCAATTGCCATTGTTAGTTTCCCCACCTTTTCCAAGTTATTAAATTGACAACTACTGTTGTTTCTCTTTGCCCGCGTGTTCCCAGTCAAAATCGACTCTCTCTGCTTTCATTACAGAAAATGACTCGGTCGTCACTATTCCCTCGATCAATGCAATCGAGGAACTTAGAAACTCAAACTGCTCATCGTTATTTCGGAACAACATATTTGCCAAGATGTCAAATCTGCCGGTCGTGTATCCGAGATACAGAACTTGCTCAAACTTCGCGAGCTGACTGCCAACTTTTGTTAGGTAGCCAGGCTCAGTGCGAATCCCCATCAAGACATCGATTGAATATCCCGATGCGGCCGGATTGATAACAGCAGTGACCTTGATTATTTGGTCGCTGACCAACCGTTCGATTCGCTTACGTATCGTCGGTTCAGATGTCCCGATGCTTCGAGCGATGCTGGCGTTGGAAATCCTTCCGTCTTCTTGGAGCAGGCGGATTATGCCCTTATCATGCTCATCGAGGTCAGCGAGGGTGCGATGGACGTGCGATTTCAAGTCCTTCACCTTTGCCCTTGCGCCAACCTCCTCATCCACTTCGAAATGTGGGGTTTGGATACTCTGCAAATCACTCACCGTCGCTCGCCCTCCAGAACAGGACTTCGAGAAATGAAAACCTAAAATCTCTGCCAAGTGCTGACGGCATCCAGAAACATTGACAATTCCTAAACATTTCGCGCACCCTTCTTTCTCATTCTAAATTGTACGCTACTCAAAATTGCTGATTCTGTCAAGAATATGTCATTCTTCTTTAGATTCTAAGTCTTGGCTGAATTTGGCCGTTGGGTTCAGTTCCGAAATTGCGTCCTCACCCGCAGAATCAGGTCAGTCCAGAGTTCGAGTGACAATTTGTCGCGGCGCACATTGAAGGGTCTGGGCGGTTGAAGCGGGCATGAATCTCCTGCAGATATGCACTATCGACTGAGGTGCCAGGTCATCGCAGCCTTCTCAAGCGGTGACTTGCGCTTGAAACGGAGGCGGTCGCCTCAAGTCGAAAGAGGCTAGGTTCAGAGCGCGAACAGGCAACATTATAGAAGTGGCGAAAAGGACCTTGACGCTGCTTTGAGAGTTGATCAACTCGCGCCAATCGGCCACGATCGAGGACTGTTGCTCACACTCCGCGTGAGGTCCGGTGAGTGTCTCGCCTAAGAGGACCAGGGTCACATCACTGGAAACGCCTTAGTCACATCCCGCTCATCGTTCGAACGTGACTTCATTGAGTTGCTGGCAGTCGCTCCCGGCGGTCGCCGCACCGGTGTTGCGAGCGCCCGGCTCCGCCGAGCAGTGATCCAGTCGGCAACTCCTCGCATCTTCACTTCAGCGAAACAACTGAACATTCCCATGCTCAGCCTGCTGAACAGAGAGAGCTGGAAATACAGTGGACAGATTGAAGGAATCGATGAAGGAAATCCGGATCTCGTCTTCTATAAACGCTCTGAGTGAGTCAGTTCTCTGGAGTGACGTGGAGGGCTTAGGCCTCACGGAGACTGGCAAGGTCCTCGTCTCTGCCTGAACTCGCCATGACCAGTCGCACGATGATGTCACCTGCCCGAGGTTTACAAGATGGCGGATTCCTTCGTCCCGTCCGTTCGAAGATGTGGCGGCGGCTTCATCATGAGTCAGGTAGGTGGGTTCGTACATCGTGAACAACTCCGTCTCGGGGTCGGAGTGACCCCCGCCAGAGGTACCGTGCGGACCCCCTCGAACCTGTCGGTCGAAGCAGTGATGGGAATCCAGCAATCCTTCGCGGCGCCGTTTGCCCAGGCCGTGCACGGCTCGAGCGGGCACAACGGCTGGGATGGTTGGGGGTTGAGGGGTGGACAGCACGTGCAGCCGCACGGGGTTTATGGGATCTCGAGAGCCAGAGCAACTCTCGAGCGGGCCGCCGACAGCACGAAGGCCCAGGATCTCCCGGGGCCTTCGACTTCGTTCATGTACTTCTTGGTGGGGTGTGCACCGAAGTCCAAAGGGCAAGCGGTGGCAGGGTTCTGGTGAGTTTGCCCGGCGACTTCTAACTGAAAGTCGGTCGGTTGCTAACTACCCTCAGCACAGTCCAACCTGCAGAGGAAGCTGGTCGTATGAATCGCCGCAAGCCTCGAACCCTCCTCAGCCACGCACTGGGTCACGGCGCTGGCCACGGCATCGACATTCGACGCATCTCACTTTCGAGGCCCTCTGCCTCGAAGAATCGGTGAGCGACGGTATTGAAGTCCCAAGTCGTCAAGAAGACGCGGGTGGCCGCTACTTGGTCAGCCAGGGCGCGCACTGCTTGGAAAAGTTCACGACCAACTCCGCGGTGACGCGCTGACGGAGCCACACCAATCTGGTCAATGTGTACGATCGTTTGCGCCCAAGCGAAGGGCGTCTCGGGCCGATGAAGGACATTCACCAGGACGAAGCCAAGTACACCAGCGTCGTCCTCTGCCACGAACGCCGTGACGTCGGCATTCTCTAGCAGCTCCTCATAGAACTTGACCGCCTCGTCTGCGTTCGCCGGCTTGAACCAGTCCGGCCTTTCGTCGTGGTGCAGCTGCTGAATGGTTGCACCGAGCTCCGCAAGCACGACCGCGTCCTCGCTGCGGGCCTCTCGTATCCTCACGTGCTTGTCTTCTCGGTTGCGATTGTTGCCGGCTGAAATTCTCGCACGACAGTGCTCACGGCCGACGGGTGGCGAAGAGGATGTGCGTTCCACCGTCCAAAGCACCCGGTTCGGCGCACGCGGCAACCTCGTGCCTAAGGAACCTCGACCAACGATCGGGGTCGGCCTCGAGTTCTTCAAGCACCACGGGGTCACTGAGTGACGCCCAGTTGCTGGACGACATTGCAGCGATCTCTCCGCCGCACTTGGCAACAAGTTCTAAAAGGTCGCGGGCTCGAAACATCTGACACACGTGAGTAGTCTGCGAGTGTCGCAAGTCGCCCGTCGTGAGCATCAAGTCGAAAGCGTCATCCCCCACGACTTTCGCGTCCTCTAATGCACTTGGAAGAAAGTGCCGCCACGAACCGAGCCACGACATCACTGAAGCGACGACGTAGCCACCCGGCTTCGTGATGCGAAGTAGCCCCACGACGGCGTCTTCGGTCTGTTCGAACGCGTACGAGAGCGGGCCCCCGTAGGCGAGCACGACGTCAAAGGTGGCGTCGCCATAACGTGAGGTGTCACAGATGTCGAGCAGTGCCCGCGACGTGACCGCGGCTTCAGCGGCCGTGCCATCAAGACGCTGGCGGTGCAAATCAAGCTGGACTGGCGAGAAATCGGTGACATCTGCCGTGGCACCCAGACGAGCGAGGTCGAACGTGAAGCGGCCTGGGCCCGCGCCAATTTCGAGAACTTGGTCGCCAGACTTTACGAAGCGCTCGAGGAATTGGCGGTGGACTTCGTAGGCGACGCGGCCACGAGGTGACTCTTCGAGACGTGACCATTCCCGTTCACCGAGGTTGTCGTAGAAGTTGCGCATTCGTTCACGGTCACTGCGTGTCATCTGGTCACCTTACTGAGATAGGACAAGTTGAGGCTCTACGGTTCGCTAGCGATCTCTGCTGGCACTACACCGGCATCGGCCGGATGTCGTCCACTTCGTCGCCTCCGCTCGCCTCCTAACTCCCTTCCCTCCGTGACCCTTCCATTGGGTCACGCCCTCCCTCGTTGCACCAGCGGTCTGCCACCAATCGGGGTGGCTTTCTTCTTGGGCGCGAGATGGCGCAGGCGGTGGATCAAGCCGAGAACACGTAAGTCCCGGCTCTCTGTCGAGAAACCGGGACTTACGTGCAGACAAACACCAGACTTCGGTGCATACCTCTTGGTGGCGGGGGCAGGATTT